>JADKFU010000005.1:2074152-2381094 GCA_016717285.1 Chitinophagaceae bacterium
ATGAGTTTGAATGTCCGGAACATTTCCATCCGTGGAATATAAGTATCCCATTTCCCCATATTCCTTCAACAGTTGAGGGTTTGCCACGGCAAACTTCATTTGTGCAGCCAACGAATCCACATCCCTGTGCTTAAACAATAACCCATTCACTTTATGCTGAACATATTCCTTCATGCCACCAAAATCAGCTGTGATAACAGGAATTTTACAAGCCTGAGCTTCATGAATTACAAGTGGTGAATTCTCCGCCCAGATAGAAGGAACTACAATGCAATCCACTTTTGAAAAAACATCATCTGCAAGATTGTGATTGATGTATTCGCCCGAGAATTCAATTTTGTTCTTTGAATCAGCCGCAAGAGACCTCAATGCCTCGGTACTTTGTCCGTTGTTTCTACCGTAGATTTTAAGCGCTGCCGGTTCTCCGATTTGCTTGAATGCTTCTATCAGTTGGTTTATACCTTTAGCGGGATTGTGTGTTCCGATATAGCCAAACGTGAATTCCTTTTTCTTCATAGATTTATCTGTCCGAGTCAAATACCCGGTAGGAAAGCCATAATCCAGATAGATGATTTTATCTTCAGGAACTTGAAAATCCCGGATGAACCGTGTACGCAGGAAGTTCGAAGGTGCAATGAAGAGGTCCACCTTGTCAATAATTGATTTCGTTTCAATCATTCTTCGGTGTACCCACCCGGCCCATTGTTCATTATCTTCCTCCTGATCAGCTTTCCTTCCACTGAAGTAGACCTTGTAACAATCAGTTGCGCACTTGTGGTCTTGTTGACCGGAACATAAGCGGAAATTGTCACTTTCCCCAATGCTCCGCGTTAAAAACTGACCTCGTGGACACATCAGCCAAAAATCGTGGAGTGTAAATACAATTGGAATATGCTGCTTGTTAAGTTCGTCAACCATGCCTGTTGAAAGGTGGTTAAGGTGTCCGATATGGGCAATGTCCGGTCTGATTTCAGCTATGAGTTCTGCAAATTTTTGATCCAGTATCTGATGCCGGTAACCATCTTTGCCTTGCGGGTTATTTACAAAGTAAAAATCCAGGTTATCATTTTGTTTTTGATGCCGGATAGTAAAGTCAGGCGCGTAAGGGTTTTCTTCCCTGGTGAAAACGGAAAGGTGATGCTGTCTTGAAATCTCATTGCAGATGGACTGGCTGTAAACTTCCGAACCGGCATTGTAGTTGGGTGGGTAACCGTGGATGATTTTGAGGATGTGCATTAGTAGATGATTTGAAATTCAGATTGCTTTTCCTTTTTGAACAAATAGTTTGGATGATCACACCAAAAAGCCGTTTTCAATACTTTTTGATTTAGAACTATTACTAGGCATTTATCGGCCTTAACAGTAACCCCTTTCTGGGAAAGAAAGGAAGGTGTAATGATTGCAAGAAGCTTTTCCGAACTACTTACGGTTACATAGGGAAGTACCTTGTAAAGAAGTGCTGCATCAATACTTCTATCCCAACCCTTCAGCATGAAATGGTATGTCAAATAGAACTCTAAAATTTGGTTTGGCATGGTAACTGTTTTTTACACAATCCCCATTATCAAATCTGTGCCAATACTTTTTCATTGATAATCATTACTTTAAGAATATACATGTAAGTTTTTTACTTACATTTAATCAATTTAATACAATGAAACCAAATGATCTTTTAGAATATTTTCTCAAAAACCCGGGAAGGTTTTCAATTCTGATTTTAGGGGAAAGGGGAATTGGGAAAACAAAATGGGTAAAGTCGATAACTGTTGAGAAACTAAAAAAGGTAGTTATTCAAGCAAACTGTGCTGCCTTTTCCGAAGATACAATGGCAGAAAGTGAATTGTTTGGACATAAAAAAGGGTCATTCACCGGCGCCATTGAAGATAAGAAAGGATTATTTATTGAAGCCGCAAATAATGTGTTGTTCCTTGATGAAGTTCATGCCTTACTTCCAAATGTGCAGCAAAAACTAATGACTGCATTGCAAACTGAAAGTTCAGGAGCAAACAAAGGGAAATTCTGTATTAGAAGATTAGGAGATGGTAGGCCGAGCTATGTTTCTGTGATACCTGTATTCGCAAGTAATCTACCATTGACGGAATTGAAAAAGAAATTGCTCCCTGATTTGTATGATAGAATTAGTCAGTTAGTTGTTGAATTCCCTTCAATACATGAAAGCAAACTTGATATTCACAACGAGTTTAAAAAGATTTGGAGTGATATGCAGTTCGAGGAGTATCCCGTTACTCCTGCACTATCGCAATTCATAAAATGGCTTAAAAGAATTCCCCTTGAAGGTAATTACCGGACCTTACAAAACATTGCTATTAACTGGCATCAGTTTCGACTGATCGAATACAACGAAAGCAAGGATTATGATAAAGAAAAAGAAGAAAAAGTATTTATGTCAGTGAAAGAACAAATTTCAAGCTTTCATTCTGCAAATCCCTCCATTAAAAATACTCCTGCGTATAATTTTCGAAAAGGGATTTCAAAAAAAGAAATGAAAATGGAATATGATCGAGCAATGCTGGAATGGGCTTTTTCTGAAGATGGGTATGGTGAAAAGCAAACCGATGTTCAAAAAGGATTGACTATAACATCGAGGGTTAAAAACCCAAATATAAAATAATAAAGCTTTTGTGATTGAACCTTGTGCTTTTCTATTAAATCTTTTTTAAATAACTTGAAACTAAAACTTTTTCTAAAAGCTTAATTTCATCTACAAGGGCATCCTGCTCATAGACACAAACCTGCTTTTCTGTTCCAATCGTAAGTGAAATTTGTCTGATAAACGCCTCTGAATGATTGAAAGCATAGTTATCACTGTGGTATTGAGGTTCCATTTTTTTTCCCCGAGTTAAAAGATGCCGATATGAATCCACTTCCCAGCCAGTGTATTTTTCTGACGGGATTCGGTCCTGTGATAATAGTTCTCCTTGAGGGATACGCTCATCGGCATCATCAATGACCTCGTCATTCTTAATGTCAATATTCAGTATCTGCTTTTCCAACTCATCTGTGAAGTGAATAAGTTCCTTGGTAGTAAGTATAAGCTCGTTTATACTAAGGTTCATTGTGCCATCATGATGGCAGATAACCGGTAAATCTGCACGAACATAATACTTGAATTTGCTCCTTGTATTCTGTTCATCCAAACAAATTTTCAAAAATGGAAGTTGCTCATATTCCTGTTTTAACCTGCCGAAGCTTCTTTTGTCATCTAAATGCTGTCCGCGCTTAGTAAGAGGTGATTTTAACTGTAATAAGTATACCGGTTTACCCAAATAAAACATTCCAGGTTCGTAGTATTCTAACTTCAGCAATACTGGCTGGTCTCTTTCCTCGGAACGTTTATGCTTAATAGCTCCTATCCATTCGGGATGACTATCGTAAACTACAAGTTCATTTTTGAAATGCCATGAAAGAGTTTTAAGAATCGACTGCTTCATCGCACTATAGTGCTTAGCATTAGGAGCTATTGGCGAAGGAATAATTCCTTCAAAATCTGCCAGTGTTACACCAAAGGGTTCTGTTACAGCCGCCTTGGGTTGTGGCTTCTTAAAGAAAGTTGACCAGTTTTCTCCTTCAAATGATTGAAGAAGGTTTACATCCTTAGATTCATTCGGCACCTTTAATTCATCAATCAGTTTTTCCGCAAAAAACTTTTTATTTGCAAAACGAATAAGCTGCGATTCATCCAATGTTTTTCCAAGGTAGGGATATCGTATCGGAAGTGTAGCGTCTTCCCTTTCTGTCAGTGCGATTTCAAGTTTACCATTCATCCTATCAACCCTTCCCACACGCTGTTCATTATCTCCTTGTGTCCAGGCTATTCCATAGTGTATCACCTCTGAACATTGATAATGCAGGTCAACGCCTTCTTGTAATACCGAGGTTGCCACTAACGCATTTGGGAAGAATGGTGAATTAAATGCGGTAAGAATAGAAGGACGTTTACTACCTCCAAAATAAGGATATACAGGTGGAACGTTTTGCAGGAAAGTAAATGAATAGCGCAATAACTCTTTTCCGGTTTTCGCTAACTCCTTTTTGTAGAATAAACGGAAACTAACGATAGCTTCAACTATCAAATATTCAAGGCCAGACGCTTGCAATTCCTTCCCAACGCGACCACAAAAATTCTTATACAAATCCTCGCCTCGTGAACTATTTTTCTGCGCTTCTTTATACCAACAATATAAATGCACAACAAAAGGTGAAGCCAACAGAACTCCCTTATTAAGATATGTGCTGAATGCTTCTCGTTCGTAAACTGACCATTGTTTGTATTCCTCTACGGCTTTTGCTGTCCTTTCCGTTGCAGCATTGACAATATTCTTTTTGAGAAAAATTCCGATAAGAGTTTGTAGTTCGAGATTTACATCCCCGTAATTGTTTGGGACATCTATATCAAAGGAATCTTGCAAGTCTGCCTTCTCTGGACTATCAGTCAATTTTTTAAGTCGTGCACCCCTAACAGCATCCAGGTAATAGAATTTTTTCCCGTCATCAGACTTTGGGATTCTTTTAATTCGGTAAGGGCTACTTTCATAATCAACTGCCGGTTCAAAAAATACAGAAAAAATCTGCACATCTCTACCGAAACGTAAACGAAAGTTGGAGCAATCCGTGCTTTTATATTTCCTACCAGCATCTTTCTTTACAACGAAAAGGTCAAGCACTTTTGAATACGGTATGCCATCCATTTCATCTTCGTCCGTTTTAATGTTGCTTAAATTCGTCTCGTCTTCATCAGCTTCTTTATTTGCATCAATTTTTTTCCAGTATGTTCTTCTTAGTGTGGCATAATTGAAATTTTGTTTCTTGTATTTAGGGGGCTTGAGCAGTTGCAGAAGCCATTTATCATAATCAGCAATAATGCGCTCAGCTATTTCTTTCACCGATGGAATTCGTCTTACAAAAACCAACCTCTTGCGCATTTTTTCTGCAATGTCTTTACCTTCGGGGCTTAAGTGCCGCGCGAGTTTGTCATATTTAGGGTGTTTCGGTGATTTGTTTCTTCCGTAACTTTGCCGGTATTTTTTTGATAATTCAATAATCACCTTTGTATCATCTGCTCTATGAAAGTCTTCCTGCATTTTCTTGTCTTCATGTTTGTCTTCTTCCTTTGGCAAAAATTCAAACCCCTCTAAATATCCGGTCATGATACGATATGGATTCATGCGTTTATCATCTGCCGGCTTTTTTGATTGCTCAACAACCAAACTTTTTTGATAGGCAGCAAAAAATAATTTTTCTGTAAGGGTCTTCATTTCTACCCGTTCAGGAATTTCGTTCCGGTATTCATGTTTTGTTTTGCCGTTCAACCGTCTGAACCTGCGAATGCAAATTTCCCGCAGCAAGTCATCTTCTTTTTTGTTTTTCCATTCAGGCTTAAAAAAACTAATGATGTTGGATATGTCTCTTGAGGTTGAGTGATTAGGAGTAGCTGTAAGCAGCAACACTTTTTCAGCAAGTGGAATAAAATCAAGTTTGCCCTGTCCGTTTAAATTTCGACCTGAAAATAAACCATGTGCTATTTTGCTCCGGTTTGATTCACCATCTGCATTTCTCAAATAATGAGCTTCATCAATAATCAGCAAATCTATTGGTACCGGTTCCTCACTACTCAGCATTTCACGTATGCGTTGGTTACTCTTTACGGCTAACTTTACCATGAAGGCCTCTTGCTGTATCACACTTTCATCTTTAGGAAAAGACCGCTTAATATCAATTCCCATATTATCTAAAGCAGCTTGGTCAATTTTAGGTGAACCAAAATGACTGAGAGAAGAAATTCTATTGATTAGAAAAGATGGCCAGCGTTTATTCACCGTCTCCATTAACATCACATGGTTTTCACATAAGAAAGCGCTTCGTAATGGTTTATGATTGATAGACGAGCACACCACATCATCCGGCTCGCGAAAATGATAACGAATGAAGTTCTCATATTCTTTCTCCCATTTCAGCGCTACGTTTCTGTTGGGAGCGTAAAGCAATACCTTGGCATTAGGTTTTTGTTTCCAGAGCGTAACCATTACCGCAAGAGCCTGTAATGTTTTTCCCATTCCTACTTCATCGCTGATTAGCGCCAATCCTTGTTTACAGAGTAAATTCCATGCTTTGGCCGCACCTTCCGCTTGCAACTTCTGCATGGTAGGATGGTCATTGGGGTCGTACTGCCAATCTTCTTTCTCTAAAAAGAAGTTGACATACTGACAAAGTGATGCCGGTGTGATTTCATGAAACATCGTAATGCTCTTTTTCTAACAGTTGCATAAATTTTTCATCTCCCGTTTCATACTTCAATTTCTGTTTTATTTCTACTAACTCTTTTTCTAATCCTGCGATAGGCTGAACAAACTTCATATTTTCTTCTGCTTTGGAATTAAACAACTTCACGCAAGAGTTGAGCTCGTTTACAAGAAACCAGTGATACAGTAGTTCATCATCTATCTTTTCTTTATCGAATTTCTTAAAACAGGCCTGCAGTGATTCCTGCACCAGCGTTTTTATATTTTGCAAAGAACCCGGTTTTCTATAGCCTAAATCTTCTAGGTCTTTCGCTTCTTCCACTAATCCATTAAGTTTTTGCATCGCAACAAACATTGTATAGTATGAATCTGTATTCCGATACTCAAACATTTCCGATGGCACATCTTCTCCAAATAAATCGTCCTTATTGTTAAGACTATAAAGCACCCGCTTTTGTGTAGAGGCTTTATGGGGATTCTCAATAAGCGCTAGCAGTGCATCTTGTAAACTGATATAGCCGTATGGTTGGCGTTTTGAACAATTTATTTCCTGGAGATACCCTTCAAACACCAATTCTTCTCCTTTGTAAATACTGAAAGATTTATCCTTCAATACTCGCCTCATCCTATCTAAGAAAGAGTAGTCATTTAGCCGATTAAGAGCAATTCTTTCAGAAGGGCTATCTGGTAACTCTACCTTGTATTCACTCAGTTGAAACTGTTCGTCAATCTTATAGCGGAAGGTTTGCCAGTCAGCATAAATGATACAACTGAAAGTATAATTACTAAGCGCACCTTCCCACTCCTCATCTAACTCATCTTTTGTAGTTCCAAGTGGTAATTTATACGGTATCAGATTTGCCGTTAGTCTTTCCTCTTCTTTAGTTGAAATATTTTCAATGATGCCCGCTTCAATATTACGCTCGTTGATAGCTACGCCCACTCCGGTGGCTCTGTTAGAAAAATTCCAGGACCCTACTCCAATAACCTTATCTGTAAGCCAAACCTTAGCATGACGAAACTGTTCTTCGGTTTCGTTGGAAGGTATGAGATTCAACTCAACAAATTTTGATTTTGCTACTTCACTAATTTGCTCCGGTGTAATTCTAACTTTTCCGTTACTTTTATCTGGCACGAGCGATAGATTCTTAAATCCGGCATCACGAAATAGCTTCGCCAATTTCATTAAATCTTTAGAGAAATATGGTGACCACACGGTTAGTTTACTACTACCGGTATTTAGTTCATCCAACAAATTAGTTTTGGGATTGGTAAAGACAAAATTCCATTTTGATTTTTCTCTGCTTAAACGACCGGCCCATTTTCTTAAATGACTAACATCAGCACGTAGGTATTCAAAAAAATCAAGTACTTGTTTCGCGTTTTCAATGGTTTCTATTTTTCGAAACAATACCGATTCGCAATTGCTGCTCCAAGCTGTAATGCTAAGGTTGGCTGAGCCACTTATGATGCATGCTCCATTCTCGCCTTTTAAAAAGATAACCTTTGGGTGAAAAATTGCTTCCGTAGTTAATGCCTGATAATATTCTGCCGGATTAAAAGGAACTACGGGAGTGGTAGTTTGCTTTCTACTGCTAAGATTTAAAGCACGATAATCATACCATACCTTTATGTTCTTTTCTTGTAACTCTAGATTCAATGCCTCATAATCTTCGGCAGTTTTGAGTTCAGAAGATGGTTTGTCAATGAGAGCCGGAAGGAGAAATCTTTCCAACAATTCAGGGTCAAAGTTGAATGTGGTAAACCAGGCAATGTTAATGGTGCCCAATTCTTCAACTGCTTTTCTGTATTGGTCGTATAGTTTCATTAGTTCGTGTAAAGTCCTTTGTAAAGACGGAAGACAGTGGGTAAGTAATATGCGTTCACCCATTCCTCAAACGCAAGCCTCGCCAATTGGTCAGTCGTGAAATAATATGGCCGGTGATGCTTTATCTCACCATCATTTGAAATACTAATCCAAGGTAATACCCCACGTTCATTCATTATTTTTTTATGATAGTCAATTATCTTTAAAATAAAGTCTCTGGAGTTGCTTGAAGATGAAAAAATATGCAAAAGCTCTTTTAATCGTTGCAAAGCACTTTCATTCATAAAATCTTCTCGCAAGAAAGGTTGGATAATATTGACCGAAATTGTGCTAGACGTTCGCCAGTTATCAATAAAAGAAATCAGTTCATTAACAGTAGCAGTTCTTCGTGCCAATAAACGGTTGGATACTTTTTCAAAACATGCAAGCAAAGGCTCAATGGCACAAATAGCTTTAAGTTGAGTTCCTTCTTTATTCGTTTCTTTTTGTTCTGCACTCTTTATGATTGACGTATAATCAGGCCATTCATTATCATTTAGCTTACTCACATTTTTCTTTAGCTCAGAATAAAGAAGATATGCAGTCCCTTCCAACAAACCCAACCGTGCTTCCCAAAACCTCACTAATGGTTGTGTTCTGAAAACGCTCGGCTGCAAACAAGCAAAATATAGTGGCTGTAATTCCCTGATTAGCTCTTTAAACTCAGGTTCATTTACCTTCATTTTGAGATAAGATGTGCTATTGGGTCTTGCGGAAAGAACTCGCGTCCCCATTAGCTCAATCAACTTATCTCGAAGAGCACGCCAAGGTTGAACTGAAAATATTTGTTCTGCTTCTTTCCATATTTCCCTATTCTGATAATAGTTGACAGTTCCGAATATTTTCATCTCACGGAAAGGATTTTTATGTCTACCGTGGATACCAAGCAAATGATGGCGTATCAGTATTCCTTTGCTTCTATTAACCTCAATTTCGGTTACCATTTTATCTGGTGAATGTCCAGTTATTTTGGTCTGCAGTTTTGACATCCCTGGAATCATTCCTATTTGCTCGTCGCGCATCTTCTGGCGCGTTTCTAAAAGTGAGTGCGTCATTAAACACTCGAGAAAAATAACTAACCCGTCTTGTAGATCGGAAGGGTTGTTATAGGGAGTTGTGCCAACAAGAGCCGTAATTTGTTCTGCAAATTCTTTTTCGCAGGTGGCAATAATGGAATGTTGAAAAGATTTAACGTGAAAAAACGAATGTCGGTGCTGATGGTATTTAATCTGTTGCCGAATATTCTATTCCCCATTGAAGTCCATATAATACGAAGCCCCATTGGGTCAATAGAGCCATCGCTGAAAATAGAACCATCAGGTTCTGTAAAAATATTTGATAATGAATTTTCAATCATGATTCCTGGTCCTTAAACTCTTACCAACTTAATTCTAAATTCTAACAATTCAAATGTTATTCGTTTTCAATTCATTACCACTTCATCTTACCTTAGAACCTTGGCCAACCCAGAAAATGCTTTCCAGATTTGGATATTCCCCAACTCTTGATCAACCATCAAATTTTCCTCTAACTCAGTAAATGCGCCGTTCTTAAAATTGAGCCCAAGTTCTAAATTCAGAAAATTAATCATCCTTACTTTTTATTTAATAAATTTTTCTATGTTTTTGTATTGAACAGCCACAATTATTATCACACCCACTATCACAATCACTCCCCACGTAACATATGTAAGAACCCGATTCCTTTTAGAAGCTAAATGAATACTCTCTTTAATTGATGATTTTGTTTGCTCCATCGAAGAATGTAATCCGGTAACACTTTCTTTCAAATAGCTTGTGATATCTTTCATTCTGTCCGTTATGTTTCTTTCTACGCTGTCCAATCTGCTTTGCACAGACTGCACTGCAGCCATTATACCAGCTACATTGGCATCCAACTTATCTAGCCTTTCGGGAAAATTGATTTTTTCCACCCTTTCATGAAAAGACTGCACTGTTTCTCTCAGGTTTGCCAATGCCTTCTGCTCGGCTTTTACCTGCTCCTGTATCTTGGTGGTTGTCTCTTGGAGCTTTATGGTTTCACCAGAAATGTATTTTATTTCCTCATCAAAAGTTTTCTTAAGACTATTTTTAAATTCACTATCGGTCTTAATTATTTCTTCTAGCAAATCCAGGTGCTTTTGGGGTATAGCCTGAACAATGCTAACAACCTTCTGGGCTGCCTCTATATGCCTAATTGCCGGCTGGAGCTTGTCCAGTTCCACGTGTAGTGATTCCAATGCGACTAATACTTCTTGTGATGCCATGGGTTTAATTTTGTGGTATTAGAAAATGCTTGTTGAAATTGCTGGTCCAGGTAGCATAGTAAAGGGCGTAGTAATGGTCTTCAATGCCAGTAAACGCTTCCTCCGCGTTGTATCGGATGTGCTTTTGCAATTCTTCTTTGAACAGGAGAACAAAGGATGAAAAATCAAAATCAGTATCAGGCTCTTCTTTCCATTTTATACATCCGTCAATAAACTCGCTTTTTGCCTCTTTAAGGAGGTCGCCAATGGTATCTGCTAATACAAATAAGGAGTAGGCCTTTAATATTCTAAATTGAGGCCGGTCATAAGCTCTCAATATCTTCATGGTTGAACCACGAAGGTGCTTAATATTCGTTATCAACTGTCCTGTTCTGCTATCATTAACCAGTCGCAGATACTTCTCTATTGTCTCTATAATTCCCAGCTCATCATGATGGTCAGTGTATAGCGATGCTTCTTCACCAGTTGAAACTTCAACATAATTTGGTCTCGAATACTTTGCATTAAAATAGTAATAGATCTCATCTTTTATATACTTGTTCTGCTCCAATGAATCTTTAATACTGATAGAGGTTTGGCAAAGCCGAACCATATCATCAATGGCCTGTAAGCGTTTTTCTTTTATTTTGCTGTAAATAAAATCGGTGAGGTGTTCCAAGCACTTGCTGATGACTGTTGCAGATCCTTCTTGGATTTCTTTCTTTGCTTCATCTTTCAATTTTTCAATTTCACGTTTGGCCACATTCTTAGAAGTGTACCGGGCAATTAGTTCTTCTAAAGGTTTGTAGTAATCAACTTCTTTCTTTTTTGTGAACGTGATGCTATAGAGCTTATTCTGGTAATCTATTGTATAGGAATCTATGATACCGATTGATACCAACCGATAAATGGCTTTGGCAGTATCATCCTGGCTTCGAGAAATAAAATAGGCTCTTTGCAATTCTAATGCTAAGGGATCTTCCAAAGTGAGAAGCTTTTGTAATAATGCCTCGTTATTAATCTTCAAAGATTCGATGAACTCCGGGTAATCCAAGCTATCAAATACAGCATCCTTTAACCGATTCCCAATCGTTGCCTCAATAAAACTATCGGAAGCTTTCAATTGCTGAATGCCTTGTGTTGCCAGGACTTTTTGCAAATGCTCCCTATTGAGAATAAAGAGCATTTTTGATTTTGCCCTTTTGGAATAGTAACGATTGGTAAATGGTACAGGAAGGATTTTTGTTTCACCTATCTGCATTTCAGCAAGCATTTTTTCCAAGCCAATTTGTAGTTTGGTGTCAATAACCAGTTGTTCCAGCCATGCCCTCATTGGAGGCACGCCAGTAATCTGACTAAATGGCAAAATATTCTTAAGCCATTCAACTAATTCGTTACAGAAAGCACTATCACCAAAATCAGGATATATGCCCGTGTGTTGCGTATCTAAGTAAACATAACCAATGCTAATGCTAGCAACAGTATTGATGAAAATACGGTTCTGGTTCTTACCGCTGCCGGGTTTGATGCTGAACTGCACGTCATCTTGACCATACAAATCATTCAATTGGTTTGTAATCATTTGCAGATTATTCGTATTTGGGTAGGTAATCCAGCTTCGCAATTCAAATATCATTACCCTCTCCTTTATTTGTCCTTTGAAAGAGTTTTTGTGGAAGTACATCAGTACATCCTTATCGAGGTGATAATATTTATTGGACTCGCTGCTTAAGGAAGGACGATCGTTGTTGAATAAAATAATGGATGTTGATAATTTTCCATCCCTGCCCGCGCGTCCAGCTTCCTGCACAAAAGATTCAATTGACTGCGGAATATTGATGTGGATCGTCATCCTTACATTTGGTTTGTCTATACCCATGCCAAATGCCTTAGTTGCTATCATTACCGATTCTTCATTGTCCATAAACATTTTTAGGTGGTAGAAGGATTCCAGATCAACTTTGGTAGAATTGTCTTCATCTCCGCCTCCCATAAAGTATCCAAGCGTTTCGCTTTGGAAATAATGGTAGACTGTCTCATTCCGCCGCACAATTTCAACATATTTTGGATTGTCGAAAAGGCCATGTGAATTGTAACCGTTGCGAATGCCAAGCCAACCCTGCCTGTGAGGCATAAACACGATAATACCATACCGGTATATCCTTTTTTCTAGTTCGATTCTACTACCAAATGTGTTACCATTTATATACAGTCTATCATGTAGTTGTGCGATGTAATATTTTAAAGCTTCCTCTTCGCTACCAGTATAGTTTATCAGGTTCTGCCGCGTAGATATTGGCAAATAGTTCTTGAACGAATTCTCTACAATGGCATTTATTGCAAGTGAATTATTGAATTCGCTAAGTACGGTTTCTTTATCGCCTATAAAACCAAAAATGGCATCTTGCTTTTTTGCACCTGTGCTTTCACGGATGGTTTTTTCTGTAAGGCTATTTAATCCATCATAATTATTAGGGACTTCGCGAATAGCATAGTTTATTTCATCTCTCACGCTGTTTTCAAAACGGACAACCGCATTACCATCATCTTCCCTAATGTTTAATTCTCTTTCAATATCCGCCAGTACATCAAATGATGCGGTTGCGGTTAATCCAAACAAGGGAATGGTGTTAACACTATAGGTAAGACAAAATTGCTGTGCATTATCACCAAGGTTTAAATAGGGCGTTCTGAAATCGTGTCCCCATTCTGAAACACAGTGTACTTCATCAATCACTGCATATGCAAAGCAATGTCCGTCTTTGGCAGCATTGTCAAGAGCTTTCCGGAATTCATCGATAACAAAACGTTCAGGCGAAACAAAAAGAAACTGCAGCTGACCTTTGGCCAACAAGTTATGCTGATTGAAAACACTTTCGGCTGTGGTGAGTGTGGAGTTTATAAACTCACACTTGTCAATTCCCATTTCTCTCAAACCATTATATTGATCAATCATTAAGGAACGGATCGGGTCAATAACAATGGTAGTTCCGGGCTGCAGCATGGCAGCCATTTGATAAGTGAGCGATTTACCACCACCTGTTGGCAAAAGTCCAACGACAGATTTAAGTTGTACGGCCCTGTTCAATATGGGCAATTGACCGACCCTAAAGTCCAGTTTTCGGAAAATGTCTTGTAACAATTTTTTAAGCAGTCCGGATGTTTCTTCGATTGGCTCAAATAACTCATTCTGCAATTGATTAACAAGTGGACGGTAAGTAATGGAAGGTGCTGAGAGTACACCGGTTTGAGTTTTGTAATGAACATAATGTGCGCTGCGTATTGTAATGGTATTGGTTGAAATTTGACCATCTTCCCTAAACACTCCTTCTCTTCGCAATAAGGAAATGTCAAGAACCAAATAAAAATTAGCGTGGCTAAGATCCCCGATTGGTTTTACTTGCCTACCTCCATGAAGAGGATTATTCACAAACTCCGACGTGCTGAATACTTCTATCTCAATTTTTGGTAAGGCAATTTGTGTCTGTGCTAAGTCATTTAATGTATTCAGTAAACCAAACAAATCCTCAAAAGCAGCATGAGCGCAAGGGAAATCCCGCTCAACAACTGCAATCCTTACAGCTTGCTCCTGAATAAGTGCTTCATAATTGGCGATGAGGTATTGCAGAAAAACGCACTGTAATCTTGCTATCCCAAAAGGTGCCAAAGGCAATGCTGTTAGCGGATTTGTTAAGTAAGTTTGATCGGTATAATTCTGTTCGACTGTCTTTACAAACTCCTCAGCGGTAATGCTTTGAATAAACTCAGTTACGTCCCTATGAACACTGTCTTCTTTTATGTGGTTGATGGATCTCGAAAGCTGTGCTATCTCAAAATCTTTCAAATCATCAATTAAATCGGTATGGTATCTTTTTCCATCAACTTCTATAACATATGCCTTATGGTGCTTTATTTCTACCTGACTTCTGAATCGGTTGGTCGTATTCCTGGATAAATCATAAGGTATCTCCAAACTAATATCCACCCTACCCTGGTTATTATCCCTGGTAAATGAACTACGACTTCTTTGCTTTTCAAGTAACTGGGCCAGGTAGCTGTGTTGTTCTGGGATCAGGTTAATTAGGAAATCTCGTTCAAAACTGCTGTCAACATTGGAAACATCCAGGTATTGAAGTCTATTTTTTGCACTTGGGTCTACAACATGGAGTGCCTTATAGAATTTGTCAGCGACAGATTGTGTGACCCCATTTTCCACTAACGGAAACCCTATTCTCCCTCTTTCAATTTCGTCTTCACGGTGTGTTAATTGAAACGCATTTGCAAAATATTGCTCTAAATGAATGCTTGGCAAAGTTGGTAGCCCTCTCGTAAGAATGTTTACTGCAACCGCTAAGATGGATGGGACGTTAGTTGGTGTTTCAAGATTCAAATTTGTTTCAACATTGAATGTACTGAGTGAACGTAGTAAACCATTCAACTCAGCTTCTTTCTTATGCTGCTTGGCATAAGCTTTAAGATGCTGTCTTACTGATTCTAATATGTAGCCTGACTGATATTGCACTCGTTAAAATGGATTTAAATGGCGCATGCTAAACTTAAGAGGTTACCTGATCCAGAATTTCAATTTTCTACCTAATTGCAATAATTCTTCCTTTTACAATCAAATGTCACCTCGAAACTCTTCATATAAGTAATCCCGAATTCTCGGGCTGTTGCATTGTTAAGTTCAAACAGAAGTAAATCAAATATTCTGGCTCCGCTTTCTCCAATCAGCACGTTCGATCTCTCCTTGATAATATCCGTCCTGAGTATTTTATCCAATAGTTTTTCATCATCGAAATAAGGTTGAATCAGTTCTTTAAATTTAGTATTGTAACATGCGCCCCAAGTACAACCAATATAATGAATGAGTATTCGCTCCACGTTCATTTTTATGTATGGTGCTACAGCTGATTCCCCGTGAGACTCCCTGAGGAGATTCAGGAACTTTCGATGATCACCTTCAGCTATATTGTCATACTCTTTACTCATCACTTTCATCCTTCTTGATTGAACAATCCACCATATCCAACTTCCGGTTCGCTGACTTCGTCTGACCTTGATTTCTTTCCAGACGTCCTTTTCTTATCCCACAACCCCGCCTTCACTTCCTCTTCATGTATTTTATGATTTAACTCCAACAACCGCTTCAATACTTCTCTTCTTGCATCCGGATGAATTGTAAATCTTACTCTATCATTCTCCGGCAAATAATCAACCTCATAAAAATCATGTCGAAGTTCAATGTCATTCCAACCATAAGCAGTTAAAACAGCATAATCAATTTGAATATGCAACTCCCGGAGTTTGAGAATGCCTTTAGTTGCTTCATCAAAAGAAATGGTGTTGGTTGTTTTATCTAAATGCTTTCGCAAAGCCATTACCAATTTGTCTTTATCGGTAATGCTTTGAGTAGTGATGGCGTTACAATGAAACAAATTATAGGTTTTGGTAAGACCCAATTGTATGCCCAGCATAAGTTGCTGTCGATACTCATAATATTTGTTTCCGATTTGCTCCAACTTTTGATTCTGATTTGAGGAAGCATCTTGTGGAAATGGGAAAGTCTCGAAAGCGTCGGATGCAGAGTATCTTCTATCTCCTTTCATACTCGATGAATAATTCCAAGCCCAATATTCATGTATTGATGATTGCATCAATGAAAAGCGATCATCCTTGAATACAACAATGGCTTCAGAATAAACCCAACCATTTGGTACAAAAACAAAAGCATGAGTTTTTGTAACTCTTGTATGAACTGATACTTTATCAAGTGAAGCAATTGCTTTGTATAGAGCTGGGCGTTTCTCTCCATAAATCCACCAGAATTCAGGTAACGGCTCACGTAAAGCATATTTACCTTCAATTTCAATTCCTCTAGCATCTTTCTTCCATCTCTGTCTCTCAGGCTTTACAAGCTCTTCTAAAATATTTAAACAATCAGGGAAATCAGACGCAACATAACCCTCATATTTTGGAGGAGCAAAAGGAACGACTTTGTTTTCTTTTATCCGGGTCAGTATCTTCTCCTTTTCTTTAGCAGTCAAAGCTCCCCATTCTTCATCGTCATATCGTTTCAGTGGCCAACTAAAGAAATTAATTACCCACCTACTTGGTTTTTGGTCTATATTATTATTCAGGTCATCTCCATTCAAATACGGAAAAAGCACCATTTTATTTTTTTGATTTTTGTCTATAAGCGCAAATGCAACTGAAGTCTCCAATACATAACCAAGACCCAAAACATAAGAACCAATAAAACTTTTATTTTCATTTTGATTTAGTGCATATGGATTACCTTTTGTTTTTGCATCGTCTAAATATGCGGTAATTACATGAACTTCTTTACCTTCCAAAAATATACTTCTACTCCACATTCCTTTATAGATGGTAACAAGTGATACTTTAACCGCAGCTTCACCTGGCCACTTTATACTTCTTATAGCATGATTAATTCGTCCACCATCAAAAAGAATTTTTTCAAGTCCGCCTAAGCGTGTGTCTCCCTGAGAAATAGTTTTTGTACTTATCAAAGAGATAAAGCCGTGCGTTTTTATCAAAGAAAAAGCCCTTCGAAAGAAATAAGCAACTAGATCACAAGTTCCACTCGTAGGGGGATAAACATAGTGAATGCAATTCAACGTAGCATTACCTAAGGCAGTTGATATTTTTTGTCCACCCAGAAATGGTGGATTACCTAAATCACAATCAAATCCTCCTTCATCGAATACCTCCGGAAACTCTATAAACCAATGAAAGAACCTTTGCTCTAAAGCAATTGCTGTTGCCTTCGCCACTTTTCTATCCTGCCAACCTTTGTATCCGCTTAATATCAGGCGGAAATCTGCATCGGTCATCAGGTAATCTTTATTGGCTTCTGTTTTAGGAATAAAGAATTGAGCTACCTGAGTATCGGCCATCGCTTTTAAAAAGATAAAGCCCTTACCATCTATAAATTTTTTGTAAGCTTTTGCCTTGCGTTCTATTTCATCCGGGGTGGTTTCGGGCAGTTGGTTAAAGGTCTTGTATTCTGCCATTGCTTCCTGCACGGAATTTTCGGTGCTTTTTTCAAACTCCGCCTTTAGCTGTAACGTATCGGCAATTCTTTCTTTGCGCTCTTTTACGTTTTTATCACGCCATGCTTTCGCAATGTCTTTATCATCACCCGGCAGCGTCTTAAAGGCTTCATCGGCAATTCCCTTTTTCTAATTCGCTGCGGTGCGCCAGACCTACAATGGCATCGCCACATTTTATATGGTGATCTAGAAAGTTAAGCGGTTCTCCGGGGTTGTATGCTTCCAGCCATAAAGCAATTTTACAAAGCTCTACTGCCAATGGGTTTTTATCTACACCATAAATACAGTTTCGCACTACCTCTTTCATTGCTTTACGAATGGACAAAGGGTTTGGTTGTTCTTCATCGGTTTGCACCCTCGCTACTGCCAATGCAATTCTACGGGCTGCACTTAACAATATATGTCCGCTGCCGCAGGCAACATCACATACTTTTAATTTCAACAAAGCCTTTATCGTGTTTTCCTTGTTTACTTTCTTTTGAGAGTAAAGCAGTAATATATCTTCAATAAGGTATTCTAAAGAGTGCTTGATTAAAGGCTGCACCAATTCTTCGGGTGTATAGTGAGATTGAAACTCTCTGCCACCGGCTTTCTTTTTCCAGTTCACAGAATAATTATCAGAACCTTCAATTTTGTTGAACTCTAATTTTAGTTCTAGCAAGCCTTCATACACAGAACCAAATTCTTCTACATCCAATCCACCATAATTTACGGCAATTAATACCCCGTTATCATTTTCAAAATAGGTAAGTGATTTAATGATGCTGAGTAGTACAGCATTGCTTAGGTAGCATTGATGCAAATCATACCGGTTGTTAGCAATGGCATCATAACCAAACAAATCCCCTTGCAGGCTCATAATGCCCAGCTTTTCGCCAATATCCTTTTTTTTCGAATAAGGAGAAGGTGCTCACCAGGCCTTGCCACAAATCGCAATGGCGGGTAGCTTCTGGAGGTAGTAGCTTTCGCGCTAATTTCCTTAATCGGATCAGGCTGCAATAATTGAAATAGATTTGATTAAAACGTTTGGTTTCCGGTGTTTTGCTGTCTGCATACACCAGGTTGCGTTCTTCAATCACAAATAGAAAAAGCAGACGGTAGACGATTCGCAGTTGGTACCGGTAATATTCATCGGGGTTTACAAGCCCTTCTTCCAAAGCTTTGCGAAGCGCTGTATTGTTTGGATGATTAATGAATCCATTCGCCAAATTTTTAATAGCACCTTTTACTGCTTCCCCCAACTTACTCCGAATGGTGCTTCCGGCTTCCAAACCATCCTGATGATATTTCTCAATCAGGCTTTCTGCACCACTACCCACACTTTTTGGCATCCGGCTGGCATGAAGCACCCGGTACAGAATAACGAAATCGGAATACAAGTCCTCTTCCATCATTTTCTCCAGGTTAAACTCTACATAGCTTAGCCGGGTAATGCGACTGGCATCACGCAACAAACGCAATTGACGGCCATTGGTCACTATGCCATAAAGGTGCTCGCTGTAATTGAGATACTCCTGCAGCAAAGCATGTGGAGATACCCGCAGTTGTTTGTTTTCCGGTCGTTTGTCCAGCGATTCTTGATAACCGCCAATATACACAGGGAAATTATCCAAACTGCTGTCACGGTATCCAATGGGAAATAATTTGCCATTGAGTTCTTCAGCAGCCCGGTTGAAACTAAGGTTGTAGCTGAGATTGGTAAGCAGAGGAGAAATCCAAAAATTACGGGTTTCCGTGGTGCCGGTTTCACCCACCTTCAATCGTGACAATTTGCTTTTAAAAATGTTCCATTGCCCTTTGGCTTCCTGCCATGCCAGGCTTATTTCGTCTTTTAGTTTTGCATTGGTATAGTCAGGATTAAAATCTTTGCCCTGTTGAAATGTTGCTTGTTCAGAGCGGATTTTACCGAGAATGTCGGTAGAAAGGATTGACCCTTGTATGTCGATGGATGGGAAAATCATGGCTTCACTTATCGCTTTAACAAGTCTTCTAAAGGGCCAAAATTTAAATACCTATCATTAAACTCACTTAACCACTCCTTAAATTCATCAGGACAATTCAAGCTAAGTGTTTCAATAAACAATTCCAGATCACTTTTTTCAATCTTATACTGGAATTGAGGTTTCAAAAATTTCTTTAATGAATCAATTTCTCTTTGAGTTGATGGATGATCCTTAGGTGCAAGAATTATAGAATAACTATTTATCTGTCCGTCTTCATTCATCCATTTTTGCACCTTTGCATACTTTTCAGCCAATAAATAATTCCGGTAAATTTGTGAACAGCCTCCTTTAATAGTTTCCAACCCGTCATCAGTAAATTGTACTAAATCCTCAGCCGTTTTACATTTTAGAGCATTATCACTTGCTTTGTTTGTTCCCAACGAATCGGTATATTTTACCTCAATAGCCAATAAGTGTTTGTTTTCATTCTCATCCTTAAATATTATTGCAGCATCCATTGCTGATTTGTCATTTGTGTAATCATTAATAGGCGTAGGAACAAATTCTATTTTTATATCCATTACCTCATAAACAGGCAATGCCGGAAAGGCATCCTGGATCATTCTATTCAGTTCTTTTGGATACTTCTCTTTTATCATCATAAGTGGATGAAAAAGATTAAAAGCTAATGGCATGCTTGAAAGCATGTTATTGAAGAGCCTATATGCATCGATAGTTTCTTCCTTCATTTTTTTCTCCAATCTATTTCCAGCATATTGAAATGTTTCAGGATAAATAAAATTTCTTCCTGTCCTAACTCCATTAACCAGCATATTGCCGTAGTAAGATGGCCTTGTTTCTCCCGCTAATTCCCCCAAATCATCTTTTATTTTATGAACTGAATTTTTATTTGGCCCTATTCCGAACTCCTTTTCCTTTAACTTCTCTACCCTGTAGTAAGATTGAAGTAATCTTGTTCTTCTTGTAAATAGATTATCACCTGAGCTTTGCGGACCATATTTATCCTCTATTGCTTTATTCATAATTATAGTTTGGGGTTGGGAATTAATACATATACCCCTAAAATGTCAGGAGGTAAAACAGGAGTAACTGCCTCAAAGCGTTTAGCACCTATATATTTTGCAAAACGACTATGTGCATTTACTAATTCATCAGCACGCTTCGCAACCACTTGTATAAAGGCTGGATGCAACTCTTGAAAATGTTGCAGTTCTCTTTCAAAAATAATTCCTTGCCTTTCAGTGCTGATATCCAATGCACTTGAAGTGTGTAAAAGTGTTTTACATTGGTCAATATCTAAAGCTTGAATGCCCTCCTTTGTTTGCTCGTAACCCCATAGAAACATTTCTTCCGAAACCATTTCGTGTTGCTTGCTTACTTCACAAATCACATTGCGAACACGAAATTGTATTAATGTTGTCTGTGTATTCACTGTACCCGTTCTGAATACAGATGCTCTTGCTGCTTTATTCCCTTTTCTTTCTTTATCTAATGAGTTAGCAATAATCCGGTGGCAAAGTTGCTCTACAAAACGATGGTTGCGGCCTATGTAACGGAACCCTTGCGGAGTTGGAGATTGAAATGAAATATGAATTCTATCGCCTTGGCCCAATGCAGAAGCCAGCCAATCATCCATATTCATTTTTTTGAAAACATAGCCACCTTGAATGGTATCAAAATCTGCCCCTAGAAGTTTTGCGGCCGCTAATGCGAATGCCTCTAAAGTAGCAACGTCACCGATTGCTTCATCTACCTCCTGCAAGTCTTTCTTTACCTCTTCCGGCATAATGCTTTCATGAGCAAATATGGAGCGGATTTTTTCTGCCTTTTCTCTGGCGTATTCTATTTCGTTGGTAATTTCAACATCCAATTCGTCTAATTCAGTACTTGCTCCAAAATCGATTCGTATTTGCTTCGAGAATTTATTTTGCGCTTTATCAGGATTGAGCAAAACCTCTTTCAAAACTTTATCCATCACCGAACGATTATCTTCTGCCAAAGCGATGCTTACACCTGATGTGCTTTGAATACGTTGTATTTTTTCAATGATGATTTTCAACACCACCACATCCATGGGATTGTCTTCACCAAACAACACTTTTACATCAATGGTATTTTGATGAATGCCGCTTTTATCAATCCATCCCGGTTGCCCATAGCGATCCACACGACCTTCCCGTTGCTCCAGGCGGTTTGGATTCCATGGTAAATCGTAATGCAGGATGGCATTGAAGCTATCCTGCAAATTGATGCCCTCACTTAGACAATCCGTGGCAACCAACACTCTTTTTTGGCTTTTGCCCATCTCATCAATCTTCTCCCTGCGCTCTTCATCACTCAATTCACTGGTGATGGCACGAACATCCACGTTGCTGGGTAAACGTTCCTTTAGAAGTTTTGCTACATATTGCGCCGTTGCAATAAAGCGGCAAAACACAATAGGGCTTTGACCCTTATTAATCCAAAGTTTGATTTGCTCAATACCCAGTTTAACTTTTTGATCTTTCTCAATGGTGGTTAGATCCTGAGCCTTTTGAGCCAGCCTATGTAAGGTATTCCATTCGCTTTCGGTTAGGTCGGCACGATCAATAATTTCAACCTGTTCTGAATCATTTTGTTCATCCCATTTTTCTAAAACAGGGTTATCTTTTACGTCATCTGCTGTAATTTCATCCGGCTCAACAAGTTTTGATTTTCGCTTTTGCAGCATTTCAAATCCTGCTGCCGGGCTACTCATCACTCCTCTCAATAATGATAATGCGGCAAAATATTTTATCCTGGCTTTGTTCTCTGTAACACCTTCGGTACTTATTCCTCTTGCAAATTTTAATACATCCTGATAGAGTTTATAGTAGTCAGAGGAGGCCGAAAGCGTATATGGTAATTCTTCAGTAGTCCGCTTGGGAAATGGTGTTTCCTCATCCAGCCATTTCTCAATATTTTTTCTCTTACGTTGTATGAAATGGGCTGCTACCTTTCTTTTTTCGGAAGTCTCCAGGTCGGCAAAATCGTAGGTTTCAAATTCAGCATTCACTAACCCCAACAACGACTTAAATTCTCCATCCTTTCCACTATGTGGAGTTGCCGTAAGTAGCAGCAAATGCTGTAAGTCGTTTTTAGAAATCTTTTCCAACAGCTCGTATCGTTGCTGGCTTTGACCGGTTTTTTTAAAATCAAGATTTTTGGTACAAGTATGTGCTTCATCCACAATTACCAGATCAGGCACATCTTTTAGAAAAGCCGGCATCTTAGCAGATCCATTTTTTACATAATCAATGGATACTACCTGGTAAGGATAATAGTTGAATACATTCAGTGTATCATCACCCACAATTTTTCTCTCCAAACCTGCCACAGTGCTTGAACGGATAATTACAGCGTCGATATCCAATTTATCCAGCAGTTCCTTTTGCCATTGCTCGCATAAATGTGGCGGGCATAAAACCGCAAATGATTTTATGGTACCCCGTTCCAATAACTCCCTTAAAATCAAAATGGCTTCAATGGTTTTGCCAACACCTACATCATCGGCAATTAATAAACGCGTAACCGGTTGCTTCAATGCCATAATCAATGGAACCAACTGATATGCTCGTGGGCGAAACGAAAGTTTTCCCATACAACGAAAAGGTCCGCTTACCTGTCGGAAGGAAAGTCGGGCAGCATCATAGAGTAATTTTGCTGTTAGAAAACTGTCTAAGTCAGATTTATTGGGCAATTCAAACTGGTCATCTTCCAATTTGTCAAACGCTTGCAATACTGGTTCAAAAACTGAAATCATTTCATCATCCGAACCACCAAGGGGTTTAAGCAATATAATTTCATTGTCAGATGATGGTTGAACCACACATCTTCTTCCTCTGAATTTCACCAGCTTCCCTGGTTTTTTAAGTTTGCTGTCTACCATCGTCCTTATCGTACCTTTCTAAAAATATCTTCTCTTCTTGCTACAAAAGCTGCAACATCTATTGTTGTATAATCCCAAACCAGTACATCAAACCCTGCCAACTCAAGTATTTTTCTTTTCCGTTCATCATCTGCTTTATTCACATTTTTTTTATGAATACCTCCATCAACAAAAATTAAAGCCTTCTCCTTTTCATACACAAAATCAGGTTGCACATAAAATTGCTCCATGTTGTGATTGGTATAATCAGGCAGCCGGTAGCCGTTACTGAATAAGTGATCCAATAATTGCTTTTCACCCGGGCTGCGGTGGTGCAGGCCATTTTTCAGCTCTTCATACTTTTCTTCGTAGCTGCTGCCCACCGTATCGTCAGGATTTGAAGCAATCAACAGTTCGAGTGATTTAATTATCGAATGGCGATCTATTTTCAGGTGATCCATTTGGTTATAATAGGATAGCAAATCGTCATAACTTGCCTTAGCTCTGTTTGGGAAGCGATCCTCTTTATTTTCATAATCATATCCGCATATTTCATACGTCTTGAGAAATATTTGCTTCAGTCTCACCGGGTTTCGTGCTATATCTTTAAGCACTCCAATGCTGCCTTCTGATGATTCATAAAGCATGATGTTCTTATTTTTTTCGCTTCCCATCAACCTTGCATCAATCTCAACAGGTTCGATGTTGTAATATTGTTCGATGGCTTTCTCTAAAGCATATTGCATAGTAATAACGCCTTCCTCCGTAAGGCCTAAGGCTTTAATAGGTTGCACATACAAGACATCAGATGTGTCATAAGTGAAGAGCTTGACATTTTCAATGGGATCCTCCGGATTAGGTTTTTCCTTTTGCTTCTTCGTTTTAAAGAAACCCGTTTTGGCACCGATATCAAATCCATCATCAGTGCCTCGCTTCCATTTTTTATTCAACACAATAAGTTTCGCAGCAGGAGCATAATATAACTTCATCAATTCATCGCCATCTACGGTCAATTTAATTCTTGTCGCATCCAGCAATCCATCCACTGTGTTTAAATAAAGTCTCGTATCGTAACCTTCAGAAGTGCGAACTTCTTCCATACATGAAATGCGCTCGGCGTTTTCCGATTGTGCTTCCTCTAATTCCAGGAGGTTTTGATATAATTCAATATTGCTGGATGTGAAAGGAGTTCCAGTGATCGGATCCTGATTTTTGCCCTTCCCTTCATCCTTACCTAAAAATGCGTAGTTAGTTTCTTTGGATATCTTAATTTCCATCAGGTTTAATGACACATCGTTTGGAGTAATCCTGTTTACCTTAAATTTTCCACCGTTGTGATAAATAAGGTTATTAGGGCCAAACTCCTTTAATCCAATAAACCTCGGTCTTGAAATAGACTCATTCCTGTCCTTGCCACCAAGAAAAACACGAATGGGTAGGCGGGTAAAATTATAGCCAGGTAAAAAGCCTTCTGAAGCGAGGTAGCGAAACGTATAAAATTCAGATAATGTCGAATTTCTTCCTTTATCAGATTGATTTTCCAGCAGATTTTTCCGATCCTTTGCCCGCATGTAAGAAATACTTGCAAGCTTTTTCAATTCAGCATCCTTTATTAATGGATTGATGTGTGTCTCATGGGCCTCATTCATTTGACGCAAGGCATCTAAATACATTCTCCTCCAACGTAGCAAGGCATGCTCTAATTTATCTGGCACTGTTCGTATTTGTGTTTCCAGCCAAGCTTGATTAAACCAGCGAACATCATTAAAATCAATATCAGCAGTAACTTGTAGTGCCAACTCTTTTATTTCGTTGAATCTCGACTCAATTATATCCTGGTACCTGGCTTTTACATCGCTCTTTAATTTGTAAGTGCCGCCGGAGATATCAATTAGTTCGATCAGTGAAGGTTTAAATTCTTCTGCATTAAGGAATGATAAAACCGTAGCATTAATATGGGAACGAATCAGTTCTTCATTGGTGAGATCAATCCGGGGAGCTTGTACAACACCGGCAACCATTTTTACGGGATCAGCAAAATAATGTTTGTCATGCGGGGACACTTTGGAAGCATAAGTAAATACTAAAGCTGATTGGCCATTACGACCAGCTCTTCCACTGCGTTGTGCATAGTTAGCCGGATTTGGTGGAACATTGCGCATGTGAACAACATTCAGTGAAGATATATCAATCCCCAATTCCATTGTAGGTGAACAATACAATGCACTTAGCTCAATCGCTTTATTAAATTTCTCTTCTCTGTCAATTTTGTCCTCATTCTTTATCTGGCCTGTATGCTCAGCAGCTATGAATGATTTTGGCAGATTCGAAAAATCTTCCTGATACAAATACTGAAAGTAGAGATGTGGCTTAATTTTAATTTCCTCATCCAGTGTAATAGAAGAAGTCTTATCAGTAGCAACATTAACTTTGTCTCCTCTTTTCCAAAGCACTTTTGACAGGATTAATTGATAAGCGTCCTTTTCCCCCTTTTCGGCTTTAATATTCACCTTCTTTAAATAATGCACTTCAGTTAAAGCATCCAACACTGTTCCCATGAACAGATTGTATTCACTGCTGCTCAGTGGCGATTTGCCAGCTTTTCTGAACTCATGTTTTACGAATCTGGCCAATCTGCTTGAAGGACCGATACTCTTTATAAAAGTTTCTCTTGTTGCCTTGTCCTCACCTAGTAGAGATAGATAGTTAGGGGCATCCAGGTGTTCCCCCTTGTCAAGAGACCAAAGCTTTTCCTTATTAAGTTGCTGGTTCAATTCGCTTTCAACTCCTAACCTATTTTCATACCTCAGCATGTCATAATCCACCGCATACATATTCCTGAAGTAATTCAAAACCTGCAGAATAAATTCCTTTCTTTTTTCTGGTGACAAGTCTTTAAGTAAATCTACAGCACTCCATAGTGTTTCATCGGTAGAATCTGTTTCAATACTTTTGTAAGTAATCTCCAGTAAAGCTGTTTGCTCTAGATTTGGCAATATGTAACGCCAACCTCTTTTAAGATCCTGTATTATCCGATAAGAAATATAATTTCTTAAAGCCTCCCGATTATCCTCATTCGGTCGGTTGGGATTTGGGGCAGGGTTAGTAGCATAATCGCTTTCCGGTAAATTTAATGCTTCCTGAACCCTGAATATCAAATCTGATATTTTCAGAGGTTCATCACTAACTCTGAGTACTTTTTCGATGGCAGAGCGAAGATGAACGACTTGAATAAAATCATTAAAATGGCCGGCCTGTAATGAAGCATCCTGCCTGTTATCAGTGAAGCTCATTAGCTTTTGCTCTTGCAATATCTTTCCATGCTTATAGAGGGATAATAAAGTTTGAAGCGTTAGGAGTGTTGTAGAAGTGGATCGCCCTTCGTTACCTAAGGATATGAGTTTGGATTTCTCGCTAAGCTTAGATTCTAAATAGATTATGCCGCAGGTTGGGTCATAAATTAAGGGCGCTGGCATAAACCAGACTTTTTCACCTCCATTGCTACTGTCAGAGAACGAACCATCCCTGGTTACATAAATTTCTTTGGGAAGCAGGAAGTCCTTTGATGCATGGATCTTGCCGGATTTACTAATCCATGCGGAGGGTAATAATTCTATGAAATCATTGATATCTAATAAATATTCTCTATCAATGAGAATATAACCATCTTTATAATCATCCTGAAGTCGGCTTTTTACCTTTTTGACTTTGTTCCCATCATTGGCTTTTAAATCGTCTTCATTCCTGGGATTTTGATTCTCATTAAAATCCCTGAAAACAAGTTTAGACTTACTTAAATCTTTTCTAACACAAATAAATTCTATTCCGCTAAGCCTGCTAAAAACAGTTTGAAATACCGGTACTTCATGTTCGCTTCCAGACAGTTTTACAAATGGATTGGGTTCTAACGTTATGTACCTCTTATCTGCACTCTCAAGTGTTACATAAACGTAACCGGTCTGTGAAATAAACTGGTGCAATTTGAAAGGAAGAACGGTATCTTTCTTTCTCTCAGCTGTACTTTTGATGTTGAGTGATTCAGCCCAAACCAGAGTTTCTATTATTTTCCTTTCACACTCTGTTTCACTTACGCCTGTTTCAGACGATAATTCGGTCGCTGTAGCTTTCAGGGATTTGGGAACATTCCTCCTTTTGTTCTCCCCTTCTGTTTTCACTGCAATTGCTCTTTCCAGCCATATAGCAATAGAATTATCAAGTATTGCTGCCTTCGATTTATCTATTAAATCTGTTATTAATGAGGATCGTAACTCCTCTTTCGTTGGGATAACTTCCTTTGTTGAATAAGTAAGTGATTCAACAATTATAACTTTCGGATAAAAATCAGAATCAAAAAACCTTGTAGCCACTTTTGCAACTTCGTTTTTCTGTTCTTCAATTGTCCCTGTGGCCATTGTGGCAGAGGTTCCAATGCAAACTATATTCTTATTCTTTGCACTGGATTTGATTCTTCTATTTAGCAAGGAAACGTCGGCACCCTGTCGCCCCTTATAAACATGCAATTCATCAAAAACCAGATATTCAATATTGTCTAAAAAAGATCTTCTTAATACCTCATCTGTCTTTCTTACCATCAATAGTTCAAGCATCATGTAGTTGGTAAGCAAAATATCTGGTGGGTTTGCAATAATGCTGTCTCTAACATCTTGTTTTTCTTGTCCGGAATACTTTGCAAATCTGAATGGCAGACCCTTGCCGGTCCTTTTTCTGTAATTTTCTTCGAAACTAATGAGCGCCGCTTCCTGTGAGTTGATTAGAGCATTTAGCGGATAGACAATAATCGCTTTGATTCCAGGCCTATTAGGATTTCTGAACAGGTGATTGAAAATGGTTGAGATATAGGTTAAGCTTTTGCCTGAACCTGTTCCGGACGTAACTATAAATCCTGTTCCTTCATTTCCCTTGATGATAGCTTCTTTCTGATGTTTATATATTGACCACGAATCGCCCTTTTCATCATAGAATATGTCATTGAAATCTCTAACCAATATACCGGCATTAACCAAATCTTCTACTTTTCCACCAGATTCAAAAGATGGGTTGAACTGAATTAATGGTTCGGGATACAAATTCCCTGAATCGAAATCCTTTCTTACTGTTTCAAGGATTTTGGCGTCTGCAATATTGATGAAGCTGTCGATATACAGCTTGTAATTGTTTAAGATATCCTTATGTAAATCAAATATGTTAGTTGGAGACATTTCTTATAAGTCTTTTTCTTGAGAGAGCACACTCGGGGTTAGGTGCACTTTACTTAGCTTATTAATTTATTGCATAATACAGAAAAAATGGACAAGTTGATATGCCTAATAATAAACAAATCATATTGAGGTGATTCATACCAAAGGAAAAGATGGTGTTGCTATGAAGCGATTACAAATTATTCGACTTATACTTAGTAATTGACTTCCCATATTCAAAATAGACCTTGTTTACCTTATAGCTGCCGAGTCCATGCATTTCTACCAACCCCACTTCTTTTAGCCTTCTAAGGCTCTTATAGATTGCCCCCATCTTTAACCCAAGAGCCTTCATGATTTCTTCTTTGCGCAGCCGGTTCAAATGAAAATAGTTGGTTCCGTAATCCAGCATATCATTTCCAATGATGTGCATCAAAAGGATGGTTGGCTTCCCTCCCGCTTCCGCAAGCTTGTCAGCAACGGATCCTGTATATATTTTGACAAACCTTGCTCCGCGCCTTTTAAAATAATCGCTTTGGGAGGGACTGCCGGCAACTTCGACCTGCTTACTTTGGATTACATTCATACATCAAAATGTTTTTCAAATACAAAGCTATTGTAGTTTCCAAATAATGTGCAAAAAATGCTACCTATCATACTAATAAAAGTAACAATCAGTTTACTTTTCGTAAACTGTTTTCATAGAGGATTTCTCTTCTATTCTTATTCAATGGAATTGAACAAAACCGTCAGTGCATTTAGAAATATTTTCTTGAGACATTCCCTTTACCATCCGAAGATGAGCTTTGACATATGTAATCCCTTTACAAACTTGTTGCTAACATCAATCCAAACTGAAATACCACTTACCTAACTTTAATAAACCTGGTTAGTTCGTAGAGCGTGGGTAACCCCCTCGCAGCGCGTGATCGCCCCCACCTGCCGTGTACCCCCCACCTTCGATTTCCAGATTTTTTCCTGTTGGAAATTTTTCCGATTTCCCGTTTCCTCGCGAGCAGGACATCCGGGCAAAATGACTAATAGGTGGTCCTTGCCTTTGGATGTCGATTTACTTTGTCCTGGTTACAGAATGACACAATCACATTACTCAAGCCCAATAAATTTGCCTTACACGGATTTAGATCCGAGCGAGTTATCCTGCCTTATACATCTGGTTGGATTGAAATCCGAGCAACACAATTTTGTTGTTTCCAGGATGATGGTCAAACTTGACCAGATTGCTGAATTGAAAATTGACACCTCAAAACGTGCCCTATAAACGAAGATCTCCGGCAATGGACATAAATACACTGCCAAGCAGAAATCACGCGACGACGTGCATCAGGCGACCATCCAGGACATATTTTAAAACATAAGCAATGGCATAAAAAACGTGAACTAAAAATCTTGTAGTCAAAATAACTTCGTCCTGATTTTTTTTAACCGTTTGGGAGTTTGATGGAATCGAACCTGACTTTGAGATGCAGTCCAGGTAATGGTTTCATATCAGACTCTGAGAAAGGTAACCCAATAGGTATCCTTTGTTTTGAATTGTGCCGCACTACCCCTCCAATTTCGAATTGCTCAATCAAAATAAATCATATTAGCCCTTTCCGAAAATGCAATACTCTTTATAGTCTCTGCCTTGCTGCGAGGATTGCCCATTTACGGAAAATGCATTTTTTCTGGCTCGAAGAATTGCAAATAGCAATAGACGTAGGTATATAATTGCAAAATCAATAAACCATTCTTCATAGTGAATATCTGTATGTTACAAAGATTTTGAACCTAAAATGACCCTTTAATCTGTTGGGATATGTTGTTAGGGTCTGAAATGCTATTGCATTTTATAGTCGAGTGGAAACGACTCAGTAGGTTCATCCTAGGGAGATTGGATGAGCAATAAGATCAGGAGAAATAAAAGAGAAAAAAAAAGATAGATAATACTACTCCTTTTTATATGCTTCTTTTTTTTTCCTTTTTTTAAACCGAATATGAGATATTATTTCATCAACTTCCTGAAGGGCAATGTTACCATTATTAACCCTAATACGGGTTCGTAATTCCGGTACTGTCTTCTTCATTTTGTTCACAAACCTTGGGTCAATATTTAAATTTTCAAAGTGTTTGATTACGGTAATGAACTTAGCCAGTTTGGCTTTCTTTTTTAAACAGTGCGCATTAGAAAGCGCAATGCCCAACTTTTCACATATGATAGATAGAGAAATTTTATCATAATCAGAAGAGAGGTGGATGCCTTGTGAAGGACTTCCTTTTTCAAGTCCGGACATCCACCGTCTCTTCTTATGTTGATTCAGCATATAACCGATAACTGCTGCAGCCATGAATGCTTGAATTTCATTAATTCTATCAATTTCAAATTCTGCAGCCGTCAATGATTTCTGGCCCAATTCCTTTTGCAGGTGCGCAAAACCTCTGATGAAGTAATATTTGGATTTCTTATTATACCCTATCCAATTTAGCTCTAGAAGTATACTGAGATTATTCTGAATTGTCTTTGCCGTTTTTCGAAATAGCCTTTGAGCGATCATAATTTTATCTTCCGCCGAAATCATTCTTTTCCCATTACAACTAGACTTGAGCAAAATGTATAATTGGAAAGGTTTCGAGAGTTTATTCTTTAAAACATACTCACACAATTCCACTGGGATCAGCAAGGTTTTCATTTTTCAGATTTCGTCCTGTTACCATCTAAAACCTTTACTACATCGTCATAGTCATAGAAGATAATGCCTCCTACCTTTGTGAAAGGGAGAATTTCCTTGATTCGGAATGTCTGAAGAGTACCGGGCGATATGTTGAGCATCTTTCGCACATCTTCTGACTTGAGCCACTTCCTTTGTTTAAGACCTCCTCCGAATAACTCTTTTAATTCGATTAAAAGATCTTCCTTAAAAGACAGGAGATCATCGTGTGTTATAACTTGTGCAGGCATATCAAAATCGTTTTATCGATTCAAAATTATGCTGCACTGTCTAACAAATTGGGGGATAGACTGGGGATAGTTGGGGGATAAGTCTTACGCAAACCTTTGCCCAATAAAGGTTTCAAGCTATCAACTTTTCCAAAAAATAATTTCCTGAGTTGCTACTTTCGATGACTGTGTGCTGAATTAGGAATGTGTTTATTTATATCATTTCGCATATTATTGAGCAATTCATTTAGCTCAATATATTCACTTTCTGATAACTCATATGATTTCTTGTATGCTTGTCTTTCAGAAAAATTCCCTGACCGCTCGCTTTCGAAATGTCTCTTTGCAAATCGACTTAATTCCGCTTTTGTAGGGAATCTTAATACATCAAATTTTTTTAATAGATCAAAAAAGTATACAAGTTGTCGAGAAGATAAAGTCGTTTTTATTTGGTTGTCTGGAACTATTTTCGATTTTACCCCTGGGATAAATCTTTCTTTTTGATCCAGGAACTGTTTCAATCTTTCAATTGCTGGCTTCAGATAGTTCTCAAAGAATTCTTTCTTAAAAGAAAAGCCTATATCTATTCTTCGATAGTTCTTATTCTCAAAAACAATCTCATCACCTTGAATGCTGTAATGAAGCAACTTTCTGCAATAAGAAATAAAATCCGCTTCAGTCACGGACCTGCTTTTTTTAGATTCATTAGAAGCCCAAATGAGAAAGAAATCATCATAATTAGATTCAATGTTCAGCATCGCAAATCGGAGGTGTTCTTTGAAATGGGGAATACCATCTGGCACAACAGGTATGCTATGTACATTCACACCAGCTTGGGCGGCAATTAGAAATTTTTTTACAAATTGTTCAAAATCGAGTTTGTTTTCGGGATACAGTTCTCGTTTAAATACAACTCTTACCATGTCCATTAGTTTGCTCAACGCCACTGATAAATGTATTCTTAAGCAATCTTCATTTTCATCCAAATTTCTTAGTCTGTCTGGAGGGTTTAGAATAAGACTATTTTTCTCAAGGCCCAAAATGTGTGTTAATGTTTGGTTACTATAAACAGTCAAATCATTAAGATTTGAAAGCTTGGCCTCATTCAAAATATTTTTTTTTATCTCTTGGACCATTTTAGTCAGTAATTGATCATAATATGCCATGCGCATTCTGCGGCATTCAATTACATCTTCACATTCTACTTGAAATCTGTGTTTATTTAAATACTCTGAAAAAGCCCATGGATTATTTATTAGGTCATCTATGAACTCCAGGTTGTTATTATGTCGGGGATACTCTTCATCCATTTTTTTCATACCATCTTATTTATAATTTGGCTGTCATTACCGAACTATTTTATAGCTTGAAAATATTTGATACGACTTCTTTAAATGCAACTAAATAATATGTCTTCTTTGAGTTTTGTTACCATAAAGCTTTTCCTTAAGTGAACTCATGTCATCGCTAACCTTTTTATCCATCACTTTAGCATAACTTTTCTGTGTGGTTCGGATATCAGAATGCCCCAACATCCTACTCACGGATTCAATTGGCACATCATTATTAAGCAATACAGTCGTCCCAAATGTCTTCCTGGCCACATGAAAAGTGAGGTTTTTATTAATCTCACAGATGTCAGCTAGTTCCTTCAAATAAGAATTCAGTTTTTGATTGCTCATGACAGGTAACAATCTTTCATTGTAAGCCGCCTTTATATCCCCTTTGTATTTTTCGATGATGGCCAGTGCCTCCGGTAACAGTGGAATATTGGATTTTACTTCTGTCTTAGTTCGGTAGGTGTGTATCCATTTCTCTCCGTCAATTCCAATTACAATCTCATTGTGTGTTAGTTTCTCCAGATCGACATAAGCCAAGCCAGTATAACAACTGAAAACAAAGAGGTCACGAACAAGATTTAGCCGAGGAATGCTGATTTCCTTATTCTTCATCCTTTCCAATTCCTCCACCGTGAGATAAATGAATTCTGTATCCTGCAGTCTTGATTTATATTGGAGGAATGGATCCTTCACCAGCCAGTTGTTCGCAACAGTCATAGTAATGATCTTCCTGAAGTTGCGGATGTATTTTAAGGTTGAGTTATGATTGCACTTGCGCACGGTCTTTAGATAATGTTCCAGGTCGGTTATGAATTTGTAACTCAAATCTGCAAGCGGCATATCACTTACACGGTACTTTGAACGCATGAATTCCTGGATGTGCTGAAGTATGGTACCATAGCGAATAGCAGTTGCCGAGGAAAAATCAATTCCAACTTTTTCCTTCATTTGCTTATTGTGGTAATCAAAAGCCTCTACGAGTGTGTATCTTTTCTCACCAATTCCTAAGACAGCATTGCGAAGGGTTTCCGCACTAATCGTCTTTCCTTTTTCGAGCAATATCCGGTGATGCTCATATACATTGTTCTTCAGGCTATCGAGGTAATGATTAAGGCTCTTACTCTCTTCACCTGAACCCCGCACTTTATCTGCCTCATCATTCCATCTTTCCAAATCAATATAACGATTGGTGGAAATGTTGGCCCGCTGACCGTCAACTGTAAGGCGGAGATAGATTGGCACCTGCCCTACCTTATTACGTTTATCCTTCCGTAGATAAAAAAGTAATCCGAGCGATTGATTTTTAATCATTTGGCCTTGTTTGATTTTAGGTAACCAAAGTAAGGTAAAATAAATCAATTCTTATGTAGTTTTCATAAGTTTTATTTCATGAAACCTTTACCAGTCAATAATTTCAGTGCATTTAGGTTACCCATTCCCAATTTTTCGTTTAGGTAACCTAATAGGTAACCTTTTCATTGAAATTTCACGTCTATTTTGACATGCCCCAAAACAAAATTCCCCCGTAAACACTATGATTTACGAGGGAATGATTTGATTTGAATTCTAATTTGTGGAGCTGGAGGGATTTGAACCCTCGTCCAGACAAAGCCATCGCAAGCTTTCTACATGTTTATTTCTTGTTAATTTTCGAATGAAGGCCGGTCAAGAACAAACCAACCATCCATCTTATCTTCTGTAGTTGTCTCATCCTGCTCAAGAAGCTAAAGCAGAACCAGCCCGACTTTATGATGTTCCGGAGCAGCTTGTCAGGCGCAATCCGCAGGGAACAAACAGCTGAAACCTACATTGAGGTTTAGGCAGCCATTGCGTAATTAGAGTTGCCAAGTATGGCGTCGGGAGTTAAAGATTTGAGTGCTTGGCTCCCAATGCACTACATGCTTACTTACAAAGAACGATGCTGTCAATTCCGGTCAGCCCCGGTGGTAACGAAATGATGCGTTACACATTTAATTATCTTACAAAGATAGTCTAGATTGTTTGAATGGTATTTGAAGGGTTTATATTGTTTAGATTGTTTGAAGGGTTTATATTGTTTAGGTTGTTGAGCACTTTCCCGTTGTAAGTCCTTAGTCCTTAGTCCTTAGTAGTCTTTAGTCTTATTGCAAAATCCTATCTTGTACGTCCCAATTTAATTCCTAATTCCTAAATAAAATTCCCCTGTAAACGAATGACGCGTTCACAGGGGAATCAAACAATTCTTATTGGCTTTTTATCTCGACAGGTTGATTTCCATCGTCTTCATTTCCTTCTTATCATTTCCGGTCGTGTACATTTCAATCTTCTGATGGTTCTCGTCAACAAATGTATGCACCTCGCGCATCATTACATCTTTGCCGATGGTGGGTTCATACATCTTCCCCCTTAACTCAATACTTTTGCGATCGGCACCCATTTTTCCTTCCATATAGCCTAGACCCGTTCCCATATTATCAATCCATGTGCTGATGTAAATCTTCTTCCCATTATCATAAGCAATAGTTCCCAATCCTTCGAATGGCATGCCCATCATATCGCCTTTAAATCTTGTAGTAAGATAACGACCACCCATCACCATTTCATTGTGCGCCGTACCACTTGATTTCTGAGGTTCCTTTGAAGGATCCATCCACCAGGTAGTTTCAGCTTTCCAGTCACCTTCCGACTTGGACATCATTTTTTGTGCCTCTCCCGGAGTGCTGTAAGCCATCCAGGCTTTCATTTGATCATCTGTTTGAGCCATTACATGGCTGCCTGCAAACAAGAGGGCAATTAGACAGAGTAGTTTGGTTGAGTTTTTCATATAATTTTTTATTTAAAGATAGAAAGAAATTGCATTAAAAAACAAACGGCATATAATTCCTGCTGTCCGGTTCTCATGCAGCAAGAGCGCAGCCGAAGAATCGTTCCCTGAGGTAGCCGAAGGAGCGGTCCCTGAGCGTAGCCGAAGGAGCGGTCCCTGAGCGTAGCCGAAGGGCCCGCGAAGCCGGAGCCACAATCCATGAACATAGCTGAAGAGTCCGCAATCAGGAAGAAGAGGTCTCTGCTTGCCGAAGAAACTGTCCCTGAGGCAGTCCCTGAGCGAAGCCGAAGGAGTCGAAGGAGCGGTCCCTGAGCGTAGCCGAAGGGCCCGCGAAGTAGCTGAAGAGTCCGCAATGAGGAAGAAACTGTCCCTTTGCGCAGCAGAAGAAACTGTCCCTGAGCGTAGCCGAAAGGGCCCGCGAAGCAGCCGAAGGGCCCGCGAAGTAGCTGAAGAGTCCGCAATGAGGAAGAAGCGATCTCGATCAAAGCGAACAATTAAAACCGCGCTGTCCTGCTGAAGAACGAAGCATCTGTTGTTATTCAAATGGATTCTTCCTTCGTCAGAATGACAAAAGTTTAATCCGTGCTGTCCAGCAGATATCCTCCCCTTAAACCCCTATTTTTGCGACCGCCCTTAAACCCTATGTCCAAACTAACAATTGCGCTGCTACGTGAAGAAAAGATCCCTGTTGACACCCGTGTAGCATTCAGTCCCGTCCAGTGTCAGTGGCTGATGAACAAATATCCCGGACTCGAAATATTTGTACAGCCCTGCGAAAACCGCTGCTATAAAGATGATGAATACCGTCACGAAGATGTGGAAGTTCGTGAAGACGTTTCAGGAGCAGATCTTTTGATGGGCGTCAAAGAAGTTCCCAAAGAAAAATTAGTGGCCGGAAAAAAATACCTCTTCTTTTCCCACACCATTAAAAAGCAACCCCAGAATCAACAATTGCTGAAGACAGTGCTCAAAAACAACATTCAGTTAATTGATTATGAATGTCTCGTTTGGGAAAATGGCGAACGCATTCTCGGCTTCGGTCATTTTGCAGGAGTGGTAGGTGCACACAATGCATTTGTTACCTATGGCAAACGGTATAAACTATTCGACCTCAAGCCTGCATATGCATGTTCCGATTATGATAAATTGATAGATGCCTATAAAGACATCCGGCTTCCCGCTATGAAAATTGCCGTAACCGGAACAGGTCGCGTAGCAAAAGGAGCATACGAATTGCTGGAGAAATTAAATCTGCGGATGATCAGCATCCAGAATTACCTCACTAAGGAATTTGATGAACCCGTATATGTTGTACTTAACACTGCACAATTGTATGAGAGCAAAAACGGAAAGCCCTTTAACAGGAATGAATTCCATCACCATCCCGAAAATTATACCTCTGCTTTTCTCCCCTTCACCAATGTCACCAATATATTTATCAATGCTATTTTCTGGGATCCGAAAGCACCTGTATTTTTTAGTAAGGACGACATGCGCCGCAGCGATTTCAGGATCAAGGTGATTGCAGATGTCACCTGCGATGTAAATGGCTCCGTACCCGCCACCATTCGCGATACCACCATAGAAAGCCCCGTCTTCGGTTATAATCCTGCAACAGAAAAAGAAGACACTCCTTATCAGCCACAAGTGATTGATGTAATGGCGGTCAGCAACCTCCCCAATGAATTACCCCGCGAAGCCTCTTCAGAATTCGGGGATAAGCTGATTGAATACGTGGTGGAAGAACTACTGCTTGAAAACAGCGAAATCATTAGCCGTGCAACCATTGCAAAAGATGGCAGCCTGACACAGCGGTTCCAATATCTTGAAGATTATGCAAATGGTTGATATTGGAAATCAGTAGTAAAAAGTCCGGTGAGCATTCGACAGGTCATTGTTCTCTGCAATAATACTTTTTATAGTAAGCTTATCACTGTAACAAGAGCCACAGAAAGTCATAAGAGCAAACGCCTCTGTAACGCAATGTCGTTTAGTTAACAATCAAGTCCCGTTAGGGACTTTCCTTTGGTAGACAATAGATGGTGAGTTTTTTTTACGTCCCGATAGGGAACGTTCATTTCAATAAAAACACACATCAAATTTTGTTGAATTAAAAATAGGATTACGACCATGACAGCCCTCCACCAAACAAAAACGGCGATGAACCCATCGCCGTCAAATTCTACCAGGAATAAAATCAAATCTATTTCCTCATTTCCTCGCCAAAGTTATAACTCAACCCAATTCCAATCCCTTCCTTAAACTGCGTTCTCGGTCCGCTTGTCCCGGTAGGAAGCCCGGTGTCTTTATCAAGATCAGTAATAATGATATCGTTATCATAAATCAACGAAGCATATACATTCGCAGTAAGCCATGAATTCACCTTCAGATTAAAAAGCACGTCCCAGTTCACATCAATATTGCTGCGGTTTGCTTTGATCTTATCAGTATAGTTATCAAACAGGGTAAGCTTTGAACCCAGCGACACATTCTTCGCAATGTCCTTCAAAAAGGTAGCGATCATCAACGCTCCGAATTCACCTCTGAAGGTTTCACCGTGTGTAATAACGTTACCGGATGAGTCATACACGGCACCAATATTACCATAAGTACCAGCATCAGCAATGAGCTGATCATTCACAAAAATAAATTTACCGGTAGTAGGTGAAAGGTATAAGGAAAAATAAGGGACGGGCTTCCAGTCAATACCTACAGACAACAGCAAATAACCCGGCGCCATAAACTTAGAAACCACATTTTCAAGATCCGGATAGTTATACCCGTTTGCAAACTGGCTTTTGAAGTTAACTAATCCACTCAGGTAAAATTTGTTACCAAGCTCATGTCCTGCCCTGGTGCCAATATCTATCACATCTACATTCTTGCGGATCTTTGGATCATATTGTCCCTGGTAAGCACCATAAGAAAAAAGGCCATAGCTGTTCCAGTAATTCTTCCCTTCAAGGTAACTGGCAAAACCGCTCGCTATCGCTGTCAAAGAGATGGAACTTTCACCACCTGCCGCCCAATTGCTCAGGGCAACCTGGCTGAATTGCAACGAGCCATAGCCACCAATTCTCCAGGTAGTATCTTTCACTATAGCTGTGGTATCCTGGCCAAACGAGTATCCGGTGATGCAAACCAGGGCAATCAAAAATAGAAGCGTCTTTTTCATTATTAAAGTAATCTGTTGATTAAAAGTGAGTAATAAATTATTTCTTTAAAGAGTCGCGGATTTCCATCAGCAACTTCTCTTGTGTTGTTAGTTCTGCCGGAGCAGGTATCGGGGCGGGTTCCTCTTTCTTCTTCATATTATTGATGGTTCTTACCACCAGGAAAATCACCCAGGCAATAATCAGAAATTCAATAGCCGTCTGAATGAAGTTACCATAAGTGATGGCTACCTCCGGAGTTACTACACCTGCTGCATCTGTTACTGAATGCCGAAGCACCAGTTTAAGCTCTCTGAAATTGATGCCGTTCAGCAAATAACCTATTGGAGGCATGATGATGTCATTCACCATCGAGGAAACGATTTTACCAAAAGCCCCTCCGATAACTACACCCACAGCCAGGTCAATAACATTGCCTTTGCTGATAAATTCTTTGTACTCCTTTAACATTCCCATGGTCAATTGATTTTAAACGTGAATGGATGAAAATTAAACCGGTGCAAAAATAATTGGATTATGCAGATTGCTGCAAACCACTTATGATTACTTATATTATTATCAAAAACAATTGCTCAGTCAATTCATTATCTCCTGCCGGGATAAACAAGCAGTGCCTGCCTCAGGCATTCAAATGCCTTTTGCATATCATTGTTATTCAACACATAAGCTATGCGTACCTCATCGAGCCCTAAACCTTTGGTGGCATAGAATCCGGTGGCTGGTGCAAGCATTACGGTTTCATTATTATGAGCAAATGATTCGAGCAGCCACTGGCAAAACTTATCGCTGTCATCTATCGGAAGCCGGGCAATAGTATAAAATGCACCTCCCGGATTCGGACACAATACACCCGGAATGTCATTCATCGTTTTTACCATCAGGTTTCTCCGGCTGATGTATTCCGCCTTAACGCCTGCAAAATATTCAGGTGCTACATCCAATGCAGCTTCCGATGCAATCTGCCCGAAAGTAGGCGGACTTAACCTTGCCTGTGCAAACTTCAATACTGTTTCAATAACCTTCTTATTTCTCGAAATCAGGTTCCCTACCCTTGCGCCGCACATACTGAATCTTTTGGACACAGAATCAATCACTACCACGTTTTCTTCCAACCCCGTAATATTCAACACCGAGAAATGCTTTTTCCCATCATAACAAAAGTCGCGGTACACTTCGTCCACAAACAGGAAGAGGTCATGTTCCAGCACGAGGTCCTTCAGTTGCAATAACTCTTCCGGTGAATAAAGGTAACCGGTTGGATTGTTGGGATTGCAAATCAGGATTGCTTTGGTCTTTGGAGTAATCACCTTCTCAAAAGCTGAAATGGGTGGTAAAGCAAAACCATTTTCAATAGTAGAAGTAATAGGTTTTATCACCACACCTGCTGCCACTGCAAATCCATTGTAATTCGCATAGAAAGGTTCAGGAATAATTATTTCATCTCCTGCATCCAGCGTTGACATAATGCCAAAAGTGATAGCTTCAGATCCTCCCGTAGTGATGAGTAAATCAGCGATATCAACGTCGATATCATATCGCTTATAATAAGTTGCCAGTTTTCGACGGTAACTTTCTATACCTGCGGAATGACTGTATTCCAACACCTTGAAATTAATATTACGCATCGCTTCAAAAACCTGCGGCGGCGTTTCAATATCCGGCTGACCAATATTGAGGTGATATACTTTTCTTCCCTGCTGCTTGGCCTTTTCAGCATACGGAACCAGTTTGCGTATTGGAGATGCCGGCATGCTCCGGCCCTTTTGTGAAATGTATGGCATTGTGTAAACAGATCGTTTGCCATAAAAGTAAAAAGAAGTAAAGACTCTCGTCGATAAACTGATGTGCCGAAGAATTGATGTGCCGATGTGACGATGAACTAATGACTAATGTCCAATGAATAATTAAACCCACTAACGACTAAGGACTAAGGACTAAGGACTAAGGACTAGGGACTAAGGACTAAGGACTAGGGACTAACGACTTTCTCATTACTCATTACTCACTACTCACCACTCACCACTCCCCACCTTAACCAACTTTTCCACCACCGACGTCCCATCCTCAAAAGTCACCCGCAAAAAATACATCCCGCTACGATAATTATTTCCAAGACTAAACATCATTTCATCTCCATTCAAAGCAATTGATTCTATAATTCTTCCCTCCATATCCAAAATAATGATGCTGACCGGTGTTTCAGCCAACGTAATAATAAACTGATCGGAGGATGGATTCGGATAAACCACTACGGCCTTTTTAATAATCATTTCCATATCCGAAAGCTTCACACAATCAGCGAAACCACTCTTTTGAATGTCAGCTAAAACGTTGGGAACATTCACAGAACAGTCAACATAACTGTGATAATCTGATCCGTTCGGATTGCGCAGCCGCAACTTAACTGTATAGTTGTTATCTGCCGAAGGATTGATGTTCGCAGAAGCTATTAACTTTTTTAGTGTGATGGTTTTTGTACTTCCCGCATTAATATAATTCTGTCCCAACTGATCTTCGAAATTAAACTGAATGAAATCATCATCGGTTATTTTATACGGTCCATCCTTATCCATCTTTTTAAAATTGATCAGGTTATTCGTTGGATCCTGCACCTTAAAAAGAACGGGTTGAACTTCAAAGCTGGAAATAATAGCACCACCCACCGCATTCAGGTTGGTAAGAGCTACTTGTATTTCAATGTTCTTTCCTGAACAACTGCTTAAATTGATTGAGCCTGCATCAGCTGACCAGGTTATGTCTTCATCAAAAACGGGTTGACAATTATCACCGCAGAAAGCAAGACTCTTTATGAATAAAGTAGATTGGTTAACAATGAAAGAACGTGTTATGCCATCTCCGTCAAAAGTATGGTCGCTTCCGGGTTCACCAAATAATGCTGCGCAAACCCCTTTATTCAACAGTCGCTGATAAATTTTTCTTGACCCAAATAAAAATGCCTTAGCAGGAAAAGGATTGTTGTTAGTGCATTTATAAGGACGGCAACCTTGATTATCAAGGTCAATATAATTGATAAGATCAGTAGTATTCTCATAGGTAGACTGATACCGGTGATAGTAAGGAACAGTCTGATCGTTGATTCCATGAAATGCAATGAGTGGAATCTTGTCGCTCTTCGTATTGGCTACATATTTTGCGGTCAGGTTGGAAGGTGTTGAATTGCATCCGAAACATCCCGCATCACTCGTCGGACAATGAGGATCAGAACAATGCCCGATGTAATTCTCAGGCACTCCTCCTTTCACGTCAATCACTGCTTTAATTTTATTCATGGGTGCCGCCAGGTAATTGCTATTAGAAGAAGGAAAGAAGAAATCAACCTTGCACTCTGGACTGGCATTCTCTGTTTCATCAAATGTAAAATCAAAATTAGAGGACACACTATTACATGTATAAGCAGAACTGCTGCCGCACTTGAATGCCGTTGGGCTAAGTGCATGGTCATAGTTTATAGCTTCATCAATATCGCATGCATCATAATAAGCTGTTGTAAGTACCGTAACCGAACCTGCACTCTCACCGCCAATAATGATCTTATTGGCATCAATAAAAGGCAAATAAAGAAACTTGTCAGCACCGTCCTGATCGTAATGATAATCACCATTCACATTCGTGAATTTAGAAGATATCGCTTTCACTGTTCGCATGGCGACCCTGCAATCCTGTATCGCTCTGAACAATGCCTGTGTTGCGATTGCATCGCCACCACACAGATTTGTCGAATCATTCAACCTGCCCGTTCGATAGTTCATAGCAGCAACCACAAATCCTTTTGCAGCAAAGCGTGTGGCTGTTTCAGTCAGTTTCTCTTTATTGGTATTCAGAAATCCACCGCCATTCAGATAAATGATCACCGGGTATTTCTTCGACTCATTGTAAAAGCTTTTAGGAAAATAAAGATCAATATAGAAGGTCTTTTCCGACGTACTGTTGTACATTTTATCGGGCCCATAGACAGCCATTGGAATATTTTTAATGGTAATCAGGTTGGTGCTTGCAGCAGAAGTGAAAGCAGCAGTTGGGAACCCGGTAATAAAATCATCGATAATAACATTGCTGTCACTAATGAGATACCAATCATCACCGTTAATGCAATTTCCTGAATTGCAAACCAATCCACTGCATTGCGCACGAACATGGTGTGCAGATAATCCAATTGCTATAACTGTCAGTAAAATAACATTCAGAACAACGCGGTAAAGTTTCATCATGGTAATTGATTGAATCGTAAAAGTATCATTCGATCATTAAACATCATTCAAAGAAGACAGACTATTGACCTTTCCCTCAGTTCTTGTCCTAAGCTCCTGTCTTAAGCTCCTGCCCTGAGCTCCTGCCCTGAGCTTGTCGAAGGGTGTCGAAGGGTGTCGAAGGGTTCCGAAGAGTCTCGAAGGGCGTCAAAGTATATTGAGGAGTTGCTCTCGGAGTATGTTGAAGGTCTCACCTACAATCCCTAAATCATAAATTCCAAAACAAAATCCGCATGAATTTAATAAAAGCCGCTTGCACAATTTGCTTTTCCCTTTTTGATTTGTTTATATTTGCGCTCCGTTGAAGGAATTAGGAATTAGGAATTAACTACTAAAGACTAAAGACTTCTTATCAAGCGGGAGTAGCTCAGTTGGTAGAGCACGACCTTGCCAAGGTCGGGGTCGCGAGTTCGAGTCTCGTCTCCCGCTCATTAGAGCGTAATTATTTATTGGTTAATTATTGAAAAGGATAGATTCTTTCCTTCGTCAGAATGACAAAAAGGTAAGCAATGACTAATGACCAATAACCTTTTTCCTTTGCCCTGGTGGTGGAACTGGTAGACACGCAGGACTTAAAATCCTGTCGCCCGCAACGGCGGTGCGGGTTCGATTCCCGCCTGGGGCACATGTTTGAGCGTTTTATTTGAAATATATTTTTCGTTTGGGTACCACAAAATGACGCTAATTTCCTAGGTGAAGAATTTGAAAACTCGTTTAATAGAAACAACTTTAGGTTTTCTGTTGCTTTGAAGGCATAATTACTTTCCATATTGCTAAGAAGAGTAATTAAATTGTGGTGTGCAAATAATTTTGAAGAGGTTTTTTGCAATACCGCTAACTTTACTTGAAAATAGTAAATGCATAGTTATTCCAAACCTCAGAAAGGCAACTACATTAATTATCAAGGAAGAATGTGCCAGTTGCAAGAAATCATTCCCTCAGGAACCACGAAACCTTCTAAATATACTTTTAAGGTCATATGGGGTGCGATTAATCCCCCTGAATTATTTGACGTTTACACAAGCTCATTGATTCCTTATGATGTTCAGGGAATTCCTTTAGACGAAATATGGCTAGGGAGGACAGGAGCTTTTATCGGAAACGCAGAAATATTAAAAGAAATGCCTAACGGAAACCATGCAAGGTTTTTCAGAGTGACTGAAGGATATGAAGCAAATCCTGGAACAAGTGACTGGTCACATTTGAAATTTGTTCATGAATATCAAAACTGGTGGAAAGAAAACACCAATGAAGATGTAATATTTAAAGAATCCTGAACCAAGGCCTCGATGTGGATATCACACACCGAGACAAATCAAAAACTTCAGAAATCAAAGGAGATCGAACCGAATTAGAATTCTCTTTTTAATTATTTTCTTAATCAAGGTGGAAATCTCTTCAGTTATCTCAGGCTTTGGATGTTGGTAAACACGTGTAACACCAGAAATATCCTCGCTAAAGGAAAGGTGATACGACATCGAATCAAGAGATTTCAGAGTGATTTCCGGAACATAAGTTCCAGTAAAGGTCTCGCCTATCGTATAGGACGCATAAAATTGATCTGAATTTTCAGACAATTCAAAAATTAGCTTAATCGATGTTCCATCAAGGAGCTTTACTTCTTCAACAATTTGATTCATAACTTTTATTTGTTTTTGAGCTACCAAGATACTTCGGCCAACCCCCTTTTTGCAAGCATTCAAACGAAAATCTTGCACTCGATTTTGTGAATTGTACTTTTTCCAAATAAAAACACACGGGAATTTCGACACTAAAGCCTGGAATTTACATCAGATTAAATCCAGTAAGATTCGGCAGATATCTTTCATTATTCCGGTTCGAGCTACATTTCTTCAATCTACTCCGCCACCGTGTCTCCGCAAGTGGATTTGTGCTGTGAGCCAGCGGGGGAATTTTAATACTCCCCGATTATTCCAGTTGCGCTAAAAGAATAAGAACAATCTTGTTTTTGATGGAATGATAAGGGAAAGTTGCTTCTCATTGTTTCTGTAACCTGGTGCTCTGAACAAGTAGATTTTGAACAGGCAAGAAAATTAATCCACCTGCGTTGTAACCTTTTTTCCAGCAGTGTTTCTATAACACAGTATCCGGATACGAATCAAACATGACCACAACAACCCATCAGGAATTTCTAACCCTGTACAAGCCCTTGCACGAACGGTTGACCCGCTATTGCAGCAGCAATGCATACGGATTGATGGAAACGGAAGACCTGGTGCAGGAAACCATTTTAGCCACCTTGCAGCACTTTAACCGCATTAACGACAAGCAGAAATTACTTTCATACATGATTGGTGTAGCAAACAACATTGTAAAAAACCTGTTGCGTCGCCAGAAATTCAAAGGCACGTTTGATGAAAAGGCTGCATTGAAGTTAGAAGGTCGTATCGGAAATCCGGAAGTGGCATTGGACATTCATTACTTGTATAAGGCTTTGAATCAAATGCCATTGAAAGACAAAGAAGCCGTTATTCTTTTTGAAGTGAACGGCTTCAGTATCCGGGAAATAAGTGAAATGCAACATGCATCAGAAGGTGCTACAAAAACAAGATTAAGCCGTGCCCGTCAAAAGCTGAAAGAGTTGCTTACGGAACAATTACCGCAGTCAACTGCCTTTTCAAAAACACAAGTGCTTTTTTCAATCTGCCTGTAACACTATGAGAAACCCGGATATTGATACCACCTTTGCTGCCATCAGGCAAGCGCCAATGGAAGTTGATTTTGAAAGTATTCAACAGTTTGTTTTGCAACAACCTGCACCCTCTGCCAAATCCGCAACTGATTCAAAAAAGTGGTTTAACCGTACGAATGTTTCAATACTGATAGTTGCTTTGTCCGCTATAATGGCTACAGGGTTGCTCACACTTAATAGGTCTGAAGTCAATTCACCCGTTACAACTTCAATTGATCATGCAGTTCAAAAGACAAGTGCTGCCGAAGAATTTATTCCTCAAAAAGAAACACCTCCATCCATAAAAAAAACAATACAACCTGCTCCTCTCAGGAAAACAGCGGAACAAGGCAAGCCCGTTTTATTTACAGATGTAAAGAAGACTGCTTCTTTAATGCATCCTCCTGCGGCCCTCTCTAAATCTTCCAATTCCATTCCTGATCAGACCATCAATAACATGGTGTTACCTGAAAAGGAAGAACAGGATACAACACCCATAAGGGTTCGAACCTACACTTCCAACTATTGCACCTTTGATGGAGAAGATGCCTGGATCAAAGCATTTCTGAAAGCACTGATAAGCGATCATATCATTAAAGATTCTGTCGGGCTCAGTTTTACCCTTACCTTAATTTCTTTCCGGGTAAATGGCGTAACACTCGATGAACAAATGGTTGGCAAATACAATCAACTCTATACAGCAACTACGCAGAGAACATTAAACAGCAAATCACAGATTTCACTGAGTGTTGGCGGCAGCAGTTGTACCCTCACGAAAGTGATTGATGACTGAATCATATTCATCATTTATATTTTTACTGTATTAATGACACTTCAACGCTGCTTGTTCTGAGTGCAATTGAAGAACTCAGAAGGAGGTCCCTGAGCTTGCCGAAGGAGGTCCCTGAGCTTGTCGAAGGAGGTCCCTGAGCTTGTCGAAGGGCAGTTCCCCGGCATCTCAACCCGCAGAAATTTCACCTCCCAAAGCTCCTTTCCACCTAAAAAAATTCGTACTTCGCACTCAACCTTTCAATTCCCGCATGGAATACCTCATCATTTTATTTCTGACCATATTTAATGGCTTATTTGCCATGGCAGAAGTAGCTCTTATTTCTTCCAGAAAAATCAGGTTAGAGAAACTGGCAAAGCAGGGAAACTGGCGTGCGAAACTGGCTTACAACCTGGCAAAGGATCCGCATCGGTTTCTTCCCACTGTTCAAATAGGGATGACTGCGGTAAGCATTATTGCAGGCGCTTATGGCGGCACAGAAGTAGCAGACAGGTTATCCTCAGACTTTTCACAGATCGAATGGCTCGGAGAATACGCAAACATCCTTGGTTTCGTGGTAACCATTGTTACTACCACCTTTCTCACCTTAGTATTGGGTGAATTGGTTCCCAAAACCATCGGAATGACAAGGCCGGAATCGATTGCGATTGCATTAGCGCCCATCATGCAATTCCTGTATTACATTGCTTCTCCTTTTATCTGGTTACTCAGTATTTCCACCAAATTTATTCTTAAGCTGCTGCGTTTGAATAAAAAATCAAATGAGCCGCCTGTAACAGAAGATGAACTGAAGCACCTGATTGAACAAGGCCGGCAATACGGCGTGCTGGAACAGCAGGAATCTGACATGATGCGTAGCATATTCCGGACAGCCGATCGCAACGTCAGCACTTTAATGACACACCGGAACGATATTATTTGGATCGACAGTGAGGCCTCCATTGAAGACATCCGAAAACTGATTGAACAAAGTGTACACACCAATTTTCCGGTTTGTAAACAAAACCTTGATCATATTATCGGCATTGCTTCCATCAAAGACATACTGATACAAATAAGCAAGCAACAGCCCTGGAATTTGCTTACACTGATCAAGCAACCTTTATATGTTCCGGAGTCAATGCCTGCTTTGGAATTACTGGAAAGTTTTCGCAACACCGGAAATCATGTGAGCCTGGTGCTGAATGAATATGGTTCCTTTGAAGGCATCGTTACCTTGCATGATGTGGTGGAATCCATATTCGGAAACATCCGTGTCACTAATCAGCAAACACAGGATGAAGCAGTCAAACGCACGGACGGTTCGTGGTTGATGGAGGGCATGATGCAGACCCACGACTGGAGTGAATTGCTGCACATTCATGACCTCACGGAAGAAGAAGCCGGTAACTATAATACCCTGGGCGGGTTTATGATGCACCATCTTGGAAAGATTCCCAAAGAAGCAGATAGCTTCACCTTCCGCAATTACATTTTTGAAATAGTAGACATGGATGGTAGACGTGTTGACAAAGTATTGGTGCGGAAAACTGAAAACTGACCGTCATTATTTCACAGTTTTCAAATCAAAACCGAATCAGTTCAATTCTTCACCACTCTTTTTAAAAACATCGAATGGTCACTGATCACCTTAAGAATGTAAATTCCCGCAGGCAATTGACCAAGCTCCAGATCAATTTGTTTTGAATCAGGGGAGAAACGTTGAAGCATATTTTCACCCAATACATTATGAAGTGATACTTCTTCTATATTGAAAGGAGATTCAACATGAAGTAAATTATCAAACGGATTCGGATAGGTTGTAAGAACAATATTTTTTGCAACAGCAATACCTAAACCTTCATCGTCAATAATTTTCAGCGTTACAAGCGAAGCGCCTATTGTGGCATTGTTGGTAGCATTCTGCAAAGAAATTTCAATGGTTTCATCAGACTCTGCAATTACGTCATTTACCACAGTCAAAGTTAAGATCACAGGATCACCACTGCCTGCAGGGAAAGTTACCGTTTGATCAGTGAAAAAATAATCAGTCCCTTGTGTTGCTGTTCCTCCGGTAACTTTTACCTGAGCTGTAGTAGCACTTGCATTCGGATTCAGAATATTTATCTTGATGGAAAAGGTTCCGATGCCTTCCGGTATGGAGCTGCTATCGGCTGAGATCGCTATTTCAGGATTGGCCACCGGGCAAATATTCACATCATGAAATCCCAATTGAGAAAAATCATTCTGAGCATATGCGTACCACTGCTGACTTCCAATAGCCCAGTCTATTGTACCCTCCTGCGTTTCCACAGTGCGCACCAGTGAATGATCCTTTGTTGACCCACCTGAAACCGGCCATTCATCTCCCGGATCTTCACCAACTACTCCAATTCCATCAATCGTATCACCCACATTGTTATTGACCAGCAAAATAGCGTCGTTTCCATTCCAGTTACATACAATATTTGTTGTGTCAGCCAATGTCAATAAAGTTGCATCAGCCTGAGGATGCACAATAACAAACACATCATGACTGGCAAGCGGGCCATGTAACTTGAATTTGAAAGAAGCAGTTGTAGTCCCATTTGAATAAAGCAATAATTGGTAACCATCTAATTGTACTGTACCTGTTGTCGGATTGTAAATCTCAATCGCTTTATTAAACGAACCTCCTTCAACATATTCAGATATAAACAGATCTGAGCAAGGTTGCGAAAATGCAGTTGAACAACTTAAACTTATCAGGAAAAGGAATGTAAGAGCTTGTTTCATGGTTATTTTTTTGACCTGCCAAAGTTGACAAAAAAGAATGGCAATGAAGGTGTAATGCAGCATTCTTTCTTACTGATTTTATTTCTGGTCCTTAAAAGAAATAATCAAAATGAACAGAAACTCTTGCTATCAGTAAAGTAGAAACTTTACGGCAACAGTAATTAATACAGAAAGTTGAAAGCTATTTGTCAGGCATGGCAATAGCCAAAATCAGGTATAAAAGCAGTCCTGTTCCAAATGCAAGGAATCCGAAAACGAACAACACTCTTATAATGGTTGGGTCAATATCAAAGTAGTTTGCAACGCCGCTGCAAACACCAAAAAGTTTTTTCTCTCCTTTTACCAATCGCTTTTGCATGATGAAGTATGTTTAGGAAACAACACAAATATAGAAAATGATCGTCCAGGTCAAAATATTTGACCATGAAATTTTCGCAGCATAGCGTCGGAGCATTTTAGTTGTTTTGAAATCAATGAATGTTTTAAAACTAACGGGTATAAAACCAGCTCGTCTGCTTTTAAATTTCATCTCTGCTGATTATAGCTGTACCCATTCATATACTATTGCATAAACCTGGCAATCAACTGATGGAAATGATGCGTTCCCTTTTCCTTCGTTGGAGAATATCTTCCACTGTCGTATAACCTCGAACGAATGCCGCGTTGCACATTTTCCACAATGGCTTCATCTTCACGTTCCACCCGATCCGTCATGGCAGCTACACCACGTTCAAATTTTTCCTGGTCAGCGATGTACGTAAGAAAGGAAACTTTTGTTTGTGCGGGAGCAAGCGGCTTCACAATATTCACCGATAATCCCCACGGATAGAAATTGAACATCATGTTTGGAAACATCCAGTAATAATAAGCAGCTATGTGCTTTCCATGATCAGGCGAATTTTCAGGAATCTTAAAAGTCTCCTCTCCTGCTCTTGCATAACCGATCTGCAGATTCGCATACTGATAAATTTCATATGCATAAGTGCCGTAGTCCAGCACCTGGTTTAAGGAAGCATGCACAAACGGAATATGAAATCCTTCCAGGTAATTTTCACAATACAAAGCCCAGTTGGCATTCACCAAATAATCTTTTGAATGATGAGAGCTGAAACGATAATCTGTTGGATCAAGCCAGGGAACCCTTTTCATCATTTCACCGAATACATCCTGAAATGAAAAAGCCGGAAACAAGGAAGCAAAAACAAATCCGCCCCAGGTTTCAAAAGCTACAGCGCTAAGGTTATCTTTTTCAGAAGGAAAATCCTTTACGTTTTCAAACTCCGGCATGCCGGTAAATTTACCATCAAGGTTGAATCTTCTTCCATGATAACGGCAGCGAAGATTTTTTTCGATGCCACCATGCTCACAAATAATGTTTCCGCGGTGCGTACACACATTCGACATGCAATGCAACTGATCGTCAGTATCACGGGTGAGTAACAACGGTTCATCAAGACAACCCGGTAAAAGAGTGAACGGAAAAGTCTGTCCGGGAGTTTTCACATCTTCCAAACTGCCAGCTAACTGCCAACTGCGTGCAAATATTTTTTCCTTCGACCACTCAAAATATTCCCTGCTGGTATAGAATGAAGATGGCAATGTAGAAGCCTGTGTGATGTCATCTTCAATATGCAGCATAAATCAGGTTTTTTTACTAATCAAAAAAAAATAAAGTCAGGCTAAGGACTAAGGACTAAGGACTAAAGACTAAAGACTAAAGACTTTATTCCTCACGCCATCGAATGATACACCGCTAACACATCATCATCATCTTCAAGCATCCCAATCAACCTGGCCACCGCATCTGCTTCAGCTTCTGTTACTTCCTTTGGACTTAATGGAATCCATTGCTTTTCGCTGCTGATCGGAACAATGCCTTTCGACTCCAATCCTTTCTGCATCGAACCGAAATCAGTAAACCGTGTGTAGATATAAATTTCATTTTCATCTGCTTCAATATCTTCAGCGCCATAATCAATCAGGTCAAGTTCCAACTCTTCCATATTAATTCCTTCTTTGGAAATTTTAAATACTCCTTTCCGGTCAAACAGAAACTGCACCGAACCATTGCTGCCCATGCTGCCATTTCCTTTCGAAAAATGCATGCGCACATTGGCCACCGTGCGCGTGGTATTGTCGGTTGCGCAATCTACAATCAATGCAACACCATGCGGACCGTATCCTTCATAAGTAACTTCTTCGTAGTTGCTGGCGTCTTTCGATACTGCCCGTTTAATGGCAGCATCCACCCTTTCCTTCGGCATGTTCACCCCTTTCGCATTCTGAATAGCAAGGCGCAATCGTGCATTGTTATTCGGATCAGCACCACCTTCTTTCACAGCTATTGCCACTTCTTTTCCCACCTTGGTAAATGCCTTTGCCATCTTGTCCATACGGGCATAAATCTTATGCTTGCGTGTTTCAAATATTCTTCCCATGTATTAATTGATTTTACGACGTAGAATTTGCAAAAGTAACGAGATTAAACGTTTTATTCCTTCGGATTTGCAGGAATTGAACTAACAACACACGGTCCTATTCCATTTAGCTAACTGGTTAAAAATCATTTATTCCCCAACGAAAATTCCTTTCCTATTTTTGTGTTCTATGGAAAAAACCGATTTACAATTCAACAAAAACGAAGATCAAAATCTGTTGCTGTTAAGTGAGGTGCGGACGCGGCTGGAAAAGATTAAATCAGGTGGCGGAAAAAAGAATATCGAGAAGCAACATGAGAAAGGAAAATTAGTTGCGCGTGAACGCATTGCATACCTGCTCGACAAGGAAACACCATCGATGGAGATTGGTGCTTTTGCAGGTTATGAAATGTATGAAGAACAAGGTGGTTGTCCTGCAGGTGGTGTTATTGTGGTGGTGGGTTACGTATCCGGAAAACAGTGCATTGTAGTTGCAAATGATGCTACCGTGAAAGCCGGTGCATGGTTTCCGGTTACGGCAAAGAAAAATTTACGCGCGCAGGAAATTGCCATGGAGAACCGGTTGCCCATTATTTACCTCGTTGACAGTGCCGGCGTTTTTCTCCCGATGCAGGATGAAATTTTTCCTGATAAGGAGCACTTCGGAAGAATCTTCCGCAACAATGCTCAAATGAGTTCGATGGGCATTTCACAGATTGCTGCAGTGATGGGAAGTTGTGTGGCAGGTGGCGCTTACCTTCCGATCATGAGTGATGAAGCGATGATCGTTGATAAAACAGGATCCATTTTTTTGGCAGGTCCGTTTCTCGTAAAAGCAGCCATTGGTGAAGACGTTGACCAGGAAACATTGGGCGGAGCAACTACCCATTCTGAAGTTTCAGGTGTTACGGATTATAAGTGCGCCAACGATCAGGAATGTCTCGATCGCATCAGAAGCATCGTTGATAAATTAGGAGATTATGAAAAGGCAGGATTCAATCGGAGTGTTTCAAAACCTCCAATGCAAAATGAAAAAGATTTGTATGGATTACTGCCAACCGACAGCGGAAAACAATATGACACGCATGAACTGATCGAGCGGTTAGTTGATAATTCTGAATACGATGAATACAAAGCAGGATATGGAAAATCAATTGTCTGTTGCTATGCTCGTGTGGATGGATGGGCTGTGGGCATTGTGGCCAATCAACGCAAAGTGGTAAAGAACAAAAAGGGTGAAATGCAATTCGGAGGCGTGATCTACTCTGATTCTGCCGACAAAGCCACACGCTTTATCATGAACTGTAACCAGAAAAAAATTCCATTGGTTTTTCTGCAGGATGTTACCGGCTTTATGGTAGGTTCAAAATCAGAACAGGGAGGCATAATTAAAGATGGCGCAAAAATGGTGAATGCAGTGGCAAACAGTGTGGTGCCAAAAATCACCATCATCATTGGTAACAGTTACGGCGCCGGTAATTATGCGATGTGTGGTAAAGCTTATGATCCACGCATTATCGTCGGCTGGCCCACCGCGAAAATCGCAGTGATGGGTGGCGCACAGGCCGCGAATGTATTGTTGCAGATACAAGTAGCTTCACTAAAAGCAAAAGGTGAAATCATTACTCCGGAAGATGAAAAGAAATTGCTGGATGAAATAAAACAACGTTACGATAAACAGACTTCACCTTATTATGCAGCAGCGCGATTATGGATTGATGCAATCATTGATCCGTTGGAAACACGCAAAGTAATTTCAATGACCATTGAAGCAGCGAATCATTCACCTGTTACAAAGGCGTTTAATGTTGGGGTGATTCAGACGTGATTGAGAATTAAGAATTGAGAATCAGCAATTATAAAATATTCAGTTGCCGTAGAGACGCAATGCATTTGCGTCTCTTTTTTTCGATCCATTCTAATTTATTGCGTTTTTACCAATCAATGCGACACCATTATTTCTGAAGTCTGCATTAAATCTTCACCGGTAATTTTCAGGATATAAATTCCTGCCTCCAATTTCCCGGTAGGAATTTCAATGGATAGATTTTCTCGCAAGTCAATTTCAGTTAATTGATAAACTATTCTTCCTGTTACATCCGATAATTCAATACTAAGTGCAGGATCTGTTTCCTGAAACCGAAGCGTGAGCCTATCGGAAACAGGATTTGGATAAACAGCAACCATCTCATCGTTTGATGAACTATTAATTTGTCCATCCTTCTGAGTTGCAATACCCATGTTAGTGTCTTTGAATTTATAGATCCATCCATCACCGTTTCCATCTGAATCTAACACATCACCATCAGTTGAATAGGCAACTCCAACCACCAATCCATTTGATGTTATTGCATTTGCATAATCCTTTTCTGTTCCACCATGCGTGAACATCCAAAGCAATGTTCCATCCGAACCGATCTTTAATACATATTCATCATTACCATTTGCCGCAGGTTTCACCACATCTCCGTCATCCGAGTAAGTGCCGCCAGCCAGATAAAAGCCACTGTTGCCGGGAGCAGGGACAGCCTGCATCATCGTTTCACGTTCAGTACCGCCATAAACTCCCTGCCATTGCATATTTAAACTATTGTCAAGTTTCACCGCCCAGATATCATCATCACCATGATAGTTACCCTTGTCAACAGCCATCAATGGATCTTCTGTAGTGCCGAAAACCATGTAGCCATTATTCATTTTTATTGCATCATAGAACTCTTCGCCATTCGCCTGTCCGTAAACTTTGCTGTTGATCACATTTCCCAATGTGTCAATTTTCAGCAACCAGGCATCTGTTCCTTCCACATTCAGTCCGGCAAGGTTTCCATCGGTTGAGTTTGTAAATCCAAACAACACAAGGTTTCCATCCGGAGCAAGTAATACTTTATGCAGGTCGTCATCACCGGTTCCACCGTAAATATGATTGGAAATGATATTTCCATTTTTATTCAGGATGAAAACCCATGCATCAAACTTCAGCGGATCAATATTCGCGGGCACATCACCATCTCCGGAAGTGGATCGTGATACAATAACATATCGCTTTCCCGGAAGCTCAAGAATGCTGCGTGGCACATCCCAGTTCTTTCCTCCGAAAGAATGTTTCCATTGTATATTTCCTGATGCATCCAGTTTTATCGTGAGCACATCACTCAGTTTGTGATGACCTGTTGCATCAAAATCCTTCGACCAGGATTCAGAAACAAGAAGGCTCCCGCCATCGCTGGTACTTATTATTTTATTATATGGATTCGCTTCTTCTTTGCTTCCACCAAAGCATTGCTGCCACAAGATATTGCCGCCTGGCGTCATTTTAAAAACCCACACGTCATGTTGACCTTTTAAGTTGCATGATACTTCACTGCCATTCACATCTGCAATGCCCATCACCAGGTAATTACCATCAGCAGTTGGCGTAATGCTGTGCAAGACTTCATTGCCCGTAGTACCGTAGGTCTTCTGCCAGGTAATTGGAGGAATCTGTGCATTGCACAATTGTGCACAAATCAGTAATAATAAAATCATAATAAATTTCAGCATCCTTAAAAATTTTAAATCCATGAAAATGAAAAACTTCCATTTTAATTATAACAGAAACAAGAAGATTGCCACACTGTATTTTGATTCATCCCATCATTTTCCGATGCAAATGTAAGAAGGTAAAACACTACCAACACACATTAAGATACAATGGTATAAAGGATTGCGATTGTCAGGAAATCCCCCACTTGTAAGTCGGAATTTCAAAACCTGCCAGTTGCAAAGCCCGGTCAACTACAGTGGCTGCCAGTTCTTCAAAATTTTTAGGCATGGAGTAAAAAGAAGGGGTTGCCGGACAAATAATTCCACCGGCTTCAGTAATAATTTTCATGTTATTTATATGAATAAGATTATAGGGCGTATCTCTTATTACCAAGATCAATTTGCGTCGTTCCTTCAGCATCACGTCGGCTGCACGCGTTATGAGGTCATCAGAAATCCCGGCGGCGATTCTTCCCATAGTACCCATGGAGCACGGGCAGACGATCATCGCATCATATCCGGCAGAACCGCTTGCAAAGGGAGCCGTAAATTCATGCTTCTTATATAAGTCAAACGGGTTTTCAGGAAGTGCGACTTCGCCCAATTCATGCTTCCAGACAAATTTTGCATTGTCACTCATTACGACTCCCATCTTATCAATCTGATCCTGCAGCAGGAGCAACTTATCGAACAGCACTTTCGCATAAATGCTTCCGCTGGCTCCGGTAACTGCCACTACAATTTTCCTTTTCATTTCAATATCCATTTGATTTTTAATGTTAGTACAAATGCTTTTCTATGATTCATGCTTCCTTTAAATTTAGTTTTCTCTTGCACAACTGCTCTTCATAAAAAATGTCGGCCACCAGGGTGAATGTAGTTGTTTTACAAGTTGGTACCCAAACCGGTATTACTTTAAGACTCGCTCAAAAGATTTACGATGTAATGAATCGAAATTATTGAAACTACTGCAATAGGTGAAAAAGTAACCCCATAAATTCTGTCTTTTCCCGAAAAGTCGCACATCGCGTAAAGGCAAAACCTGTGTTTTCTTTGCAGACTCACCTCCTTAGCGAGCGACCTTCTTTAAAAATTTTATCAACGAATTAGTGAATTTTAGTTAAAAGCAACCTATCCGGCCTGTCCTTATATTTTACTAATCGCTGAGCATGCGGGAACAATTATTTCCATCTCCTTTTGTTCACCGGCGGGCTTGGTAGTTGGCTTGATTAATACAAAGTTTAGTATCTTTAGCCGCAATTTATTGGAGCCAATTTTTAATTTCTTCTGTTCCTTCCAAAAAAATAATTGAATGAAAAAAAGCACTCTTCTTTTAATTGTATTGGTCATAGGCCTTACACTACAACTTTCTGCTCAGACTCCACCCGAAGGGATCAAGTGGATGTCTATCACCGAAGCGGAAAAGCTCAATGCCCAACACCCCAGGAAAATTCTGATCGACATCTATACGGATTGGTGTGGCTGGTGTAAGAAACTGGATGCCACCACTTACAAAGATCCCAGGATCGTACAATATCTGAATGATAAGTTCTATGCAGTGAAGCTCAATGCTGAATCAAAGGAAACCATCTCTTATCAAAACCAGGAATTTACTTTCGATCCTGCCAAAAGGATTAATGGCGTAGCGGTTAATTTCCTCAGTTCTTCCGGTGGTTATCCGACAACTACTTTTCTGGATGAAAAACTGCAGGTGATTTCAATAGTGCCCGGCTATATGCAAGCTGATATGATGAATAATATACTTACTTATTTTGGTGAGAACCATTATCTGAACACTGACTGGAACACCTACCTCGGTTCTGTGAACACAGCACCTAAACAATAGCAATCTTAAACCTCATTAAAGACTCAATCTTCACCGGATTGAGTTTTTTTATTTTAAGAATTCTCATAAAGAGTATTTTTGACGCTCATGAATCACCTTTTATCGCCCAACAAAGTACTCGCCGGCGCAAAATATATAACAGCGGAAGCAGCAACAATTTCTTCAGCTGACTGCCTTGTGAATATATTGATTGCTCCTTCTCAATTGGTTTACATGGTGGCAGAAATCACTTCTAAAAAAGTAATCATGCTGCAGCCTTATCAATTTTCGCGGATTACTTCTGCCGGCGAATGGCACAAATCCATCGATTCAGTTTTTGGTACCGACCCGTGGCTCAATCGAATAGTTGCCAAAAGAAAAATTGGTGTTTTCTCTTCCTCTTTTACAATCGTTCCGGTTGCTTTCGATAGCGAAAATTTAAGAGGCACCCTGCTGAAAGCAAATTGTGACTTAGCTGAAGACGACATTATTTTTTCTGATGCTAATGCCGGTAAAGAGTTCCGCTTGTTGTATGCACTCTCTCCTGACATCGTTCAGCAAAGCACTATTTATGCCGGCAGCACTATAGAGCACTCATTGACAAGCCTTATCCATTATCTTTTAAAGACATGCGACGAAGCAGAAAATGAAGCATTGTTCGTCTACGTCCAATCCGCCTCTATGCAGGTTATTCTTATCAGGAACAAATCATTGCACTTCTGCAACAGTTTCAGCTATCAGACACCCGAAGATTTTATGTATCACCTTTTGTTTGTGTGTAAGCAACTGAAACTGGATACGGAACTAATATCACTTACTTTAATGGGCGAAGTGATGCCCGAATCCACTTTATATAACTTGCTGGTAAAATACATTCGCAAGATTCAATTCACAAAACCTAATAACGGCTTTCTTTTCAGTGATGACTATCCATTACCGCCTAATTTTTTCTTCAACCTCTTCTGTCTGTAATATATGAGAGTTATCAGCGGAACTCTGGGTGGCAGAAAATTCTATCCTCCCAATAACCTTCCTACGCGACCCACTACCGACTTTGCAAAGACCGGATTATTTAACATCCTGAATAATTACTTCGATTTCACTACAGTCAGCTTTCTCGATCTCTTCAGCGGCACTGGAAGTCTGAGTTATGAATTTGCTTCCAGAGGCGCTCCGCGAATTGTTTCCATCGACCAGGATCGTGGTGCCGTTGCATTTATAAAAAAAATGATAGAAGAATGGAATATCAAAACAATTGACCTGCAAAAAAACGATGTGTTCAAATTTCTATCCTATAACAAAGAACAGTTTGATATCATCTTTGCCGGTCCTCCTTATCCATTGCAAAACATTGATGACCTTCCGGGAAAAGTGCTTGGAAAAAACATCCTGAAGAAAGGTGGCTGGTTCATCCTTGAAACAGATCCCAGGCATAAGTATGCGCATTTTCCTGAATTAATGCAGGTTCGAAACTATGGGCAGACTCATTTTCACATTTTCTCACCTGCGCATGCTATTGGCATTGCTGACAATAATCAAAGTATCAAGGTATAGAATGCGTAATAACAAATTGAATTAGTATTTTCAGCACGCCAAAATTCAACCATGAAAAAAATTGCAGTTTTTCCCGGTTCATTTGATCCGGTTACCATTGGACATATTGATATCATTAATCGCGGTCTTCCCCTTTTTGATAAAATGATTATTGGTATCGGCATTAATTCTCAAAAAAAATATCTGTTTCCACTGGAAAAAAGAATTGCCTGGCTTCAGAAGATCTTTGAATTTGAGCCGAAAATTGTAGTACAAAGCTATGCCGGTCTCACGGTAAGTTTTTGTGAGTTGAACCAGGCGCATTATATTTTGCGTGGCATACGCAGTTCCGGTGATTTTGAGTTTGAACGTGCCGTTTCTCAAACCAACCGCGTACTCAGCCGGAATATTGAAACCATCTTCATTTTAGCGAATCCTTCTCTGGCTTCCGTTTCTTCTTCCATTGTGCGCGATGTTATCGTTAATGGTGGTGACCCGTCTCCTTTCATACCTGAAGAAATTGAAAACCTGGTGCAGACCTGATCTTCGTCCATTGCAGCTGCCTGATTACCTGAAGAATCATTGCTAGTCAGGTAAACTTTTGCGGGTACACCTTCCAAAGCATCATTTTTGATTTCCTGTGGCAAAACCCACTAAAGTTGATTTCCATGCAAGCAGCATACAGCACTCTGTTGATTGGGAACATCATTATGTCAGTCTCATTTATTTCTTTAGACTGATTTACCTACTTTTGCCAACCAAACCATCAGGTCTCGTTCTTGCTTTGAGACTGCTAATTCCAACACAACTATGATTATAGGAATTCTGAAAGAACCAACAGATGAGAAACGTGTTGTTGCCCTTCCCGAAATTGCCGGTCAACTGGTAAAAATGAATTTTGAAGTGCAAATAGAAACCGGAGCAGGCATCTCCGCTTTTGCTTCTGATACCACCTATCAGGAGGTCGGAGCAAAATCAACAAGCCGCGATGAAATTATTTCGAAAGCTGATCTGATATTATGTATCAATCGTCCTTCAGATGTGGAGCTAGGTAAAATGAAAGAAGGGGCAATGCTGCTCGCCGTTTTTCAACCATTGATCAACAAGGATCTGGTATTGCAACTGCTGGAAAAAGGAATTACCTCTTTCAGTATGGACATGGTGCCGCGCACTTCCCGCGCGCAAACAATGGATATACTTTCTTCTCAGGCAACTGTTGCAGGTTACAAAGCTGTGCTTACAGCCGCCATGTATCTGCCTAAATTTTTCCCTATGTTCATGACAGCAGCGGGAAGTATCACTCCTGCTAAAGTGCTGGTATTAGGCGCAGGTGTTGCCGGCCTGCAAGCCATTGCTACATCGCGCAGATTAGGTGCAGTAGTGGAAGCATTCGACACACGCAGCGCTGTTAAGGAAGAAGTAAAAAGTCTGGGTGCAAAGTTTATAGAAGTGGAAGGAGCTGCTGAATCTGCTGCGGCCGGTGGATATGCAGTAGAGCAATCAAAAGAATTCCTGGACAAGCAAAAACAAAAAATATTTGAATCCGCCGCCAAAGCTGATGTAATCATCTGCACTGCACAAATTCCCGGCAGGAAAGCACCGGTGCTGATTCCGAAAAGTACGGTGGATGCAATGAAGTCAGGGGCGGTAATTATAGATCTTGCGGCGTCAACGGGTGGTAACTGCGAGTTATGTAAAAACAATGAAACAGTGAGAAGCGATAATGGAGTTACGATCATCGGCGATTCAAACCTTCCCGCAACCATGCCGTCTGATGCCAGCAAAATGTTTGGCAAAAATGTAATGAATTTCCTGAAACTGATTTTGAAAGACGGTCAAATCAATCTCAACTTTGAAGATGATATTGTTAAAGGAACTTGCATCACACACCAAAAGGAAATTATTAGTACGAGAGTGCAAGAAGCGATGAAGTGAGTAGTTGAGTAGTGAGTATTTATTAGTAAGTGCGTTGATCATTGTTATAAATCAAAAATCTTCATTTAATAAACCAGAGATTTTTATGGAGCAATTACTTGGATTCTTATTTGAAAACCGCGAAATGGTTTTCATCATCATCTTATCCGTCTTTTTAGGTATTGAAATAATATCTCACGTTCCCACTGTTTTGCACACACCGCTAATGTCGGGTGCCAATGCAATTCATGGCGTGGTGATCATTGGTGCTATCATCGTAATGGGCAATGCTGAAGCGGATAATTACCTGGCGCTTATATTGGGCTTTCTCGCTGTGATATTGGGAACATTGAATGTGGTTGGAGGATTCGTGGTAACGGACAGAATGCTGGAAATGTTTAAAAAGAAAAAGTAAACGCCTTCGCGCAAAAAACAGAATTCATGGAAAACATTATTCTTTGGATAACTTACCTTATCGGTTCAATAACATTTATTCTTGGATTGAAAATGCTGGGCAAACCTGAATCAGCCCGTCGCGGCAATCTTGTAGCCGCAGCGGGAATGACGTTGGCCATTTTTGGAACAATCTTTTTATACCATAACGATGAAGGCGCCGGACTTCATAACTACATCTGGATATTTGGCGGCATTATCATCGGTTCAGTTGTTGGAACACTTGCTGCAAAGCGTGTTAAAATGACGGCGATGCCACAAATGGTTTCCTTATTTAATGGAATGGGAGGCGCCTGCGCAGCAATCATCTCTATCGTCGAATATCAACACCATCATTTTGCAGGTGGTGAATGGAATATCGTAGCCGTTACACTTACGGGATTATTGATTGGTGGAGTATCCTTTGCAGGAAGCATGATGGCTTTTGGAAAACTGAATGGAAATATCAAAGACACTATTTTCCCCGGACAATCTTTTGTGAACATGGCATTGTTGGCGGCAACTCTTGGTGTTGGCATCTACCTTACTGCGATTGGTGAACAAAACATGATGATATTGGCCCTGCTTATTGTAATGTGTTTGATTTTCGGAATTCTGTTTGTAATGCCTATTGGCGGTGCTGATATGCCGGTAGTGATTTCATTGCTTAATTCATTTACCGGCGTTGCCGCAGCCTGCACAGGTTTTATTTATGGCAACCAGGTAATGTTAACCGGTGGTATTTTGGTTGGATCGGCGGGCACAATACTCACCATCCTGATGTGCAATGCCATGAACCGTTCTTTATTGAATGTGATCATCGGCAATTTTGGAGGCGCTGCCGCAAAATCAATTGGAGCAGATGGAAAAGAAAGAGGCAACATAAAAGAAATTTCCCTCTCCGATACCGCCGTCTTATTAAGCTATTCAAAAAAGGTACTCATCGTTCCGGGTTATGGTCTTGCGGTGGCACAGGCGCAACATACCGTTCATGAACTTGAAAAATTACTGGAAGAAAAAGGTGTGGAAGTGAAATATGCCATTCATCCGGTTGCAGGCCGCATGCCGGGCCATATGAATGTGTTGCTTGCTGAAGCAGATGTGCCTTACGATAAATTATTAGAGATGGAGGATGCCAATTCCGAATTTAACACAACAGATGTTGTAATTGTGATTGGTGCAAATGATGTTGTAAATCCTGCCGCAAAAAATGATGTATCCTCTCCTATTTATGGAATGCCGATACTGGAAGTTGAAAATGCTGCCAATGTAATTGTGATGAAAAGAAGCATGAATGCAGGATACGCAGGTATTGAAAATGAACTCTTCTATGCACCCAAAACACGCATGTTGTTTGGCGATGCAAAAGCATCATTGCAGAAACTGGTTACTGAAGTAAAAGCAAACTGAGAATTAAGAATTAGGAATTAGGTTGATACAATTACCACTGACCATAGTGTAATGTCTAATGACTCCCGACGTACCAATTCCTATTCACCATGAATAACAAATTACAGAAATCCCTTGGTGAACTGGTTGATGCCGGTGTGATTCCGGCCGAAACCGCACAGCGTATTCAGGCTTATTATCAATCGCGGAAAAGCAGTTCTGCTAACATTATTACAATTGTTTTCAGCATTATAGGAGCAGCGCTGGTTGGACTGGGCATTATTTTAGTGATCGCGCACAACTGGGATCATCTGAGCAGAGGTATTAAAACAACTATTGCCTTTCTTCCTCTTATATCAGGACAGCTTGCATGCGCTTACACATTGCTGAGAAAAAAAGATCAGCCCGCCTGGAGCGAAGGCAGTGCCACTTTTCTTTTCCTTGCAATTGGTGCTTCTATTTCAATGGTGAGCCAGATTTATAATATAGAGGGAACCCTGAGCGGCTTTTTATTTACCTGGATGTTACTTGGTTTACCATTAGTATATGTCATGAAGTCTTCTATGGCATCGTTGTTATATATATCAGGTATCACCTATTATGCAGTTGAAAGCGGATATTTTCAATATTCAGATAATAATTCCTATTGGTATTGGCTATTATTATTGTTGATCATACCGCATATTTTTCTGTTGCTGAAAAATAAACCCGGAAGCAATTTTACAATAATTAACAACTGGATCATTTCAGCGAGCCTGATTATTTCGCTGGGAACAATCGCGAATGATGCAGAACAATTGCTGTTTCCAGCCTATATGAGTTTATTCGCGTTTTTTTATCTGACCGGTGATATTTTCTTCTCGCAGGAAAGAAAGCTTTTTACCAATCCGTATAAATTAATCGGATCCACTGCAACCATATGCCTGATGATGGTATTCAGCTTTCATTGGTTCTGGGACGATCTAAACAACGATGATTGGCAGCATGAAATCTGGCAGACACCGGAATTTATTGCGACCCTGCTATTATCGTTGGCTGCCGGAGTTTTACTATTGCTTTCTTACTTGAAAAAACGGGACGGTGATATTAATCCGGTTGAGTTTACCTTCCTGATTTTTTTGTTCACCTACTTTTTTGTCAGCCCTTCTTCATCTCTTTTCGCTATGATCATCATGAACCTGTTGATTCTTTACTGTGGTATCTATTGGATAAGATCAGGAGCTAAACAGGATCATTTCGGCATACTTAACTATGGCCTGATGATTATTTTAATCCTCACATGCTGCAGGTTTTTTGATGATTATCTGAGTTTTATAATAAGAGGATTTTTGTTTGTAGGCGCAGGTCTGCTTTTTTTCGCTGCCAATTACTCTCAGCTTCGTAAAAGGAAAAATCAATTTAAGACCGACAGCCATGACTAAAATCAATTCCCTGTATTTGTTACTTGCTGTTGCATTAGTCCAATTATATGTTCCTGCAAAGATGGTCGTGGATAATGAAACAATTGTCCGCAATGGAACAGTACATAAATTTAAAACTGCTCCCATTGATCCGTCCGACCCGTTCAGAGGACGTTACATCCTTTTAAATTTTGAAGCGTCGAGCGTAAATGTCATCAACCCGGATGAATGGGACAATAACGAAGAGGTATTTTTACAACTCACACATGATGAATCGGGATTCAGTGAGATTGCAGGTGTATCAAAAACGTTGCCCGATGGGATATCCGATTTTGTAAAAGCTAAGGTTAGTTATGTAACTTATGACTCGATTCCAAAAATTATGATTGACTATCCTTTTGCCAGGTTTTATATGGAAGAATCGAAAGCACCTAAAGCAGAGGAAATTGTTTTTAAAGCAGCAATAGATACAAACAGCATTACCTATGCAATAGTGTATATTAAAAATGGAACTGCTGTAGTTACAGATGTAATGGTTAACAATCACTCGCTGAAAGAACTTGCCACCGGGGCTGATGAAAAATAAACGGCATCAAAAAGCCAACCCAAAACGAATGGCCAGCCTGTTATAGGTGTAACTATTGGTCTGATCGGTACCCCAGATCTCATAAACAATATGTTCTGAGCGTTTTTCCATTTTATATCCAACCTCCATTACAAAGGCACCTTCATTGTGAAAATTCACGCGCATACCTACTCCTCCACCTGCCGTAAAACCTCCACTGTAATATACCTGGCCATTGGCATCATCCTGATCTTTATTAAGTGGAATGCCATAGCCTGCATCAATAAATACAAATGGTGTTGCTTTCCTGTTAAGAATTTCCCATCGTCCATCGGCAAAGAGCTGTCCCATCGGATATTGAATGATATCAATAGCGAGTCCTGCACCTGCCAAAAAATGAGGATTAAATCGATAACCATGAATGGTTTGAATCGTAAATCCAATTGATGTTGTTGCATAATTGCTGCCATAATAATAATCATAGGTATAGTTAGTTCCGGGAAGCACACCGATATCGGTTATGTTGAAATAACCATGTTCTTTTCGCTCGAAAGGAGTATCAACAGTTACAGGCACTTCAGATTTTGGTGGCTTAACTTTGTATTCAATATATTGAAGCTGCTCCATCTTAACTGCGAAAACACTTCCGCCGCTTATTTCAATTTTTACAAGACTATCAAGGAATTGAGCAACAATGTTCCCTCGCAGAATACTCCCATCCTTAAGATAGACAACATCCTGCAAGTCACTCTGAGCTGAAGACCTGGTGATAACGGCCATTAAAACCATTAAGACAAAACCTGTTTTTTTTACCATGTTTATTTTCTTGAATGCAACATTTAATGAAATGAAGGTGTCTTTCTTTAAATCCTTGAAACTTATGACAACAACATACTCCCGATCGTTGCAGGCACTTGCCATTTTAAGTGTTACCATCATGCTTTTTTCAGGATGCCTGAAAGATACATGTACCAATGTCTATTCTTACAAATTGTATAAACCTATCTATATGGGTTTTGACGTATTACGCAGTGCGGTAAAATCCTTACCTGCGGAGGATTTGAAATCCACGGGCAAAATCTATTACAAAGCACCTTATATTTTTATCAGTGAAGTTGACAAAGGCATACACATCATTGATAATACTGACCCTGCATCGCCACAGAATATCAGCTTTATCAATATTCCGGGCTGTATTGATATTGCGGTGAAGGATAACATTTTGTATGCTGACAGTTATATTGATCTTGTGGCTATAGATATCAAAGATCCATTAAATGTGAAAGAGGTATCCCGCACTATGAATGTATTTCCCAACCGAACTTACACAAATGGTTGGTCATTTGATCCGGCGAATGGAGTAATAACCGGATGGACTGAAACAGATACCACAGTAGAACAGAATTGCGGGCAATATTATCCAATAAAGGCTTTCGAAGATGTTTTTGTTGCCAGTACAACTTCGGGCGGAGGCGCAACCAGTAACACTGCAGTTAGCCCGGGCAATGGAATCGCCGGATCAATGGCAAGATTTGCGATTTACGATCAATATCTCTATTGCCTTGATTATGCAGCTATGAAAATGTTCGACATTAGTACTGCAGCGAAACCTGTAAGTGGGTCTACAGTAACGATGCCATGGAATATTGAGACCATCTTTCCCTATGATCATTATCTTTTTATCGGTTCCACCACGGGTGTATCAATTTACGACAATGCCAATCCGTCTTCACCATCATTTGTTTCCCAGCTATCGCATGTAAGCAGTTGTGACCCTGTAGTAGTGCAGGGGAACTATGCTTATGCCACATTACGTGATGGCAATAGCTGTCAGGGATTTTCAAATGAACTGGATGTGATTGATATCAGTAATATTTACAACCCTGTTTTAAAAACAACGGTGCCATTTAATCATCCGTTCGGGCTGGGAATTGATCAAGAGCATCTTTTCATCTGCGATGATGCATCCGGACTAAAAAGCCTTGATGCTACAGATCCACTTGCAATTACGCTTTCAGAAACCATAACAGCCGGTGCAACCCGCGATGTAATTCCGCTGGGTAATTTATTACTCCTTATTTCTACAGACGGATTATATCAGTTTGACTATAGCTCCGGTTCTTTGGTGCAACTCAGTTACCTTCCAATCAGCAAGTAGCATTCATAATAAAAAAATAACCACGAGAGTTAAATACTTTGTGGTTATTTTTTTGTGTTTTGCCTTTAACTATTCCTGTAATATTACTTTAAGAATACAGTTTTCGCCGTTCATCCTTATTGCGGCGAGGTAGATGCCGGGGGTAATTCCTTCGATAGCATTGTCTATGCACCATTCCTGAATTCCAGGAGGAAGTCTGTGATTAAGAACCAGATTCCCCAGAGGATCGAATAATTTCAGATCGTAACCGTCCATTGTTTTTTCTGAAAACATAAAACAGAACTTATCAGTTGCAGGGTTGGGTGAAAGGTGGACACTCACAGTAGAATTTACAGGTGCTATGCCCGTAAAACAGTTCACGAGCACCAGTGACATTTCTGTGGTATCACTCATTGTTCCTGCTTCATTAGTGGCAATCAGTGTTACAGTATAATTTCCTTCTACACCATAAATGTGTGTTGGGTTTTCAACACTGCTTAAAGGTGTGCCATCACCGAAATTCCAGCTATAGGTAGTTGCTCCCGGGAATGTGTTAAAGGAAGTATTAGAGAATGGTAAGGCGACCTTCGCGCACATAGTGTCATTTGGCACACTGAATGAAGCGCTGATCGAAAATTGCGGATCAAGGATGGAGGCGCCGATACAACAATTGCCACCATCGGAAACATGATGCGTTCCACTCCAGCATCCATACTGAGTATAGTGGTAATACAAAGAACCACCGAATTGTGTGAGATAATAGTGCACAACCTGGTCAGGTGTATTGCAGCCACCCTGACTGGTAGCGGAATCACAGGAATAATTACAGATTACATAGTAGTACCCGTTTGAATTGGGCCATGTTACCGGAGGATACAGCAGAATGCTGGTATTGGAAGCCGGCACACCACTGATGCTGGTGGTAGGCAGGGTTGGATTACAATGATCATTGTCGCCATTGAATCCGGCATAAATTACTTCCGTTACATTGCCTGCATAAAGACCACTGATAGTTATTGCACATTTCTCATAGGTCGTAATGCCAATCTTCAGATCAGGAATATCCTGATCAACATCAATATTCAGATATCCTCCATCATAATTCGAATAAATGATGACATTGCCTGACGGGTAACAAAAAGATTGCGCCTCAGCAGTGCTTAGCCAAAAGCATGATAAAGTAGTAATAACACAAAGAGTGTAAAGTGACGGGTAAAACAATTTCATAGTTTTAAATTTATTGAAAGATACTGAAAGCTATGGTATTCATTTAGCAATACAAGCCTTCCGTCTACAGGAACCAGTCATTTACTAACATGCAGGCAACTACCCGTTCCAAACATAAATATTTAAGACGCAATAACAAATCACAGGCAACCTTGCATCGTCACTAAGATTCAAATATGGATGCTACAATAATTACCGGTAAGCCAGGTATTGCGGACTGCAGAAAATATTTATCACCTTGCAACGTCCCAAATGAAACTTCAAACATTTACCTCCATTGATATTTAAGGCATATACTTCGTTAGTTGAACACGCAGGTGAATGGGATCAACTCCTGCCGGCAAATTACCCGTTACTATCCAAACATTTACTCTCATTGGAAAAATCCGGGATGATCGACGTTACTTTCACTTACCTTTTTTTTTATGAACACGAAGGAAAAGAAGCTGTAGCTATTGCTTATTTCCAAAACGTTCATTTTAAAATGAGGCACTATCAGTTTCCACTTATCGGTAATTTCTTAATTCGTCCGATTGAAAAGCTGCTCATGAATAAAGGTTTTCACATTTTGGTTTGTGGAAACCTCTTTCGTGTTGATTTTCCAGGATTCTATGTTCGGCAAGACAGAACAACCGTTCCGGAAATATTCCAATCAATGCAGGAGTTCTTCAAACAAAGCCGGCCCAAACCGCATGCTGTTCTGATGAAAGATTGGCAATCAGAAAATATGAATGATGATCTTGTCAATTACGGTTATCAGCCCTGGCCCGGTGACCTGACGATGAAACTTGATCTGGAACACAAATGGATTACCTTTTCAGACTATGTTACTTCGCTAAAGCATAAATATGCTCAACGTGTAAGAAAAATCCGGAGCAGATGTTCCTCCATTACGAGAAAAGAATTGCAATTGGAAGACATTGAGAAATATGGAAAAGAACTGGAAACACTCTATTGTAACGTTGTAAAAAAACAAGTTATCAGGCTCGTAATAGCCACAGAACGGTATTTTTTTGAAATGAAGAAGGCTTACGGTCCGGCATTCAAAGTGGTCGGATACTTTGAAAATGAACAAATGATTGCCTTCAGTTCACACATCATTTATTCCGAATTATGGGAGCTGCATTATATCGGGATGGACTATTCCAAAAATGAAATACACCAGCTCTATTACAATATAATGTATGATGGTGTTGAAATGGCCATTGATGCTGGTAAAAGGGCTTTAGAACTTGGAAGAACTGCCCGGGAGGCAAAGGCTATGTTGGGTGGCAAGCCTGTTTATTTTAAAAGTTATTTCAGGCTTCGCGGTTGGCTTGTACGCTTATTGGTAAGCAGGTTTTCAGGAGCATTTGACGAAAAGGCAGGAGCATCCTGGAAATTACGTCAACCTTTTAAAACCAGACAGGTAGATTAAAAAGCATCTACTATTACTATAAATAAATATGATAGCAATTAAAATCGGGTAACATTAGTCCCAGAATTCCAATTCAGTCGCAACTCTGTTAAAATTTCCCGCCATAAACAATATCTTATTGATCACATTAAGCGGCTTAAGGTTTCCCAATTCATCATTTCCCCCGTCCCAAACAGGCTGCAGGTGAAAAAAACACCATCCATAAATTGAAGATTCATTATTGAAATCCGTCTTCTTAATCACAGAACCTTCTTCATCAAGCCGAAAATATTCAGGATCCAAATCCGGAGCGCTGGTTGCCTTTTGCCACACCTGTTCTGATAATTTAATCTTCATGTCCATCATAGAAAGCCGCTTTAGTTTTTGAAAAAAATGTATCCTGTAAATTGGTTGTTACTTTTTTGATTCTACAGCTCATCAGTATCAATAATCACTACACCGCAAACGATCTTGTAATCATTTTGGGAATAAATTTGCTGAGCTTGTTGCTGATGATTATTACCACCGAACATTAAGTTCAGTACGAGGGTGATTTGGTAGATGATTCCTGACATGGCGTTTGTTTTTGGTTTTCTTAAACTTGTTAACGCACCAAATTTACCCTACATCCTGTCAAGTTAATTGTGCAATATTAAGGTAATGGTAACATCAATATCCTGGGATGGCCGGTGAGCAATCCTATGATCATCATGGAAATCGCTTCCAGCGAGGATTACATGATCTGCATCATATCCATCCAACTGCCAGAGGCAACAAAATGTTTCACATTTAATGTGTAACCAATTATCACATCCGAGATTCAAATAGTTTCTGGAACCCTTATCTGTAGCGTGTTACAGATAGGCACGATCTGTACATAGGGAGAGCATCTAAGGTAAATAAACCCATCAGAATAACAATTTAATAAAACGAGAATGTAGCTGAAATCCTTATTCAGCAATAGTTTCAGGAATATATTATACTTATTAATGAAGATTAGCTAAAAAATTCAATTATAGTAACATTAGCGGTTTCCATTCGTAAGGTTCTTGTGGATAAATCAGTTTTTTATTACATAATTGGTAGAGCAAACTGTTTTCAAATGATCATTCACACAATCAGAATGTGCCTGCGATATAACCTTTAAGTTGTTTTAATTCCAATTTCAGGACACTAAGGTAGTTTATGAAAACTCACAACGTTCGTACAATTAATGGGTTTGGGTAACATCGCTTTTCTCAACATATTAAACGGGGATAAATAATAAATTACGACTGAAATCCAATACATTTGGGCGTTTCAGACCGAGCTGGCAATGAAAATATTTAAAGAAATGGTTGCATTGGTAACAAAGCAACGACTCATTAACCTTGAGTTAATTGACGAAAGGGCAACCAACGTCAAGGATAATTTATACCTGAAGTTATTCAGAGGAATTGCAGAAAACTCCTATAAAAATGATGACGAGGCCGCAATGGATTTGTATCAGTCGTCGTCCAAGGACAAGAAATACCTGATGTTGAAAAGCCGTTTAAAAGACCGGCTCATCAGTACCCTTTTCTTTCTCAATCACAAACAAATACAGGATTCTCCCTACCAAAAAGCCGTTTACCAATGCAATAAAAACTATTTCTGCGCCAAGATTTTGCTAACCCATGGGGCCAGGACGAGTGCAATTGCAATGGCAAAAAATACCCTTGTTGTTGCCCGACAATTTGATCTCAATGAAATTGTGATGCTTTGCGCCCGCATGCTCCGCCACCATTTTGCCATGATAGGTTTAAAGCATGAGTTCGAGCTATATGATCAGTTGGCAGATCATTCATTAAAGCTTTTAAAATCGGAGAACCGTGCTGAATTGATGTATGAAGCTCTTTTGACACAGGTGGCAAGGAGCAAGGCCTATAAACCGGAATTGGCTGCAACCGCAAAAGAGTATTTCAATCAAAGCAAGGAACTCTCAAAATATCAAGATAGCTTTCACCTGCGCCTCCTTCATTACAGAATCGGATTATTGTACTATCAGGTTATACGAAACTACAAACTCACACTCAATCTCTGCAACCGCTTACAGGATTTTTTGAAGAAATATAATCAATACCGATTGGCGTCCCGCGAAGGCGAGATTGCACTTTTAAAAATGGTTTGCTGTCTTTACCTGAACGATTTCAGAAACGGAAAACTGAATGCTGAAGAAGCCCTGAAGTTTTATACCAAAGGAAGTAACAACTGGTTTGTAGTTTTAGAAAACTATTTTTTACTGGCCATGCATGCTGCAAAATATAAGCAAGCTGCAGAAATCTTTGAGCTGGCGACCGGCCATCAGCGATTTCAATATCTCACTGATGAGAAGGCGGAGGCATGGAAAATATTTGAGGCCTATTTAAATTATGTGCTTCCGGGAATTATAAAAGGAAAGGATTTCAAAATACTGAAATTTATAAATGAAGTCCCCATTTATTCTAAGGATAAAGGAGGTCTTTATCCAGCTATTCTTATTGCGCAATTGTTGTATTTGATTGACCGTGGCGAGGAAGACAACATCGAAAAGCTCATTGAATCGTTGCGCATCTTTTCTTCGCGTTATTTATCAGGTAAGAAATCAGAGCGCACGAAAATATTTATTAAAATGCTTCGACAGCTCGTCAACTGCCATTATGATCCTGAACGCATCAAAATGAAGGCTGCTATTCCTTTGAAAAAGCTCAGCGGAGCGGATGCCCAAATTCAATCTGAAAACGAAACCATGGAAATAGTACCATATGAGGCTATCTGGCAAACTATTTTAGAGCGCCTTCATTCAAAGAAAGGCGGAAGGCGTAGTACGGTTCGAAAAGCCTGAGAAGATAAATTTAACCATCATAAACTACTCCAGAGCGGACTTAGCAACTACTATTTATCTCTGTGCAATAAGTTTTCTGATAATTTCCGTAAGCTGCTTTTATTCGTCTCGTGAACAGATACCTGATCAAGATATGACAATGCCTGTTGATAATGTTTTGCTGTTTCTTTCTGCGCCAATTCACTGATCCCTATCTTCTCGAATAGTTTTAAAACTGCATCAATTTTCTCTGCAGGATTAAAATGTGCCACACTATACCAGTCTTGCAATTCCTGTTTAACTTTTTCATCTGCGCTATTCATCGCTTCAATTAAAAGGAACGTTTTCTTATTTTGAAGAATGTCGCCGCCAGGCTGCTTGCCTGTTTTTTCAGTACTGCCAAAACTATCGAGCCAATCGTCTTTTAGTTGAAAGGAAATGCCAAGCTGCTTTCCAAAATTATAGAGATGTTCTGCATCTTCAGCAGATGCACCACCTACTATGGCACCCATTTTCAAAGAAGCTGCTATTAACGAAGCAGTCTTCAATTCAATCATATTCAGATAATCGGAAACTTTTAGCTCTTGCAGCCTTTCGAAATTCATATCTAACTGCTGACCTTCACAAACTTTGATGGCTGCTTCATTAAACAAATTTAAGAGCGTGGGTAGCTTTTGGGGATTTGTGTGCAACAAATATTTATACGCCGTCACCAGCATGGCATCACCGGATAATATGGCAACAGTATTGCCAAATTTCTCATGCACACTTGGCAATCCCCTGCGCAACGGTGCATTGTCCATGATATCATCATGTATGAGGGTGAAATTGTGGAACAATTCAATTGCGAGCGCCTGTTGCATGGCTTGACTCGCATCGGTTCCAAACATTTCGCATGCATGCAACAGCATAACCGGACGTATGCGCTTGCCGCCAAGACTCATCATATAGCCGAAGGGCTTATAAAGTTCCTCCGGCTCGCCGCTGAAAGATTGCGCAGCCAGCTCGTGGTTAAATAAATCCTGCAATTCATTAATGCTTTTCATTCCTTTCAAGGAGAGTATCATCATCTTTTCAAAAAAACAATTTCAATATCTGTTATAAACCTGATAAATATCAGTTGTCGCTTTCCACCAATAAAAAATCAATCATTCTCTTTGCAAGGTTTGTTTTGAGCAACTTCACATGCACCTTATCGCCCAGTTGCAACTTCTTTCCATAACGTGTTCCCTTAGCGCAGTGCTTCTTCTGATCGTACACAAAAAAATCGCTTTTGATTGAATCCATTCTAACCAGGCCTTCACAATATGAACCTTCGGTCATCACAAAAATGCCCCACTCAGTAACGCCTGAAATAAACCCGTCAAAGACCTCTCCTATTCTTTTGTCCATGAATTCAACCTGCTTTAACTTGACAGACGTTCGTTCCGCATCTGCTGCATTGCGTTCCATTTCAGAGCAGTGATTACATATTTGTTCCATTTGCTGCCCTGAAACTTTTTGACCATTCAACACCTGCTCCAGAATTCTATGCGACATCATATCAGGATACCGTCGAATTGGTGAAGTAAAATGCGTATAGAATTCAAATGCTAATCCGTAATGGCCTATATTTTTTGTCGTATAAATTGCCTTTGCCATCGTTCTGATGGCCAATGTTTCCAGCATATACTGTTCAGGTTTTCCTTTCAGCTTTTCCATCATTTTATTGAAAGAATGAGCGGTATGTTTAGGAGTGCTGAAATTTAATTTATATCCGAAAAGCTGCGCAAACTCAGCAAAGTTTTTCAGTTTTTCATCGTCAGGAAGATCATGAACGCGGTAAACAAACGGAATCTCCTTTCCTTTTCTATTGCCTACAAATTCCGCCACTTTCCTGTTGGCCAGCAACATAAAATCTTCAATCAGCAAGTGTGCATCCTTACGCTCCTTTACAAATACTTCAACCGGATTCGCTGCATCATCCAACCGGAATTTTACCTCGATAGTATCAAAATTAATAGCGCCATTTTTAAATCGCCTTGCACGTAATTGTTTCGCAATAGCATTCAGATTCATGAGCGCACCTAAAAGATCATCTTCCTTTCCTTCCAATATTTCCTGTGCTGCTTCATAGGAAAACCTCCGCTTCGAATGAATCACTGTTTTTCCAAACCATTCACTTTTTACATCTCCCTTATCATCCATCACAAATACAGCAGCAAAACACAGCTTGTCATTTTCAGGCGTGAGAGAACAAATACCATTCGATAATTTTTCAGGCAACATAGGTACACAACGGTCTACGAGATAAACAGAAGTAGTCCGCAACTGCGCTTCATGATCAAGCGCAGATCCTGGTTTTACATAATGTGTAACGTCGGCAATATGAACTCCCACCTCAAATAATCCCTCCTCCAGTTCCCGATAAGAAATTGCATCATCAAAATCTTTGGCATCCTCCGGGTCAATTGTAAAAGTGATTACATCCCTGAAATCCTTTCTGCGTTGAATTTCATCTTCCGGGATTATATCAGGATAATTTTCTGATTCTTTCAGTACATCATCAGGAAATTCGAGCCGGAATCCACTTTCAATCAGGATGGACTGCATTTCCGTTTCATTCTCCCCGACTTTTCCCAGTACTTTGATCACTTCTCCCAATGGATGCGGCGTACCTGCTTCCCAGGATGTCATTTTTACCAACACCTTTTCACCTTTTTTGGCGGCAGCAGATTTATCTTTAGGAATAATGAAATCGACATCAGTATTCTTCAGCTCAGGAATAAAAAACAATCGCTCTCCTATCTGTTCCACAACACCTATAAAAGAATCTCTAGCACGTTCCATTATTTCAACCACCCGACCTTCAGGTTTTTTTCGATTCCGCTTCATCAACGAAACTTTCACTTTGTCGCCATTAAACGCGGTATTCAGGTTGTCGCGGTTTACCCAGATATCCTGCTCGCTGCCTGGTGACACCACGTATCCGTGACCGGCTGATGTTATTTCTATTACGCCTTCCATCAGTTTATCGGAATCAGCGTTTGCAGCAGATGTTGCAGCATGTGCATGCCGAAACTGGCTTCCACGCTGTTGCAAAAAGCCGGACTCCATTAATGACTGAACCGACTTATAGAGGTCATCCTTATGAAAGCGGGTCGAAAATTTTTTTTTCAACTGTTTAAACGATACATATCGTCCTTGTTCCTGTAAAAAATAATTCACCAGCGCATGTTCGGCACGGGCGTGTTTGGATGTGCTTTTGTTTTCTGTTGACATAGTAGTATAAAATACAAAGGTATTGAAAGCGGTTGGATTCATCGGGTTACACAAATGAAAAGGGGCAAGACATTTCCGTTATTTGGTTTTTCCCGCAACGGTGTAAAGTGTTCAAAGTTAAATCCACTTATTTCCTTTACGGCCTTTGCCTTTTGCGAGCGATATTTTTTAAAACATTTTGGTATTGATTTCAGTCCTGTAAACAGAAAATAAACCCTGGCGATCTGTCTTTTCATTTTGCTAATGGTTAATGTAGCCTGAACCGTTATTTTTATAGTATACCATCCCCAAATGATACAGCAGTTCATAGCATCAGAATTGCCAAACGATGAACAAGTGCTTGATTCCGGGTATTTTTTTTGTAACATAGTACCATCAAAATTTCGCAACCATGAAAGAACTTAATCCAAACTGGCTAACGGAAGGTTGGGTGGATTTTGAATACAAGAAATACATCCTGATGGCTTATTTACAGCAGGTAAGCTTTGAATTTGTTGAGAAAAAACTCTATCCGTTGCTGTCTGATCTTGTGATGCATTACAACAATCTGCACACCATTAAAAAAAACAAAACCTATGTATCCAATTTTTTCCCCAAACAAGTCAGTAAGTTGGATCTGGAAAATTTCAGGATAGCATTTGAACGGCTGATGGCAGATGAAGAATATATGGAAGAAGTGGAAGCAATCATAGATTTTTCAATACCACTCATGCAGCGACATTTGGAGGAAGGCAAGGAAATTTACCAACAAGTGGAAGATAACCTCAGAATATTCCCGGTAGGTATTGTTTCCTTAAATCCGGAAGCAGGCTATATGATGCTTTCAAAAAACAGAACATCAGATACTGGTGTTTACAGTTATCTCATCACCATATTTGAAAATGCAAATGAAAAATTCAGAGGTATTAAGACTGAATTTATTGGGAATTACTCGCGTAGCTTTTCAAATACCTTTGAAGAAATAAAATTTCAACTGATCAAAGAATTCAAACACTTGCCAAATCCAGCCGTATATGTTGTAGAATCAAAAGCTGACTACCCGCTCCAGGAGACCTTACTGCCGGTTGCAAAACGATCGCTCGTAAGATATCTGTATCAGGCAAAGCTTTAGCCCTGCACAACATCCGTTTATCTTTCAAAAAAAATAAACAATCAATTATTGTCCTTGCGCTGAAGTATCAGGTGTAGCGGCAGGTGCAGGAGGAAGATTTGGAACCGCGGCTCCGCTGCCGAGATCAATATTTTCCAATTCTGATTTAGGGCCTGTTGGCGTTGATGAAGGAGTTCCAACAAAAAAAAGGGTTGATAAACTAAGCAATCCGACCGCAACTATCAGGGTCCACGTTGCCCGTTCCAGGAAATCTGTGGTTCGTTTTACACCCAGAATCTGATTGGAAATGCCCCCGAATGATGAACTTAGCCCGCCGCCTTTAGGATTTTGAATCAAAACAACCAACATCAACATGATGCAGGCAATGATGATCAATACGATGATGAAGGAATACATGGTTATTTTTTGCTTTTTAACTCTTTAATTCGAGCGGCAAAGAAAAGGCTTTTTTCGGGAAATTTCAAACTAAGGCGGGCATACATGCGAATGGCCTTGTCAATAAGGCCTTGCGACTCATATATGGATGCCAGAGTTTCAGTAACTATTTCATCATTCATTTCAATACTTTTCCTGGCCAACTCCGCGGGGGAAACTATCAACGCTGTCTTTTCAAGCGGTTCATGACGAATAGTTGAAACGATACGATCAATGGTATTGAGTTCATCCAGCATCACCGTTCCTGTGGGTCCGATATCCTCCACTGATTTTATTTCTTCGGATAAAAGATCCGTTTTCGGTTCCACTTTCTTTTCAACCTGATTGGTCGATCCTGCCTGCTTCTCCGGTTTAAAGAATTGCAACCAATCGAGAAAAGAATGAGACTTACCAGGAAGGAATTCGCCGGGTGATGGAACATGTTCGCTGAAACGTAACTCAGAAGTTTCTTCTTTTAAATGCTTTTCGCTCATCACCGTCACCTCAGGAGTTGTACTATCAGGAATGCTTTCCATTTGCAGGATGGATTCCAACTCCGGATTTAATTCAATTGCTTCGGGCTCATCTGATTCCTCCTCAATATACATTGGCGAAAATTCAGCGCCTCCGCCTGCCCTGCTGTTGATCAGGTCTAATTCATTTCGTCTGTTTACTTCTTCCTGCTCTATCACCAGCAGTTCCATTTCCTTCCATCCTTCCAATTCATGATCGCCGGCTATTTCTTCACTGCCGGAACCTTCAGGCTCAATTTGCAAATTGATTTCTGCTTCTGAAATATTTCCCAGCTCATACACTTTCAGATCCTGGTCGAGATCGCGTAAAATAAATTCTTCTTCAATCAATGATATGGATTCCACTTCAGGATCCGGCTCCTCTACAAAAGCAATTTCGTCTTCCTCTTCATTGAGTGGTTCATGAAGTGGCGCAAATTCACCATCGCCGGCAGTCTCATTTAATATCAAAAATTCCTGATTGCGTTCCTTTGCTACCTGTTCCTCCATTTCATGCTCCAGTTCCTTTATCACTTTAAGTTCTGAATCATCAATTCCCGGATCGATGGTTGCTGACCCGGCGGAATCAATTTTTGTAGAAGAAAATTCCGAACCGGCACTTTTCAAATCTTCTAAAATAAGTTGCGAATAAAGATCACTGCTATTTTCCTTTGCGATCTTCTCTCCTTCATGGGTTCCCAGAATCTGCTGCTTCCGATCATGAATGGACCGAAGCAAATCATCCAGTTCATTATTGTCTGAAACGGTACTTACAAAAGGAATCTTCTTTTCATTGTTCAGATCATCACGGACTAAAACAGGCAGTGCTACCGTTGACGATGGATGCAAAAAACCATACAATTTTACTCTGTCAATGACATGTGCTGCGGCAAGATTCAGTTTTATTTCGAACCCGGGATCACGCTGCAAGAATGATTTTCGCGTCAGCAACAACCAGCCCGTTTGAAAATACGGATAGTCACGTACCAGTTGTTCTATTGCAGTGTAATCAGCATTCTGCAAAGCTTCCTCTTTTAATAGTAAGCGCTGAATTTGATTTACATCCATGTCACCAATTTACTACTGCTTTATTAAAAATGTCATCCACCAATTGTTCATTGATATCTTTTATGAGATCATCCTGTACAATTGCCAGATCCTTATTGCTGTCATAATCCGCATAACGTGAGAAGGAGCTTGTCCATGATTGCTTCTCATCCTGATGATTGAAATACTCCACACTAACAGTTATGGTTAACCGGTTCACCGCTGCAATTTCATTGGCCTGGGGAGCCACCGGCAACACCTGATAAGACATTATCACAGCCTGGAATTCAAGGTCACCATCACTTTCCACCTGCTTCAGATTCGTGCTCGTAATAAATTTAAACCGCAATGCTTCCGTCATCGAATTAGCAAGGGAAGCCACAACAATTTGTGCCTGATTAGCAAATGGATGAACGGTATAGGTTTTTACATTGGGATCAATAGAGGCTCCTGTAAAAGAATAGATGCCGCAACCTGAACAGGCGAGCAGGAAAATACAAGGCAGTAAGTAATTCAATTTTTTAAACAAGAGGATGATCGTATTATCTGTTTGTTGCTGAAATGAAAACGTGTTACTCTGCAATTTTGTATTCCTTGATTTTCCTGTACAATGTTCTTTCGCTGATTCCGAGGTCGCGAGCCGCATCTCTGCGTTTTTGACGGTGCTTTTTCAGCGCCCGCTGAATCATTTCTTTTTCCTTCTCCATCAGCGACAATGATTCTTCCACCTCAATTGGTTTCTCATGGATGGCATCTATCACGATAGCTTTATCAGAATGTGGTTTGGCATCAGCAAACATTTCAGCATTCTTTAAAGCAACATCATCATGGTGATGTTGGTCGGCCGGCATAAGTCCGTACACTACTTTCTTCAGGTCGTTGATATCATTGCGCATATCAAACAACACTTTGTAAAGAAGTTCACGTTCTGAGAAGTCAGCATTATGGCTTCCAGAAGATGCAAGCATTGGCAAATTACTTTGGGGTGCATTAGGAATAAAAGCATGCAATTCGTGGGCAGTTACAAATTTCTCTTTCGAAAGTACAGAAACCTGTTCCGCCATATTTTTCAATTCGCGAACATTTCCCGGCCAGGAATAATTAGTCAATAAATTCTTTGCCTGCTCATCTAATTGAATGGGTGAACGTTTGTATTTTTCTGCAAAGTCAATACAAAACTTACGAAAGAGCACTGGGATATCTTCTTTTCGTTCTCTCAATGGTGAAACCGTAATGGGAACTGTGTTGAGCCGATAATACAAATCCTCACGAAAGCGACCCATGTGCACACGCTCCAACAAGTTTACATTGGTAGCCGCAATTACACGGACATCCGTTTTTTGAACTTTTGAAGAACCTACTCTGATGAACTCCTGCGATTCAAGGACGCGTAATAAACGGGCTTGAGTGCCGAGGGGCAATTCTCCGATTTCATCGAGAAAAATGGTACCACCATTCACCGTTTCAAAATAACCCTTTCTTCCTTCGTGCGCACCTGTGAATGATCCTTTCTCGTGTCCAAATAATTCAGAGTCGATAGTGCCTTCGGGAATGGCACCACAATTCACCGCTATAAAGGGATTGTGTTTTCGCGGACTGAGTTGATGAATGATCTGTGAGAAAACTTCCTTACCAACTCCACTTTCACCTGTAATTAAGGTACTGAGATCCGTTGGCGCCACCAAAATCGCAACACTCAAGGCCTGGTTAAGTCCAGGAGAATTGCCGATGATTGCGAAGCGCTGTTTGATTGATTGTATTTCCACTGGATTTATTGATGTGCGGATGAATTGATGTGCCGATGTTTTGATGCCCCGATGTGCCGATGCATTGCTTTGTAAATTTGAGATAATGTTTTATTGACTGTTCCTGTTGTCTGTTGTCTGTTGTCTGTTGTCTGTTGTCTGTTGTCTGTTATCTAACTCACCATTTACTATTTACTATTCACCATTCACTATTTCTCCTGCGACTGACTAAAGAACTAATGTCTAATGACCAATTACTAACGACTCAGGACTAACTACTAACGACTTTTACTCACTACTCACTACTCACCACTTCTCCCATCAACGTTGCCGAAGTAAAAGCATCCACTCTCACTGTTACGTAGTCGCCAATACAAATATTGTTTTTGGGAAAGATGATGACCTTATTATGTGTAGTTCTGCCGAACAACTGATCTTTGGAACGTTTTGAAATTCCTTCCGCGAGCACTTCATATTCATTGCCAACTTCGCCTGCATGAATTTGTTGCTGATGCTGATGTTGTAACGCCACAATTTCCGACAACCGCCGGCTTTTTGTTTCAGCAGAAACATCATCTGTAAAATTCTTCTCCGCAGGTGTTCCGGGTCGCTCGGAGTAACTGAACATGTAAGCGAGATTGTATTTTACATATTCCATCATGCTCAGAGTTTCAGCATGATCCTTTTCGGTTTCGCCACAGAACCCTGTGATAATATCGGTTGATATTCCACAGCCCGGAAGAATGCTCCTGATCGTATTAATACGTTCGAGATACCAGTCACGATCATACGTTCTGTTCATCCGTTTCAACACTTCAGAACTGCCTGATTGAACAGGCAGGTGAATGTGCTTACAGATGTTATGGTAAGCTGACATGGTATGCACTACTTCGTCTGTAATATCCTTTGGATGAGAAGTAGAAAACCTTACCCGAAGTAATGGATGCACCTTCGCCACCTGCTCAAGCAATTGTGCAAAATTCAAAGTGTCACCGCTTGCGGGGTTTTTCCAGAAGTAAGAATCGACATTTTGTCCGAGCAATGTTACTTCACGGTAGCCTTGCACAAACAATGCAGTTGCTTCATCAATTATTGATTGCGGATCACGACTGCGTTCTCTACCGCGTGTAAAAGGCACCACGCAAAAAGAACACATGTTATTGCAACCGCGCATGATAGAAATAAATGCGGTGATACCATTGCTGTTCAGCCTCACGGGATTAATATCAGCATATGTCTCTTCACGCGACAATAATACATTCACACCTTTATGACCGTCTTCCGCTTTAGCAACCAATAAGGGCAAATCACGGTAGGCGTCTGGTCCGATTACGATATCCACTATTTTCTCTTCTTCAAGAAATTTTGATTTTAAACGTTCAGCCATGCAACCCAACACGCCAATTAGCGTATCAGGATTATTTTGCTTTGCTTTCTTAAATTCAGTCAGGCGTTGGCGTACACGTTGTTCTGCATTTTCGCGAATGGAACAGGTGTTGATCAACACAAGATCAGCTTCCATGAAATTTTCTGTAACAGCAAATCCATCTTTCATTAAAATAGAAGCGATGATCTCCGAGTCGCTGAAGTTCATGGCACAGCCATAGCTTTCGATATAAAAGCTTCGCCGGATGGAAGAAACAGAAGCGGGATGCTTTACCGCAAGGGCTTCACCCTGACGGTTTTCATCGTGTATCTCCGCAGCAACATCTAATGTGACAGGCATCTGTTTGCTAAAAAAATGAAGGCCAAAGATAGTAATTTGGGAGGGATCCGTGACAAGAATTCAGGCTGAGTGGTGTTTCAATTCCTGAAATATTTGGCACCTGGTACGGAAATCACGGAAAATGATAATGGTAAAATTTTGTCGGGTAATACTCCATTTGGATATTGAGTGAAAGCATTTAAATTAAACAGCCATTCAAAAAAAAGCAGCCATTGAAATTTTCAATTGCTGCCTGAAAAGAATTGATTCAATTGATTTATTCTTTCACAAATTTTTGTGTAGTGACGCCATTTGCAGTTTGCACTTTCAGTAAATACATGCCATTGGAAAGGTCACTGACGGGAATAGTGGTTGTATGCTTTCCTGCACTCAATGAATTTATTGGCAACGACCTTATCAATGAGCCATTCACATTATACAACTCAAAGACCGCGAAACCGGATTTAATCAGCGAAACTTCCACTTTGAGTTGATCGCAAACCGGATTTGGAAAAATACTGAGGGAAGATTCATTGAGTTGTACATTACTTTCGCCTGATACTAATGTACTATCAAGCACCACGTCTTCATCGCCCGGCTGATATTCCGTGTAAGCGAAAAATCCAATCATCATTTCGTCGGTGGTGTGTTCTCCTGCTGATATATCCATTGGCGGATTATTCGGGTTATCAGCATTATTGGTGGTATTGTCGTAGGTAGCTTCGCCCCAGAATGTGGATCCGCTAAATACCGGCACAAGTTTTTGATAGTTATAAAAGCCCTGCCAATGAAAACTCCACTGCGGAATATCTATCAGTGGCGTGATGGCACCGGTGCTGCTTTCAGCCCATGATTTAAACGATGTTCCTACGCGGTGCATGTGTGGAAATATGCCAATCAATGAAACATTATATCCGTTGAGGTCATAGGCTTCATGAAATGTTTTGACCGTGTTGGCGGGAACAAATAATGGTCCGTCTGTCATGCCGAAAAAATATTCCAACACGGCATCAACGAACACTTCCCGAATGGCAGGATAATCTGTAAACTTCAGATTGATCTTCGTCGCGTCACTTTGATCCAAACTTCCCGGCGCATAATGTATCTCCACCACATAATCAAAGTTTGATTGAATCTTGATGCCCATGTTTTCCGGTAGCTTGAACAATCCTGTTCCCGGTGCCCAGGCGCCTATCAGTGAAGAGAAAAAACTGGCAGGCATGGTTCCATTGCTTTCGAAACCTGGTAACGGATCAAGATCATCAAGGCTTTGTGAAATATTGGTAGGATCAGCCCAGATCACAATATGATGCACAATGGCATTGTTGCCGGGTTGATATTCAATCTGATTCAGGTATTTTCCCGCACTTGCTCCTGCCGGAATTACAAAACTCCGGTATTGATCAATATCCGTATTTACCGTCCAGGAGGGTAATTCAAGCGTCTGGTTTATTTCATTCATCTGTGAGTTTGAACTGAATACAGGAGCGGCAGGCGCATCGGCGAGATTACCGGAAGGTAATCCACCATTCACCCATTCGGCAATGGTGTTCATTTCTTCTGCACTAAGAAATCGTTCATCCTGAAAATGAACATAATCAGGATTTGCTTTCCAGGGCGGCATCAGCTTCGCAGCAACCTGTGTTGAAATGCCATAACCATTGGTTAGTGCATCATCATACGACATCAGCGAAAATGGTCCGATGCCTCCTTCATGGTGACAACTGCTGCAGTTATCATAAATGATCGCAGCGACTTTATCGCTCCAGGTTGGAGTTTGAGCACTTAAACGACCGATAACCAATAAAAAGCTAAAGAGTGTAATTGTTTTTTTCATGAGAAAAATTTGATGGGAAGTAAAACAATGCAATGGAAGAAAGTGTTGCGAAGCTACTAATTTTCTCATGATCTCCAGGCGAAACGTAGCGCAGGAACCAAGGCAATTTCCAGGTTGCTTCACTGATTTTTTTTAATTGCCACGGAGGCACGGAGGATGTTGCTTCAATTGTGCATAGCAATCCAATGTCTGAAAACCAATATTGCAACCGTCAGTTACTAATCTATCAGGATTACAAAATATTTTTTAAGCTGTTACGTCAACTCCTTCTGATAGTTGAAATACTTAAACAGTTGTTTAAGTTAAACAATTGTTTAAATTTGCGCCCGGTTTCCTACCTATGAACGATAAACGAACCCAGATACTGATAGCTGCCGAAGAGTTATTCGCAGAGAAAGGATTTGAAGCCACTTCCGTTCGTGAGCTTTCAAAAAAGGCAGGCATCAATATCGCAATGATCTCGTATTACTTCGGATCAAAAGAAAAGCTTTTTGAATCATTGGTTGAATTCCGCACCCGTTTCATCCGCGAAAAACTGGAAACCCTTAACCGCGATGCGGTGCTGGATCCTTTTTCAAAAATTGAAATGGCCATTGATCTGTATGTCGACAGGATTTCCACCTTCCCGCATTTTCATAAAATACTTCACCATGAGTTAATGCTGAAGCAAAGAAATAAAATGCACGATGCAATAGCCGACATCCTGATAAGAAACTCACAGGAGATGAAAAAGCTAATCTATGCCGGACAAAAACAGGGACTATTCCGTAAAGTGGATGCTGACCTGCTGGTTGTTTCCATTGTTGGAACCATCAATCAATGCAGCATGTCAAAAACGATGACCGGTAAATTATTAAAACTGGGTAACGGCTCAATCTTTGATTCACGGCCCAAAAAAAGATTGAAAAATTATCTGAAAGACATTGTACGTTCCTACCTGATCATTAATTAAAATCTGACACCATGAATAAATCACACTTATCCATGCTTAGCAATAAACTGCGTGTAAACAAGAGAATCCGGCTGATGATTTTTTTCTACATCGCGTATCTTGTTTCCACTACTTCATTTGCGCAAACATTACCTGTACTTTCTTTGCAGGAAGCTGTGATAATGGGTTTAGAAAACAGCAAGCAACTGCAAATAACACAGGCAAAAGCCGTAGCAGCAGACGCAAAAAACAAACAGACGTATGACCTTGCTTATCCGATGGCTAACCTTACGGCCGGATACTCCCGGTTGAGCGATGTACCGGCTTATTTGATTCAGTTTCCGGGTGAAACGGAAGCTCATGAATTATTTCCGGTATACCTGAACAATTATCAAACAAGACTTTCAGTGAATGAATTGGTATTTGCCGGACTCAAGTTGAAATACGGTAAGTCATCAGCAGATTATCTTAACCAGGCTGCCGCCATGGATGTAGATAAAGACAAAGATGAAGTGGCATTTAATATTGTGAATGCCTATTTCAATATTTACAAGCTGACGAAAGGTGTGGTGATCATCGATCAAAACCTTGCCCTGGTAAAGCAACAGATCAAAGAATTGCAGGATGGCGAGAGAGAAGGCATAACGTTGCACAATGATGTAGTAAGAGCGCAATTGCAACAAACAAATTTCGAGCTGGCAGCCATTGATGCAACCAATTCATTAAAGACAGCGATTTACGATTTCAACCTTCTGATTGGTATTTCACCTCCCGAAACACCAACAAAGATTGATACAAGCAGCGTTTTTCAAACACCAACGCTGCAGACGCTTGATCAATATCTGCAGGTTGCTGCCGCCACCCGGTCTGATCTTGAGTCGCAGAAAACACGCAACCTCGCTGCGATGAACAGTTTAATTGTAGAACAAAAAGACTACTGGCCGACCATATTTGTAGGCGGAAATATTTATTACGGAAATCCTAATGTTCGTTACATTCCACCTGTAGATCAGTTTAATTTAACGTGGGATATTGGCGCTAACCTCAATTGGAATCTTACTACACTCTTTACCAATAAACACCAGGTAGCAGAAAGCAAAGCAATTGTTTTACAGGGAAAAACCGCATATGATCAACTCAGTGATGTGGTGAAATCAGAAGTCTATTCCAGCTACCTTGGTTATACAGAATCAACGGATAAGCTTACTACATTAGAAAAAGCATTGGTTCAGGCGACTGAAAATTACAATCTCCAGAATTCAAGATACACCAACAGTGTCGCGCTCTTCAGCGATTTGATTGATGCTCAATCGTACCTGCTGCTGGCGCAAATTAATTATTCCATCGGCAAAGCAGATGGTCAGGTAGCTTATTACAAATTGCTGAAAGCAACAGGAACCATTCAATAATCAAAGTTTATAAATTCAAATTTTCATGTCAGAAGCAAAAAAATCAAGAAAAATAGTGCTACCGGTAATACTTGGAATCATCGCGATTGGCGGTATCGGATATGGCATCAATGAATACATTTATTCACTGCATCATGAATACACTGACGACGCACAAATTGACAGCGATATCAGTCCGGTGGTGAGCAGGGTGACCGGTTATGTAGACAGTATTCTTTTCGAGGAAAATCAACACGTAAAAAAGGGCCAGGTACTAATCAGACTTGATGACCGCGATCTTCGCATTAAAGTAGAACAGGCACAAGCCGCGTTAGACAATGCGAATGCAAATGTTTTGGTTGCTAAAGCAAACGTTTCCACCACGCATGCCAGCAATGATGCAGCAATGGCGAATATTGAAAATGCAAAAATAAACGTGTGGAAAGCGACGCAGGATTTCGTCCGTTATCAAAATTTGCTTGCGGATAAATCTGTCACCCAGCAACAATATGATGCTGTAAAAGCAGAAAAAGAATCTGCTGAATCGCGATTGCAACTTGCGCAAAAGCAGCTTACAACCGGAACGGTACAAACCAATGCAACAGCACAACAAATTACCGTCGCCCAATCTAACGTAACTGCCAGGCAAGCGGATCTTGATTATGCGCTGTTGCAATTGTCCTATGCCACAATTACTGCTCCCGCAACAGGCATTGCATCGAAAAAAAGTGTGCAGCCCGGACAACTTGTGCAATCGGGTCAGACACTTTTCACGGTAGTATCAGATTCCAATGTGTATGTGGTTGCCAATTTTAAAGAAACACAATTGGATGACATGAAGGAGGGACAGCATGTTACCTTGAAAGTGGATGCATTTCCAAAAACTACTATTGATGGATCAGTCTATTCATTCTCTCCTGCTACAGGTGCCAAATTTTCATTGCTTCCACCAGATAATGCAACCGGCAATTTTGTGAAAGTGATACAACGTATTCCGGTAAAAATAAAATTAACAACTTCGAAAGAACAGTTGCAGGCTTTGAGACCGGGAATGAGTGTGAAAGTGACGGTTGACTTATAAGCAAACATTGATTAACCTTTCAGGAAAACGATTTAATTATTTACAATGGCTGAAGCAGGCTTCCGGAAATGGATCATTACACTAACTGTGATTCTCGCATCATTGCTTGAACTCATTGATACTACGGTGGTAAATGTTTCGCTTCCGCAAATCATGGGTAACCTTGGTGCAACACTCGAAGATGTGGGTTGGGTGGTTACAGCATATGCCGTGGCGAATGTGATAATTCTTCCGATGTCGGGTTGGCTTTCCCTGAAATTCGGGAGAAGGAATTATTTCATTTTCTCCATCATACTTTTTACTGTCGCGTCTTTCTTTTGTGGCAATGCCCACAACATCTGGGAACTCATTGCTTTCCGGTTCATACAGGGATTAGGCGGTGGCGGATTGCTATCCACAGCGCAAGCCATATTGATTGAAACATGGCCAAAAGAACAATTGGGAATGGCAACAGCGATGTTTGGATTAGGTGTGGTTGTAGGTCCAACACTCGGACCAACACTGGGCGGTTATATCACCGACCATTTTTCATGGCCGTGGATTTTTTATATCAATATTCCATTGGGAATTATTGCCACTATGTTTACGCTGGAATATATCAGGGGTAAACGGGATAAGTCGATGTCCAATCAACGCATTGACTGGCTTGGCATATTTCTGTTGACCGTAAGTGTTGGATCGTTGCAAATAGTTTTAGAACGTGGTGAAAGCGAGGATTGGTTTGAGACGCCTTACATTTCAGTGCTGGCCATAACAGCAGTTATCGGATTGGTGTCTTTTGTGTGGCAGGAACTCAGCATGCCAAATCCCGTAGTAGACATCAGGATTCTAAAAAACAGGAGTTTTTCCATTGGTATTTTGTTAACTTTTATACTTGGTTTTGGACTGTTCGGTTCCGTCTTCATCTTTCCAATATTTGCGCAAAACCTTTTAGGATTCAGTGCGCAGCAAACTGGAGAAATGCTTATTCCCGGTGGATTGGCCACCATATTTATGATGCCGATGGTAGGTGTTTTTTTACGAAAAGGTGTGCCTCCGCAAATCATGGCAACGATAGGATTTGTATTATTTTTTGTGTTTACCGAATTGTTACGACAATCTACGCTGGCTTCAGGCTGGAATGATTTTATTATTCCCTTGATTATTCGTGGAATGGGGTTGAGCTTATTATTTGTGCCACTTACCACACTTGCGCTTTCCGGTTTGCAGGGAAAAGATATTGCGCAGGGAACAGGACTGAATAACATGATGCGCCAACTTGGAGGTTCATTCGGCATTGCCATCATCACCACCATGCTGCATCTGCGCCAGGGTTATCATCGCAATATTCTATTGGAGAATGTAAACGCGTATGATCCTGCCTTCACAGAACGTTTTAATAACCTTGTTCACAGCTTTACAGTGAGGGGTTTTTCAATGATAGATGCGCAGCAAGCTGCTTATAAAGCTATTGAAGGTGCGGTAGTGAAACAAACGTACCTGCTCTCCTATCTTGATGGATTTTATTTTGTGGGCATCTTCTTTTTGTTCTGTATTCCTTTGTTGTTTCTGCAACCACTCAGACCAAAGGGAGGTAGTATTGTGGTAGATGCGCATTGAGTGTCTGAATTACATTCTATTTTCGTGAGATGAACAAAATTGAAACAGGTCTGATCGGCTTCGGCACAGGTGGACGGATTTTTCATGCACCTTTTATTGTGGGTTCAGATAAATTCACACTGAAAAAAATTAACACTACCAATGCGGCTGCTGTCTTAATTGCTCAGTCACAATATCCCAACACAGAAATTGTAGAAACAGCAGATGCAATTTTTACGGATGAGTTTATTGAGCTGGTCATCATCGCTACTCCAAATACTTCACATCTCCCACTTGCAAAAAAGGCATTGCTGGCCGGCAAGCATGTGATTGTTGAAAAACCATTTACGCTTACGGTTGCGGAAGCAGATGAATTAATAGCACTTGCAAGGCAACAACAAAAAATAATCACCGTGCATCATAACCGGAGGTGGGACAGTGATTTTCAAACCATAAAAAAAATAGTTGATGGAAAACTTTTGGGAACGCTGGTGGAGTACGAAGCGCATTTCGACCGGTTCAGAAATGTGCTGAAAGAAAATTCATGGCGTGAAACGGAACTGCCCGGCTCCGGAATTCTGTATGATCTTGGATCACATTTAATTGATCAGGCACTTTGTTTATTCGGAATGCCGGAAGAGCTATTTGCGAATATGCAGGTACAACGTCCGGGAGGAAAATCAATTGATCAATTTGAATTGCTGTTGTTTTATTCCGGGTTGAAAGTAACGCTGAAGGCGGGCATGCTGGTAAGAGAGCCGTTGCCACATTTCATCTTATCAGGAACACAAGGATCGTTTGTGAAGTATGGGATGGATGTGCAGGAAGCAGCCTTAAAAGAAGGACACACACCTTTCAACAGCTCGGATTGGGGCGTAGAACCGGAATCAATTTGGGGAATGATTAATACGGATGTGAATGGGAATCACCAACAGGGAAAAGTTGAAAGTGAACGAGGTGATTATGCTGCATTTTTTGAAAATGTATATGGTGCTATTCTATCTAATGAGCCTTTGATAGTTACTCCGGAACAAGCAAGAGATACGATAAAGATTATTGAATTGGCAATGATAAGCAATTCGGAAGGGAGAATTTGTAAGGTGGGCTAAAGTGGAATTGTTGAATTGTTGAATTACTAAGTCCCGTAGGGCGACAGTATTAATCGAAGCATGAAAAAATCTACTCTAAAATTCCAGCCAGGCAATATTAAATTTCAAGCAAAGAAAAGACCCCTGACAAATGCGTCAAGGGTCTTTGAAATTTGGTATAGAATATTTTCTAACTAAACTACTGCACCACTATTTTTTTACTTCCTGTAAATTTATCCGAATTAATATGCAACGTATAAATTCCTGCCGGAAACTGATCAACAGGAACTGACAGTTGATTTACAGAACCATTGATAGTATGCTGATAAACGGAACGGCCAAGTGTATTCAGCATTTCTACTTTGGTAACACCTGATGTTACAGCATTCCATTTTAACATCACCACATCAGACACGGGATTCGGTGCAACAGTGATCGCAATATTTTCTAATTCATGTATACCGATGGTAGGTTCACCCAATTCCCAGAGGATTACATCATCAACTGCTGCTTCTACAAGACTGCCTCCTTCAAGATCCGCTCCGGCAATAATACTATCGGATGCTACAAAACGCAATTGCACTTTATCTGTCAGCTCCACATAATCCTTGATGCGGAATGCATTGCCTCTCCATTGATGGTCTGCAGTATAAGTTAATTCAACAGGCACCCAAACGCCGTTGCCATTGGTGATATGAACTTTCCACAAATCATTTCCTGGATTCGCACCCTGATCATTTGAATACCAGCGATAATAAGAAATAGCCGGATTCTGATAGGAAGTCACGTCATACTTCGGCCCGTACAATGTATTCTTTCCTGCATCACAATCATTCGTACCTGCACCTGATCCGGCACTTGCATTACCTGTGAATGCACAGAAATTAAACGTATTGTCATCCGTATGGTCTTTATCCGTTTGCACCATAGAATTAGGATCACCTGGTACCAGGAAAGATCCCACCGGTTCATCAAAAGTCCAGGCACCGGTAGCGGCATCATCTGAAGGATCTAAAGCGATCCAGTCACCAAAATATATTTCGAAATCTTCTTTAATCAACTGATCATACCCAATCAGCAACTTATATGGCAGGTTTGGATCGGCTTGTAAAATTTTTGACGGTTGTGTTAACGCGACACTTCCATATATATCCGTTACCGTGAAATAATAATCCAGAATGGATCCTTGCGGCTGCGCAGGCACTAAGCCCTCATAATTTGAACCTGAGAGCAACGTCATTGGAACGGTTTGATAATCTGTTGCGGTGTTCAATTTATAATGTAAAAATGCATCGCCTAAGTAAATCGGGAAATCAGTGTTGATGGTGGCCTTAATAGTGATAGGCGTGGCTGAAAACGTTACCAACGGTTCAGCATGAATGAGATTCAGATCTCCAATCAACGATATGCCATGCAAAGCAAACGCACTCAGAATAGCGAGATCATGAGGCGTTCCGTTGTTCAGGTTTCCATCATTATCATCGGCGGCTAAAGCATCGAGCAGCACATCTCTGTACACAGTGCCTTCCTGTCCCTGAGGTCCGTCGGCAAGTCCGAAAAGGGTTTCAGCAAACAGGTTGAACATCGTGTCTTTGTTACCAATATTTAAACGTGTATCGTACCAGCAACCGGCAATTATTTCACCGTCAGCATGCACTTCACCTTGAATATCCTGGGGGTATACTTTTTTATTGATGTCGTAACGACGAACATATCCCTCAGGATTTGTATCGGAGAAGCCAAGACCCAAAATCGGATTATCTGTAATTCCTATTCCCCACACATCAGAGTAACCTTCATTCATGGCACCATTGTCAAGGCCATTACTATAAAAATCATAAAAACGCATGTCGATGCCGTGTCCATATTCATGATAGACCACATCCCCAGCCAAAGCAAGATCATAACAACCACCACCCTGCTGATAAAAATTGATGGATGAACCGTCATAAAAAGCGTTGCAACTGCCATCAGTGCGTTCGACCCGTGTGATCAGTGATTCATCCATTTCCTCATATTCCGGTAAATGGAATTTCAGGAAATTATGCACGACATTCACATGGTAATAGGCACTGCGTTTTTCAATGGTTGCATGTGTGTCAAAAGAAACAAGGTTGAGACCGGCTATGAGATTATTCGTGAAACTGGTTGTTGCTACACTTGTATTTCCAGACACTACTGTTGACCATTTTCCCACGAGGTTGATAGTTGAATTTACCGGTAGTGCAATAGTGCCCAATAACAAAGTGCCGGTTGAATCAGTATAATAATCCGTTCCGGCAATAGTCACTTTCAGATCAGGCAGGCCGCGGATTACGTTGGGCTCCCATGGATTAGGATCAGCCACTGTGGCATTTACAATCAATTCATCATCAAAATTGCAGATCTGATTACTGCGGTAAAGCACTTCTCCGTTGTTGGCATCTACCTGCGTGTAATAGCGTGCAGGATAACCTTCAAAATTTTTACAGGAAACTGTTACTTCATACACCAAACGGTAAGCATATAAATCTCCCACAGGAATTGGCAACACTTTAACATCAGGATTTACTGCGATGCCGGTGATTTCATATCCCATTCCATCAATAGCGTAAGAGGAGATGATATCAGCAGAAAGTGAAGGACTTATATTTAACTGAATATCGTTAAACACATCGGCACCAAACAATACAACACGATCATCTTTTGTAGAGCGAACTGTTACCCGGCTGTTCAGCACTTCAATGCCCTGGTAAGTCTGATAGTAATCGACATAATTATATTTAGGTGAGGCATGCGAACTGCGAAGCTTCAACTGATCTGTGTTTATGTTGAATGAAGCCATTTCCGTCTTAATAAACTGAAATGCTTTTGAAGCAGCATCTCCGCTTCCTGAAAGTGTGATGCCCGACCCATAAGCACGGTGCGGCATGCTTGTTCTTTCATCAAATATCACCTTCCAGCCCTGGTGCTTGCTGCTGAACTGCAACCATTGCTTGCTTTGATGCAATTGTTGCTGTCGCTGGTAATTCAGTTGTTCTTTATTGTTTTGAATGTAGCTGCGGTTGTAAGGATCGCCTTTTGTTGTGGCCCGGGCTGTTATCGATAAACCGGCAAGCAGGAGGAAGAGGGTAAAGAGTTTGGTCATGGGAATTAGGAATTAATAATTAAGAATTAAGAATTAGGAATTACGGAGCACTGACTAACGACTATGGACTATGGACTATCGACTATAAACTCAATGAACGGGCGGAAAAGTACATTTTTTTTCGGATCATGTTCATCGTAGCTGTTCACTTTACGCACAGTCAAAAGATGAGCTCGTATTCAGGCAGGATGTGCCGCTGAAATTAATGTGCCGATGTGCCAATGACCAAATGCACCAATGACCAATGACTAACAACTCACTATTCACTATTCACTACTCACTACTCACTACTTGCTACTTGCTACTTGCTACTCATCACTCACCGCCTGCTGACCCAGCGACACACTCCTTTCCTGCGGCAATTCCACCATTTCAAAATCACTGATGCGATCGAGATAATGGATGGTTGGACCATCCTGTTGCGATTCGAAATTGATGATGAATTTAGCGCCCCAGATAAGGTCCGATGCCCGATATGAAATTCTGTAATGAACATTTTGCGAAAACGTTTCATCGTATGCTTTGAAAAAAACCATCAGTTCCACATCTTCATCCTCCATCATTTCTTTGGTATGTCCGAAAAGCAAACTATCCTGTGTAACGGGATGTACGACAGTCCATGACAAGGGGAACATTCCCACTTTACTGCGTTCGAGATCAAGCGGATAAAACCTTCGTACATCCTTCCCTTTTTCAACGATAATTTTTGATAACGTCACCTGCACTTCCACTTCCGCCAGTTGTGTTTTTCTTCCGTTAGCGATCCTGAACATCAATCCCATTCCCTCCTTATAAGGCGACATCAGCATATTTTTGCTGTGCACAAGCTTGGCATTGGGTTTTGAAAAACGGCCATACAATAATCCTGTCGCCAGTGCGAAGGTGAGAATGCCCATCATGGATTCAAACGTTGCCACAAAACTGATGAAGGTACCGACCGGTGCGATGCGACCATATCCAACAGTGGTTAGTGATTGCGCACTGAAAAAGAAGGCATGTAAAAACTCGTCCAGTTTGGTATGTCCTTCATAGGCGGTGAGATGTTGAACCCCAATCAGAAAATAAACGAAGGCAAAAATTGAATTTGCAGTAATGAATGCAATAAAAACAATGATGTTAAATTTCATCAAAGGCATGGTAATCAGTTCCAGGTAAATATCACTCGGACGAAACCAATTTAATCCCCGGTATTCGATATTGAAAGAGCCATCATTTTTAATTGCACGCTGATTCCTTGCCTGTACTTTCGTACTGAGACCCGTATCGTTATCCTCTTTAGCAGAAGGTTTGAGTCTGTGTGCCATTATTGCAAGTGTTGTAGATGGAACCGAAGGTAAATAACTCTTATCAGAAAAGAATGAGGCAGATTGCTGATAGTGTACAACATTTGTAAGGCAAGAACGAGTTTTGAATTTTTGTTACATCGCCCTCCTCGCCTTCTCCTATTCCAAACCCCGCCTCTATCTGAATGCTAACCATCCGAAGGCACTTCCTTCAAATTAATATGAGAAGGCGGTGCCAGGATTAACGGGAATTTTTCGATCGTCACATTGCTGGTATCTAATCCGAAGGCAGCTTCTTCCGTCATGGAAATATGTTTCAGATAGAAATAAAAATCCATGATGATCTTCTCTGTAAATGACAATTCATTTTCATTAGAAAGATATTTTTCCATCACCACAAACCGGAAATCTCCTGCAATATTTTTACGTCGAAGCGATTCATACTGACTGACAATATCAACTCTCTTCTCATTCACTAAATTCTCCACTACTTTCTTGAAAAAAAGATTCAGTCGCGGAGCCACGCGAAAGCCCAATTTGTATTCAATGCGGATTACTTTATTCGGAACAAGAATATCAACAGAATAATCCATTGCATAAGGTTCATCCACCACATCCACATGTATCAGCCAATAAACATCAGCGCGTTTAGGCTGCTTGTTAAAAATGGAATAAACCACCTTGTCTTCAACCTGCGTTTTATAATCTGCACTGGTGAGATAGATCAGGTGTGAAGCATATTTAGGAATACTTTGGTCTTCACTCAGTTCTTTCAGTGAAGGGAGGTATTCACTGACAGGAATAAATTCAAGGTACCTGTTCTTGATTTTTCTCGCTTTGAACCACGTGAACATGATGGAGAACAACATGAATGCAATAAACAAAGTGACATAACCGCCATGAGGAAATTTGCTGAGATTGGCGATGAAGAAACTGATTTCAACAGAAAAGAAAGTTCCGCCAATGAGTGCGGTTGTTATCCATGAACCATGCTTCACATACCAATAGGTGCTGAATAAAATAGTGGTCATCATCATCGTAATCGTAATGGCCAATCCATATGCGGCTTCCATATTCTTGGATTCTCTGAAATAAAAAACAATCATCACACAACCCATAAACAAAAACCAGTTCACACTTGGAATATAAACCTGTCCGCGCTGCACTGTTGGAAATATCGTTCGCACTTTAGGCCAAATATTCAGCCGCATCGCTTCACTGATCAATGTATAAGAACCGGAGATGAGCGCCTGGCTTGCAATTACAGATGCAGCCGTCGCGATTATAATTCCAAAAATCACAAACCACGGCGGCATGATTCCATAAAACGGATTTCCTTCCAAAACCAAACCCTGGTGGCGCATGAGCCATGCACCCTGTCCGAAATAATTCAACAACAGACAACTTTTCACGAATACCCAACTCACACGTATGTTTTTTCTTCCGCAATGGCCGAGATCAGAATAAAGCGCTTCGGCTCCGGTTGTACAAAGGAAAACGGCTCCCAATAGCCAGAATCCATTTGGGTGTTGTGTAAGCAAGTCAAAAGCATACACAGGATTCACAGCTTGCAGAATTGAAGGATGCTCCAGTATCTTATGAAGACCAAGTACGCCCAGCATCGAAAACCAGATGAACATAATGGGTCCGAATGAGCTGCCTACCAAACGTGTTCCCGCCCGTTGAAAAAGAAACAGGAAGGTGATGATGGCGATAATAATCGGAATGGTGTTGATGTCTCTGTTATAGATCCGAAGTCCTTCCACTGCAGCAGAAACAGTAATGGCAGGCGTAATAATTCCATCCGCAAGTAGCGTACAACCACCTATGATGGCTGGATAGATCAACCATTTAGCGCGTTTCCGAACCAAGGCATACAATGAAAAAATTCCACCTTCCCCCTTGTTATCCGCCTGAATAGTGAGTACGATATATTTCAGTGTAGTCTGAATCGTAAGTGTCCAGAACACGCAGGAAACGCCGCCCAGCACCAGGAATTTGTCAATGGAATCATGACCCATAATGGCTGTCATTACATACAACGGGGAAGTTCCTATATCACCGTAAATAATTCCTAAAGTGATTAATAAGCCTGCTACTGAGAGCTTATTGTGAGCGTGCTTCGGGTCCAATCAAGAGGGTATAAAGAGGGCAAATGTAGCTTTAAAAGTCATTAGTTGATAGTCCTTAATCGATAGTTGGGCATTTTTGAGGGTTTGAGGGTTTGAAATGTATAGGTTGTTTATATGGTTTAGGTTGTTTGTCACCTTCTTCGTAGGGAGAATACTTATCTTGTTTCGTCAATAATTCTCAATTCTCAATTCTCAATTCTCAATTCTCAATTCTCAATTCTCAATTCCCGATTTATCCGTCCAAACATCCAACTCTGCTCAAACGCCACTTCCCACTTATCATCGAGATCTTTTTTAGAAGTAACCGCATTGTTGAACACGATAGTTTCCGGTTGGATGGTGCCTTCATCAAAGAGCTGTTGAAGGTTTTGCATGGAAGCAACGTGAATTTCATCGGCTTTTTTCCACGCAATGAGTAAGCGGTTAAAGAGTTGCACGCTGTATTCCTTTTCTATTGCCTGGATAAAATGCACAGATTTATCAATGGAACAACCGCTCGCTCCTGCTTCCGTTTCATCCACCATCAATACAATAAACCGGTTGTAACGAACCTCCCCTGCTGCTTTCAGATTGTTGCCATGGGCAGACCATTCTTTGCAAAAATGTTTTATCGCGATGCTGATATCACTCGCTTCCACATCGGTAAAAGCACGGTTGCCCAGGTAAATCCAGACTCTTGATTGTTCATGAAAATTTTGCATCGGGGGGAATTTTTTAATGCTATTAGCCGACAAAGATACAACGGCAGCAATTCAGAATGACAGGCAAAATCTTCTGCCGGTATGTAGCCTGGGAAGTAAGGTTACTGCAAATGAATTGTCAAAAAATCATGGGTTGATTATTAAGTAAAAATATTCCCGTCCCATATTAAGGGGACAAAGCGGATCAACGATTTCTTATTTGCGTATCTTTCTCAAAATAATACGTAGAAGATGTTTCAGGTAATTTCAGATGCTGTTTTGAAACTCCGGCTTTTTATAATTGTTTTTTTTAACCCATTGAAAAAATGCTGTTTAATAATCGGGATGCTATGCGGACTCGATAGTTGTCCCGTTTTTGCCCAGCAATGGAATTTGGTGGGTCAGCCTTTCAGCGATACAGGCGTCAGTGGATTATTTTTCATCAATACCGACACGGGTTATGCTGTAAGCTCCTCCGGAAAAATCGCAATAACAACAGATGGTGGTGTTAGCTGGAATATTCAACAGAGTTTAACTGAAGTAACGCTCTACGATATTTTCTTTCTTAACGATCAGGACGGATATGTGTGCGGCAACAATGGAAAATTGTTATCTACTCATGATGGGGGAAACACCTGGGATGATATCAGTTTGAATTTTAATGGAGATCTCTACTGCATTTACTTCCTCGATGAGAACAAGGGATTCATTGGCGCATCCAGTGGCATAATTTACCGGACCATTAACGGAGGTGTTACATGGGATACTATTTCTACCAACACATCCGACATCCATAGGATCAGCTTCATTGGCGATCAGGTTAGTTTTGCTGTTACTGCTTCTGGAAATTACACTTCAGGTTACGTCATTAAAACAACAGACGGCTGGAATACCTGGTCAGTTGTGTATTTCAATGAACCTGTGGGGCTGTTGGGACTTGCATTTCCAAACAAGGATGTAATTGTTGCTGCGGGAAGCTATCGCACCATCATCTCCTCTGTTGATGGAGGAGTGAACTGGAATACAGTCATCCAGGATCCTATCGGAACATCCGGTTCTCCGCTCTTCTTATGCGGTTATGCCGCTTCCGACCACGAAGCTTATATGGCAAATAATCTATCGGGAATTTACTCGACTCCCGACAATGCTTTAACCTGGGATTCAGTCTTTGTGGGTTGCTGTAACATCACTTCCCTTTTCTTTCCAAAACCGTATATGGGCTTCTTCGGAAATGGAGAAGGACAGATTTATAAACTATGTAAAAAACCTGCACCTGCTGCTTTTATCAATGGTCCTTCTGTCGCTTGTACCGGTTCCATGCAAATTTATTCTTCCAACACCATTGATGGAGCAGCATCTTACGTTTGGACTGTGCCACCCGGAGCTGTATTTCAAACCATCAATGACACTACTATACAAGTCACATTCGGAACCGCATCAGGCAAGATAAGTTTCCATGCAATAAATGAATGCGGGACTGGAGCAACATCAGTGTTACTGATTGATGTAAATGTCTGCTTAACTCCGCTTACTGAAATAATTAACCCACATCCGGGAGATGCAAATTATTTCACGTATGCAGATACGATTGGTATTTATCAGGGTGATGCCGGATGCAACTACAATAATTATTCTTTCACTGAACTACAGGATTCTGCCAGTTACAGCGACAACTTTTTACCACTTGATTCAACGTATCAATACGCTGCACAATTCCCTGAAGCAACTGTTGCCATCAAAAAGGACGATGTGTATGCCTTCTACCAATGCAACAGCAGTCATTGGGCAATTGTCGGTTATGCGTCAGAGGATTATGTGCTGCATTATCCGCAACCACTTCCGATTTTTACTTATCCTATGAATTGTGATGAAAGCATTCTGAATACTTCAAATGTTATTTATACCAATGGTGGAATAGAAACGCGCCGCGCAGCTAAGATTGCTACGCACTACGATGGTTATGGCATATTGTTTACTCCACCTTTTTCTTTTGGAGTGAATGTGATCCGCATGCATGAAGTGGAAACATATGTTGATTCTGCATTTCTTGGAAGCACCTTTCTTGCTGCCTATACTTCCGTATATGACAACTATTTCTTTTTCAGGGATTCCAATGATGGCAATCTCCTGCTGCTTTTTCATGATTTTAATTTTGATGATGGCACCAGCACCTTTTCGAGCCGGTATATCAGTTACAGCAATTTCCCGGTAGGAATTACAGAAGCTATTCCGGATAAAAGTAATTGGCTGGTAGCCGCTGACTATAATTCGCGGGCACTTTTCGTTTCGTCATTATCAGTAAACGCGCCCGGCACTCTTTTTCAGTTCGTTGACCTGACAGGAAGAGTGATCATGCAAAACGATGCGGAATCATTTTCAATCGGGAACGGTAAGTATCTTGTTCCTTTCCCGGAATCATCAGCGGGATTACTTGTTTTCAAAATTACAGAACAACATCATTCTTCCACTTTCAAAATATTACAATGGCGGTAAAAAGCGCTGAGAAAAAACCTAACTACCTCGTAGTAGGAATAAGTTTCTTATTCATACTTATTGCTGTTGCCATCACCGTCTTCGTGAAGTGTCCCTCTGAAGTGGTTATTTATGTGCTGCGTGTGCTGCTGGCAATCGGAGCTACAGGAATCCTGACGCTCATTGGGCCAACCATAAAAATTGAAAACACATTTGTGAAAGCATCAGGAGCCATTGCCTTTGGCGTACTCATCTATGTGATCAATCCACCTAAGTTATTTGGTGTGGAAACCTGCCCTGACATACAGGACTACTTTGCCGGAAATATTTTTGTAGGCGGTAAACCCGTCAGTGAAGCGCAGGTGGATCTTATCGGTGGTGATCAACAAGGAAAAAAAACAAACACTATCGGTGCTTTTGCTCAATTCATCATTTCTAAAAAGAACAGACCGGATTCTTTAAAGTTGCGCATTCAATATTCCCGGGAAAATTCTCTACAGCCCATTGATACCGTGTTGAGTTTTAAGACCAGTGAAGTACTGAACAGGAATATCGACATCCTGCTTATTGCCAAACTTAAGCCGCAGACATTTGCAGGTTATGTCTGGGATGAACAAGGAAGGGGAATTTCGGGAGTGAAAGTTACCGCTGAAGGAGTTACTGCAGTTACGGATGATGGCGGTTATTTCAAGCTGGAATCATTTTCCAAGGAAAGCACTCTTTCAGTAAATTTCAGTAAAGAACATTACCATTCTTCTACGCTGCCGCTGAATTTTCCGAACAACAATATTTCCGTCACCCTAAGACGTGATCATCCATGAAAATTGTTTTTACCATCTGTCTTTTAATCATGTGCAGCAACGTTAGCGCGCAAACGACGCTGACTGTGATTGTGCAGGATGAGAATACAAAAAAAATAATACCGGTGGAAGTCACTTTCAAATGCAAATCGAAACCCTTCCAGCTTTCCTTTAATGCTGATCACAAAGAAGCCAATCTCAGCGAATATGAAATTGTTCCCAATGATTTCCTGTATGATCTCACCATCACGCCGACCAGTAAAACTGATAAAAGCAAATACCTTTCTTATCCTTCCATGGATAAGTTTCCGGTAAGAACACGTAACGAGGACAACATCATACCCATTCAACTTACACCTGCTACTGTACTTACTGCGAAAAACACAATTTACATCAGGGGACTGGTGCAATCAACAGATTCAACGTTCCTGAAAGATGTCACTGTTTTTCTTTCGGAAAAATCATCCATCACTGCCACCTCTGATGCATTTGGTTATTACAAATTGAAAATACCGCTGAGTGCGCTGCCTGCAGGTTATTCTTCTGTAAGAGTTTCATTTTCCAGTGGCAGGTACTTCGACAAAGTAAAGACCGTAACATTAGACAAAAAAATATTTGACTATCCTGTGAATGCAGTAATGCAGAAAAAAAGTACGCTTGATACCATATCTGGAAAGGTGGAAATTCCTGCGGGATATAAAAGCACGATCAGTTATTCCGTGATGTGGAAGGATCAACTCTTGCAACAACTCGAAACAGATTCTGATGGGAAATTTACATTTACCATCGACACTTTGGATCGAAGCACAGACAGCTACCAACTGCTTTTTTCAGCGTACGAACTCAACAGCCAAAACGCAACCTTTCAACCTGCAACTACGGAAGGAATCATACCTGTTACACTTACCTGGAACGAGTTTTTCACCGCACGCGGACCACATACCATTTCTGTAGGAGCATTGTTCTGGCCACAGGAATATTTTTTTACAGCAGGATATTATTTTCATCCCGGGTGGTTGAAAAACCGGTTTGCATTTGGTGCAAATGCCGGAGTAGCATTGCTGCGCAGGAAGGTGAAAGAGTATCCTGTTCTTGATGGTTCACTGGAAGCAACGCGGACAGATACTTTTACATCCGTGCTGTTCGGAATTCGCGGCAGGTATTTCTGGTATCCATACAATTTACGATCGAGGGTAAATCCATACTGCGAACTCGCCTTTCAGCTTGCACCTTCCGTTTTGCTTTGGCAGCCATCTTTAGGTGGCGGCGTGATCTGGAATGTTACTCCATTGATTGCCATTGATGGTAGTTTAAGACTGGCGTACAACCATTACAATTATGTGCAGACATTTGATTACTTCGGCGATGCACACACAGAGACATCTCCTGATCATGCCTGGAAAGTATATGCACAGATACAATTACTCTTTTTTATTCCAAAATAATTTATCCATGAAGAAGTATGCTATTTTCCTGATGGTGTTGTTTTTATACAGCTGTGGCAAAGCAGATGAAAATGCGGACAATCAATTGGGAGCAGGCAATTTCATTCATAATACCTACCTGATAGAAGTTCCGCAATACTATTACTACTATATAGAAAATGATTCCAGCTCTGATAAAATAGAAATCTTCGGCGACACTAAGGTTTTCACTTTCCTCCCTCCTGCCTGTGATGATGGTTGCCCGCCTGAAAAATTTTATGAAGACTTTTCGCAGCTATTCGAAATACAATGGAAGGATCCAAAAGTAAAATACCAGGCCGTTGGAGTTTTTACCCATCCTATTGCCGGCAGCTTTGCAAATGGTAATTCAATAGGAAACAGCGAAGACATGGTATGGACCTGGCACACCGGCATGAAGCAGGATGGAAAAGTCGGTACTGTGCGTTTTGGTGATGGCAGAAGTGTACACAATGGCGTGATTGATTATGATTCCGCTCCTGAGTTGCTCGAGTTCAACAAGCTGTATTACCTGGGCATCTGGGCCTGGGATGATGGTGGAACCAATTTGGAATTCACCAGCAATGAGATCCGGATGAAGATTGTGATACCTTAATGCAATGCGATTTCACTGACTATTTAAGACGCATTTTGGATACGATCACTTTTCTTCCTTCTTTACCGTTGGCTGAATCAACCATCAGAAATATTCCAGGGCAACACATTAATGCGGAAGGCATTCTAACGACTCTTTTCTTTTAATAACACTTCAGCTTAAGATCTCCATTGTTCCGCTAACTCTATTACTATGTAGCTCCGGGAGCTGATAATCAAACGCTGATCATTTTAAAAATCATCTTGAGAGCAACTTAATAAAGTTAGTACCGCCTAACGCTCTTATTCATAATTACCACAAAAAAGGCAGTCCCAATTTTTTTACAATTTGGGGAATCCAATACTCATCTGCTCCGTGTATTACATTTCCGTCCCATGGTTTTTCTCGCAATCAATCCTGTAAAAAGAAAACAAACCCTGTCGATCTGCTTTTGTTTTGCTAAGCGTTACAATACCTTGAATAGTTATTCTTAGAGTTTGTAGTTCACCCCATCTGCTCTCCATTATAGTCTACAATTAACGGCATGATATTCCGGAATAACGGGACTTAATTAAGAAATAAAAAAGCTCAGCCTTGTAATTCTGCCGCTTAATCCAAAGAATATTTTCGATACAAATAAATAAGCAGGTGCCGGAAATTATTTGAAACCTATGCTGCAATTATTCAGGCGGATATTTTAATTAATGGAAATTGTATGCTTACCTCCACAACTGCATCCTTTTACTCAGGGCTTAGCGGCTTGCAATTAAATATTCCTAAATATTTATATCCCGAGCCGTTTCAGAATGTCAGCAGGCTCACCTATTACGCTTCGCTCTTCAACAGTATTGAAATAAACAGTTCCTTTTATAAAATTCCGCAACAAGCAACTGTATTGAAATGGGCTACTTCTGTTAATGACGATTTCAGGTTTACTTTTAAATTATACAAGGAGATTACCCACAACAAGGAATTAAATTATAATAAAGAATTGCTTGTCCGGTTTTTTGAATCTATCAACGCCGTTAAAGAAAAATGTGGCTGCCTGCTTATTCAGTTTCCCCCAAGTGCTGGAAAAGAATTTTTCTCTAAATTGAATAACCTGTTAAGTGATATTCAGGAAATAAAAGAGCTTGATTGGAAAATTGCGGTAGAGTTTAGAAATAAATCATGGTACAATGAAGCAACTTATAATCTATTAAGCATTTTTAATGCGGCCTTGGTTATACACGACATTCCCAAATCAGCAACGCCAATGACTAATATTGAAACTGATTTTATATACATCAGATTTCATGGTCCCACCGGGAATTACCGAGACAGTTATTCCGAAGATTTTTTGCGCGAATACACCGCCTATGTTGATGAATGGCTGGAAGAAGGAAAAACTGTGTTTATGTATTTTAATAATACGATCGGAGATGCTTTAAACAATTTAAAAACGATCAATAGTTTTCATCAAAATGAAAAGGAGATTATAAAATAAACCTATGGCACTAGCAAAATATAAACAGAAAAGAAATTTTAAAGAAAGTCCGGAACCCGTTGGAGGAAAACCTGACAGCAATAAATTACGCTTTGTTGTTCAAAAGCATGATGCTACAAATTTACACTACGATTTCAGGTTAGAGATGGAAGGCGTATTGAAAAGCTGGGCTGTGCCTAAAGGTCCGTCCACAGACCCTGCTGTGAAACGACTGGCCATGATGGTGGAAGATCATCCTTATGATTACAGAAACTTTGAAGGCATTATTCCAAGCGGTTATGGCGCAGGTACGGTAATAGTTTGGGATGAAGGGTTTTATGAACCTGCCGATGCCGATGGAAAAGATAAAAAAACACAGGACAAAGAATTAAGGAAAGGAATTTATTCCGGCAAGCTCCATTTCGTTTTACATGGGAAAAAGTTAAAAGGTGAATATGCACTTGTTAAAACACATGGGAGAGGTGAAAATTCCTGGCTTCTTTTTAAAGTAAAAGATCAATTTGTTTCCAAGGAAGACATCACGCTTAAGGACAAATCCGTAATCTCCAAAAAAACACTGGCACAGGTTGAGAAAACCTCCAGTAATTTTTATGGTGCTAAAAGGGTGAAAGAAACAACTTCCAAAAGCAAGAAAGAAAAAGAGCTGAATAAACGAGAGGATGTTAAAGCTGCCTCTAAAAGAAACCGCCTGGAAAAGGGGAAAAAAAATGCTGAATCAAAAATAATAACGAAGGGTACTACTGCCAAATTTCCTGTCACGCTTTCTCCTATGCTTGCCACGCTTGTTGACAAACCGTTTGACGATGAAGCTTGGCAGTTTGAAGTGAAGTGGGACGGATACAGAACAATTGCCTTCTGCAATAAAAATAAAGTAGCATTGAAATCCCGCAACGACAAGTCGTTCGACGAAAAATTTTACCCGGTTTATAAGGCAGTACAGGATTGGAATATAAATGCTGTGCTCGATGGTGAAGTGGTGGTGTTGGATGAAAATGGCAAATCCAATTTCGGAGCCTTGCAAAATTGGCGAAGCGAAGCTGACGGAGCCATTTATTTTTATGTGTTTGACATTTTATGGTTAGATGGAAAAAGCCTGCTACAAATTCCATTGTCAGAGCGCAGGGATCTTCTAAGACAAATAATTCCCCAAAATAATATTATAAGACTGAGTGAAAACTTTGAAGTTGGTGGCATCGAATTTTTTGAAACCACAAAAAAAATGGGGCTTGAAGGCATTATTGCTAAAAAATCCGATAGCAAATATAGCCCGGGCATTCGCTCCAGAGAATGGCTGAAAATCAAAGCCAATAAAAGGCAGGAAATGGTTATTGGCGGTTACACCATAAATGATGCTACTTCAAAATCATTCAGCTCACTTCTGCTGGGAGTTTTTGAGAAAGGGAAATTAATTTATACCGGCAAAGTAGGCACTGGCTTTAATGATAAGCAGCAAAAAGAAATGCTTAAACAATTTAAGCCCTTTATTACCAAATCACCTCCATTTACAGAATTACCCGACATCAACAAACCTTCACGCTTTCGTCCCAACCCGCCGCATGCTATTGCTGTCTGGATGAAACCCGGATTAGTGTGCGAAGTGAGCTATACTGAAATGACTACTGATGGAATTATGAGACATCCTTCTTTTGAAGCAATGCGCATTGATAAAAAGGCCAGCGATGTAACGCGTGAATCAGCAGCAGCTACAAAAGATATTGTTCCGAATAAAAAAAGCAAGTCAACAAAAATATTGAGCCCTACAGGAAAAAAGGAAAGGAAAACATTCTTAAACCCAACGGATGAAACACAGGTTCGTGAAATAAATGGCCACGAAATAAAATTCACTAACCTCAATAAGATCTACTGGCCCAAAGAAAAAATCACCAAACGTGATATGCTGAATTACTATTACCAGGTGGCCCCATTCATATTACCTTATTTAAAAGACAGGCCGCAATCTATGAACCGCCATCCAAATGGCATCACGGGTGAAAGTTTTTATTTCAAGGATGTAACAGGTACGGCGCCTGAATGGATTGAGACTTTTCAATATAAAAGTGATGCAGACAACAGAGTAAGAAATTACCTGGTTGCTAAAGATGAGGCCAGTCTGCTTTATATGGCCACTTTAGGTTGTATAGAAATGAATCCCTGGCACAGCAGAATTGAAGCAGAAGATTATCCTGATTGGTGCATTATTGATCTGGATCCTGCAGAGAATACTTTTAATCAGGTAATTGAAGCCGCAAATATCACGAACGCTATTTTAAAAGATATGGGCGTAACCGCCTATCCCAAAACCAGTGGTTCCACCGGCATCCATATTTATATTCCTCTTGGCGCAAAATATACCTATGAACAGTCAAAAGAATTTGCACGTGTAATTGCAACATTAGTGCAACGTGAAATTCCAAAATACAGCAGCATTGAGCGGATGGTAAAAGCAAGAAAAGGTAAAATGTATATAGATTTTTTACAGAATCGTCCGCAGGCCACTATTGCTGCTCCATATTCTTTGCGGCCTAAACCCGGTGCCACCGTATCAATGCCTTTACATTGGGAAGAAGTTAAGAAAGGCTTGAAAATGATTGACTTTACCATTCACAATGCTCTCGACAGAATAAAAAATGAAGGTGATATTTTCAAACCTGTTTTAGGGAAAGGCATTAATCTGGAAAAAGTGATTAAAAAATTTAAATAAAAAATATCATGCCCTACTAAAGCGAATCACAGCGCAAATATTTCCATGCGAACAAAAACAAATTAGAAAAACAAGGCGTGGATGTTAAAGAATGGGATAAAGAAAGTAAAGGATTGAAACTGCCCAAAAAGGTAAAACGGAAAAAATGAAATCAAAACTTAAGCGCTTTGGAATAGTATTAAAAACTGCTTTCAAAAAATGGTGGGCAAAAGACCCTTTCAAAGAAAGTGCGGTCATTGCCTACTATGCAATTTTTTCATTGCCCGGTTTACTGGTAGTGATCGTGACCATCGCAGGATATTTTTTCGGTGCCGAAGCAATCAACAAACAGATGAGTACACAGCTCAGTGCTGTTTTTGGTGCTGACAGTGCGCAACAAATTCTTGATATGATCAGTGCTGCCCGCGAATCAAAAAATACAGTTTGGGCAACTGCAATTGGAGTCATCACCATTTTAATCGGCGCAACCGGTGTGTTTGCACAATTTCAAAAATCATTAAATATCATCTGGGAAGTAAAAACCGATCCATCCAAATCAGGAATATGGAGTTTAGTGAGAGTTCGAATATTTTCATTTGGATTGATACTGGCCATTGCATTTATACTGATGGTTTCACTCATGATCACCACTCTTTTAATAGCTATGGGTGATTGGATTTCCGGACACTTCTCTGATTCCTTTCTTGTAATCATTCAAATTATAAATTTTATCGTTTCACGTCTCATCATCGCGCTGCTTTTTGCATTAATGTTTAAATTTTTTCCGGACGCAAAAATAAAATGGCGACATGTATGGCTGGGTTCTGTCGTTACCGCTCTATTATTTCTATTGGGCATGTATATGCTTTCCATTTATTTCGCGAAAGCTGACCCTGGTGGTGAATATGGCGCTGCCGGCACTATCATATTAATTTTATTGTGGGTTTCCTATTCATCCATGATTGTTTTTTACGGTGCAGAATTTACACATGCTTATGCAGAACTAAATGATGGTTATATACCACCTGATAAGAATGCAATAAAAAAGGAAGGGCGAAAAGCATAAATTACTAAGTAAAAAACGTTCCCTCCTCTTCAACAATGCATGAAGATTTATTTACTGCTAAGAATAATAAAAATTCAAAAATAGCCATGCAATGCCAGAAGGTCCATCCATTGTAATTCTAAAAGAAGCAGTGCAGTCATTCACCGGCAAGAAAGTTATTGCAGCAACCGGCAACAGCCGTATTGAACAGTCTCGTTTAATAGACCAAAAAATAATCGCTTTCAAAAGCTGGGGAAAACATTTCCTGATATGTTTCAAAACGTTTTCAGTACGCATTCATCTATTAATGTTTGGAAGTTACCAGCTCAATGAAAAGAAGCCTGGTAAACCTGTACGTTTAAATTTAACTTTTAAGAAGGGTGAAATAAATTTCTATTCCTGCGCCATAAAATATTTAGAAGGCGATGTGAACACACACTATGATTGGAGCTCAGATGTTATGAACCCAAACTGGGATCCTAAAAAAGCGAAAGGCAAACTAAAAAATCAAGCTGAGCTACTTGTTTGTGATGCCCTCCTGGAACAGGATATTTTTGCAGGAGTAGGCAACATAATTAAAAATGAAGTTTTATACCGTGTCCGGGTACATCCTGAATCCATTGTAAATAAACTTCCTGCTTACAAGCTTAAAAAATTACTTGATGAAGTCAGCATTTATAGCTTTCAATTTTTAGAATGGAAAAAAAAATATGAATTAAAGAAACACTGGCTGGTGTATGCCAAAAAAAAATGCGTGAGATGCAATTATCCAATTATTAAAAAATACACCGGCTTAAAAAAGCGAAGGAGCTTTATCTGTACTAATTGCCAGGTACTATATGATTAACTGAATATTAAAAACCAGGTTGGTGAATATATTATAAAGCTCCTTCGCTGATTACCATTGTGTTCCACAAACAGATTATCTGATAACTTTGGTTACATTGTCCTGGAATGGAATAACACATTTACACATTAAGCTTTTAAAAAAACAGGATGAATAAGAACGGAGCAATAATTGTTGTTGAAGATGACACAGATGACCAGGAAATGTTTACAGCAGTATTTAAAGAGCTCAACTATAAGAATCAAATTGTTTTCTTTAACGACGGACAAGAAGCACTTACCTTTTTAACAGCAAAAAGCACAGAGCCTTTCATTGTTTTTTCAGACATTAATATGCCAAAGTTGAATGGTATGGAGCTAAGGATGCAAATCCACGAAAATGAAGATATCCGCTTAAAAACTATCCCATACCTTTTCTTTACCACAAGTGCTGCACAGGAAGACGTGGTTGCTGCTTACTCAAAATCCATTCAAGGATTCTTTGTGAAACCCTCAAATTTTCAGGATTTAAAAAGCCTGATAAAAATAATAGTTGAGTATTGGCAAAACTGTGTTTCACCAAACTATGTCAAGTAATTTTGAAACTGTTGACACTTCCTCAATTGCGGAAAAATTGCACCGATCATCTTTTTAGATAATCCAATCCTTCGCATGCATGAGCGCTTATTATTATAAGGGAAACGCAAGCTATTTATGCCGGGCTATCGATTTCTAAATTGTCATGTCAAACTAACAACAGTATGATTTTTCTTTGCGAGATTTGTATAGCAACAAAATCAATTTCTAAAGTCTTTTTAAAAAATAAATGATAAAAGGAGGTGGATTTTTATGAGAAAAATAATCGTCTCATCAATGATTCGCTGAAACTAATTTGTTAAAAAATCTCCCTGCTTGCAAGCATGATCTCTTGGCAGACTTCAAACCGAAGATTATATTTTAACAACAATACAATGCATTCCTCATGACCCACCCAAAAGACAAGCAAATTTTTGAAGGTGAAATAGCAACTTATTGGTTTGATGATGGAATTCTGATTTCTCTTTCTAAGAATCCTAAGCGTACAGTAGAAAATATAACAAATAATGTTGCTTTGATAAAACAAATCACAAATAACAAGCGAGTACCGTTATTAATTTACTTGTCGAATTCCCCGGTTCCAGACAAAGAGACTCGAAAGTTTGCAGCAGAACAGGTAGCAGTTATTTACTCAGCAATGGCAATGGTTTCAAAACCAGGACTGGCAAAATTTATAATGAATATATTGTTCATGTTGAAACCTTCACCCATCCCGATGAAAAGCTTTACAGATGATACAACAGCTAAAGAATGGATTAAGCAATATCTATAGCGTTTACTTTTCTTACGTTTCGATGAAACAAAATCTTCATCTTAACCAATCAACAATTGAAAGACTTTCGACAATGTTCCTATTATATACTTTGCTTCCTTTTCTCTTCCATTTTTCCGCTTGTACTGATTCTTCTTTCAGTTCTGACTCAAAACTTAGGGATTATGATTTAATGGCACCTGCCAAAATCATGATTTTGCCTGATACGCTGCGCGAAGTCTCAGGAGCTACTGAAATCAACAACACAACCATTGCCTGTATCCAGGATGAAAATGGTATCCTGTTCATATACGATGTATTGCATAACAACATTAAGCGTCAGTATAACTTTCATGTTGATGGCGATTATGAAGGAATAGCACGCGTAGGAAAAACAATTTATATTTTGCGAAGTGATGGAACCCTTTTTGAAATATCAGATTATGAAACAGCGAATTTTGCATTAGTAACTTATAACACCGGCATTCCAGCCGACAATGAAGGTTTATGTTATGATGCGGATAACAACCGTTTACTGATTGCATGCAAGAGTAAACTGGAAAAAGGTGCAGCGTATAAAGATAAAAGGGTGATTTACGGATTTGATTTAAGCACAAAAAAATTGATCAGCGAACCGGTTTTCACCTTCGATCTTGTAACTATTAAACAATTTGCGCAGGAAAAGAAATTAAACCTTCCGGAACAAAACAAAACGAATGGGACTGATGCTGTTCTTAAATTTTCGCCATCAGCCATAGCCATACATCCATTCTCAAAAAAACTCTATTTACTTTCGGCTGCCGGATACATGCTATTCATTTTTGACATGCAAGGCAAATTAGAACACATAGAACAATTGAATCCTGAAATATTTAATAAAGCGGAAGGAATTACATTCTTCAGCAATGGTGATATGCTGATTACAAATGAGGGTCAGGATCAGAAACCGACCTTGCTCCTGTTCAGTTACCGGAATTAATATTTAAATCTCTTTATCCTATTGCTTCACCATCCTGCATACCGAAGCTTTGCTTCCTTTCCAATCTCTTGTATTATGGTGATTCGATTTTGAACTCATAACCGTGTCGGTCTCCTGGAAAATTAACATTCACAAAGTATCTGTTATTGTCCAAATCAACCCTCTATATTGTCAATATTGCACCCTTCCGTTACCATAATGCGATATTACTTTTGTCATCAGTTAAATCATTCAGGATGAATCCTAACCTTGATAAAATAAAACAAATCCGCCTTTTCCTGTTGAAAGAAATTGAACAGCTAACTGTTGAGCAGCTTAACAAAATTCCAGAAGGCTTCAATAACAACATTATTTGGAACCTGGCTCATTTAGTTGCTTCCATGCAGTCATTGTGTTACATAAGAGCTGATTTACCACTTGCTATCCATGATAAATACGTGTCTCCTTACTTAACAAATACAAAGCCTTTGCAATTTTTGAGCGCAAAAGAAATTGAGGATATCAAGAGTTATTTGATTGCTACCATAGATATTTTACAAACCGACCTGGACAAAGGTATTTTCAATAATTACACGCCATCTCCAAACGTATTTAAATGGTATAAAATAAACTTAAACACCATTGATGACGCATTAGCGTTTTTACTTTATCATGATGGGTATCATACAGGCAGCATTATGGCTTTGAAACGTTTAGTAAACAACAATTAAAATAAAATGGAAAATGGAAAAAGAAACTAAAAATTACGCATACGAATTTGTATCTGCTGAAACGCCACAAACCATTTTTAAAACCTTACTGAATCCCCGCAAATGGTGGATAGGTTTGTATGGAGAAGATATCAAAGGGAGCAGCGTGAATCTCAACGACGAGTTTACATTCAATGCAGGTGATGGAGTGCATTATTCCAAACAGCGATTAATTGAAATGGAACCTGACAAGAAGATTGTTTGGCAGGTGACAGAAAGCAATCTTTCCTTCGCGAAAAAAACGGATGAGTGGACCAGTACGAAAATCAGCTTTGAAATTTCGAAACATGGGGACAAAAATAAAATCACCTTTATGCACCACGGACTAGTTCCAAAATTTGAATGCTACAATAATTGCGCAGGTGCGTGGACGCAGTATTTGGACAACCTTGCTGAGAAAATGAAATAAATGAAGGAATCGCTCACAAAATAGCATTTAGTAATTGCGCTCTTATGCCAGGTAAACCGTTATGGTTTTCTTTGAATACGGATGATAATCATGCACACGGGCATTTTCCCCAAGAGTTCAGTTGTACATTCTCTTCGCAAGTGATTTTGCTATTTCTTCAGAGTATAAAATAACCCATTGGTACTATATTCATTATGAAATGCTATGAATAATTGTTGACTACAGTATTCATAATAACTATTTGTGTAGTTTTAAGAGGGTGATTTTTTCCGGAGATTACCCTTTCATTCTAAAACTTCATTTATGACGCAAGCGTTACCAGAAACCAATTGGCAATTACGCCGAACTGAAATGAAAAATTGGTTTTACGTCGTCCTGCTTATTTCTTTCACTTTCAGTTGTAAACAATCTGAAAAACAAACTGAACGAAACGCATCAGTTAAACCTGCGGATGCAACATCAAATAAATATTCAGGATGCTGCACCTCAAAAACTACCGACAAAGATTGGTATGCTTCCCGAAAAAAAGCACCCAAATTCACGGGCCTGGACGGTATCAACTTTGTCATCACCACAAACTACAAAGAAGCACAGGAGTATTTCAATCAGGGCATGATGCTTTCATATGGATTCAATCATGCCGAAGCAGCACGTTCCTTTTATGAAGCAACTAGAATTGATTCCACATGCGCCATGTGTTTTTGGGGATATGCTTATGTGTTAGGTCCAAACTACAATGGAGGCATGGAAGAGGATAATTTTGAACGGGCATTCGTTGCAGCACAAAAAGCATTGACTCTTTCCGCCGATTGTACAGAAAAGGAAAAGTACCTGATTGACGCATTGGCGTTTCGTTATTCAGAAAAACCTCCAGAAGACCGTAAACCACTTGACATTGCTTATAACACCGCGATGAAGAAGGTATATGATAGATTTTCTTCTGACCCCGATGTTGGTGCGCTCTACGCTGAATCGCTGATGGATTTGCATCCCTGGGATTTATATGAAAAGAAAACCAAGAAACCAAAAGCATGGACTCCGGAACTGCTTTCCGTATTAGAACATCTGATGGAAATAAATCCGTCTCATCCCGGTGCCCATCATTTTTATATACATGCAGTAGAGGCTTCTGCAACTCCTGAAAAAGGACTTCCGAGTGCAAAGTTTTTTGAAACACAGGTGCCCGGTTCAGGACACCTGGTTCACATGCCTTCACACATTTATATCAACACCGGAAATTACCACCTCGCTTCGCTGGCAAATATCAATGCCATAAAAGTAGATAGCAACTATTTTACCACTTGCCACGCACAGGGCGCGTATCCATTAGCCTACTTTCCGCACAACTATCATTTCCTGGCCGCAACAGCAACCTTAGAAGGAAATTCAAAACTTGCATGGAGTGCAGCGAAAGAAGTTCAGCTCAATACAGCCGCAGATATTATGTCACAACCCGGCTGGGGAACATTGCAACATTACTACACCATTCCTTACTATGTAGCGATAAAATTCGGAATGTGGGATACGATATTGAATATTCCGTTGCCGGAAGAGCAATTAATTTATCCGCGTGCTGTTTTGCACTATGCAAGAGGAATGGCTTATCTTGGAAAGAAAAACATACCTCAGGCTCAGAAAGAATTGGCAATCCTGGAAAAACTATCGGAGGATTCCGTTCTGAAGACAATTACCATTTGGGATATAAATACAACTTACGAGTTGATGCAAATTGCTGTTAAAGTTTTATCTGCAGAAATATATCAGCAACAGAAAAATTATACAAAATCAATCCAGTTATTAAATGAAGCTGTTGCACTTGAAGACCAATTGAATTACAATGAACCACCTGATTGGTTTTTCTCCATCCGTCATCATTTGGGAGCCGTTTTACTTAAAGCCGGAAAATTTCCGGAAGCCGAAAAAATATACCTGGAAGACCTTTCAACATGGCGGGAAAACGGATGGGCTTTAATAGGACTGTATAACTCATTTGAGATGCAAAACAAAAATTCCGATGCGGCAGAAATTAAAATAAGGTTCGACAAAGCATGGAAATTTGCGGATAAGCCAATTAATTCGTCCTCTAGTTTGTGATACCTTTTTAATATGTTGATTTACTTATAAATCCTTCACCTGTCCCACTCTGAAAACAAATAACAAACTCACGGAATCAATCCGGAGTAAAATAGTTTGAAACGCAAGGCCTACGCTGCAATCTTATGGCATATTACAACCATCAAACTTTCTACCTTTAGGAAACATTTCTTGAAAGTTTGATGAGAAGGAAAATCAGATATTACCGGAGACTTTGGCTTAAACACGACTTACCGGCAGGACTTTCAGTTTTTCTTGTCGCGCTTCCACTTTGTCTGGGAATCGCACTTGCATCAGGTGCGCCTCTTTACGCAGGACTCCTCTCTGGCATCATTGGCGGACTTGTAGTATCCATTATCAGCGGTTCACAACTTGCAGTGTCCGGACCTGCTGCAGGTTTAACAACTATTGTTGCAGCCTCTATCATTTCATTGGGCGATTACAAACTTTTTTTTACTTGCAGTAATTGTTGCCGGCCTGTTTCAACTCCTACTGGGAATTCTGAAACTTGGCGTAGTCGCAAATTATTTTCCTTCGTCAGTTATTAAAGGAATGCTGGCAGCTATAGGAATCATTCTTATTTCTAAACAAATTCCGCTGGCAGTAGGTTATGACCAACCGGATTTCTGGTCGAGTGGCTTTTCAAAATTATTTTCAGCGCAAAACTTTTTAGGAAATTTTGAAAACTTCAATCACCACATCACACGCGGAGCAATTCTTATCACGTTGCTTTCCTTATTTGTTCTTATTGTTTTGCAACTTCCGTCTGCAAAAAAACTGAAAGTAATCCCCGCACCTTTATTAGTGGTAGTAATCGGAATCATCACAAACATGCTTTTTACAAACGCCGCATCAGGTTTCTCCCTCAGGCAGACGCAACTTGTAAATATTCCAACCAATGTTTTTGCAAGCATTTCCTTACCCGACATTTCCAAAATATTTTCATCAACGGAGATTTGGAAAGATGGTGTTGTTATTGGCCTGCTGGCAACTTTAGAAACATTGCTTTGCGTGGAGGCAGTTGACAAATTAGACAGACACAACCGCATCACACCTGTAAATCGTGAACTGATTGCACAAGGTATCGGTAATATGACTTGTGGACTTTTAGGAGCAATTCCAATGACAGCAGTGGTGGTTAGAGGTTCAGCAAATGTTGATGCGGGTGCAAGAACAAAGCTTTCCGCATTCACGCACGGACTTTTTCTTTTGCTTGCCGTTCTACTTGTTCCTCATCTGCTAAATAAAATTCCTTATGCTTCCCTCTCAGCAATTCTTCTTATCACCGGTTACAACCTGACAAAACCCAAACTCTACCGGAATATTTTTTCTTTAGGCTGGAAACAGTTTCTTCCCTTTTCAATTACGATCATAGCTATTCTTTCAACCGACCTGCTTATTGGCGTAAGCATCGGCCTATTAATTTCTGTTTATTACATAGTTCGGAATAATTTTAAAGCAGAATATAAAATCACCACTACTCAACGACACGAAACTGAAGTGAATGTGATTAAACTCAACAGCAATGTCACCTTCTTAAATAAAGTAAACCTTCGAAAAGCATTGGACCAAATTCCGGAATACAGCGTGTTGACGATTGACGGCAGTGAATGTAATTTCATTGACTACGATATTTTAGAAATAATAAGTGAATACAGCAACAAGGCACATGACAGACACATTGAGTTGCATCTTGAAGGAATTGAAAAAGTAAGCGTAACAGCAGTGCATTGACAATTGAATGCACAACTTCTAGCAATATTGTGCTGCCAAGGAAGAACAATTTCTTATGGAGATAATTTAACTGCAGACGGAGTGACAAAATCAGCACGAACAATACTGATTTAAGTCTTAACCATTAATTTGTTTACAACATTAAAAATCCCTGCTTATCACACTTGCACTTGCAGCATCATTCGGACTTGGTTTCGCTTTCAGTCATTTAAGTGCTCACAAACCAAACGACCACTCTAAAATGAAAAGAGTTACAAGCATTGGCGGAATCTTCTTTAAATGCAACGACCCAAAAAAAATGAACGAATGGTATAACACACACCTCGGCTTTAACACTAACCAATACGGAACCGTATTTGAATGGCGGCAAGCCGGTGATTCCACTAAAAAAGGATATACCAATTGGAATCCTTTTAAAGAAACTACTAAATACTTTGAGCCCTCAACAAAGGACTTCATGATAAATTACAGGGTAGAAAACCTGGAAGCACTTCTTGAAGAACTGAAAAAAGAAGGAGTAACAGTTCTTGATACAATAGAAGCTGTTGATTACGGAAAGTTTGCTCACATCATGGATATAGAAGGAAACAAAATCCAACTATGGGAACCCAACGACATTGAATATGAAAAACTCGGTATTCAAATGGGTAGCAAAACAACAAAATGAAATTTTACCGGAAACACTCCTCCTTTCACAGGCATAAAGTGTCAGTAAATATGTGTGCATACAACGTATGAAAAAAGTTAGCGCTACCATTAGCCGTATAACCATCTATCCAATAAAATCATTGGATGGCCTTCCATTGCAAAATGCTCAAATAACTGAAGGAGGTTGTCTTTTACATGACAGGGAATACGCTATTTGTGATGCGGAAGGCCAATTTATTACCGGCAAATCGAATGCACTGGTTCATAGTTTACGTTCAACAGTTGATTTTGAAAATCAAGTAGTCTCCTTTCGTCAACAGGGGGAAAACACCTGGCAAATTTTCCATTTGGTAAAAGATAAATCAGCAATAGAAGATTATTTATCAGTGCATTTTCATACTGCTGTTAACTTTCTTCAAAATAATTCGGGACGATTTCTGGACATTCCCGATGTGAGTGGCTTAACTATTCTATCTACGGAAAGTCTGCAGGCAATTTCCGGATGGTATGATGGTATGACTTTAGAAGAAGCAAGAAAACGCTTTCGGGCAACTTTGGAAATAGAGGGAGTTCCCGCCTTCTGGGAAGATCATTTGTTTTCTTCTCCGGGAAGAGCCATTGAATACAAAGCAGGTGAAGTAACTTTATTTGGAATGAGTCCCAGGGCAAGATGTATAGTGCCTTCCAGAAACCCCGAGACCGGAGAAATCATTCATGCCTTTCCAAAAATTTTTGCAAGACATCGGGCTGAATCATTACCTGAATTTTCAAAGTTAAAAGAATACGGTCATCATTATCATTTAACAGTCAACTGCTATGTTCCTGACACTGAGGTTGGAAAATGGATTACTGTTGGTGATACGATTGAAACTATCGGAGAAAAAATTTTCTATTGAACACAAGTTGGTTTTAATCGCAACAGTTGAAGACATGTGTGACATTATACATGGCTCAGGAAATGACCAATAACAAAATTAAAATCGGCGACATGACTAATACATTTTATAAAATGAACATTTACTTGTCACTATATGCTTTAATATGCATCACTGCGTGCAATGGACAAAATACTGCTAAAATTACTGATGATCCTGCATCGATTCCGGTTGTAACCGGAAGCATTGGTGAAACTGTTTCAGAGCTTGATAAAAGTATTTGGATTGTTTTTCAGGATACGAATAACAACTACTGGTTTGGAAGTGATGGTCAAGGTGTGTATCGTTATGATGGTAAAACAATCATCCATTTTAGCAGTAAAGATGGCTTGTGTAACAATCGCGTGAGGGAAATATTGGAGGACCCATCAGGCAATATTTTCATCGGCACACTGGATGGAATCAGCAAATTTGACGGACAAAAATTTACCACGTTGATTCCAATTGAATCCACTGAATGGAAATCAGCACCCACCGATTTGTGGTTTAAAGGGAACTATGATCAAAACGGACCTTACCGGTATGATGGTAAGTTGCTGTATCATTTCAAATTTCCAAAACACTATATGGAAGATGAATTTTATAAAGTCAATCCGAAATCTTCCTTTAGTCCATATGGAATTTATACCATTTACAAAGACAAAAGAGGCAACATCTGGTTTGGAACATCTTGTTTTGGCGCATGCCGCTTTGATGGAAAAACTTTAAGCTGGCTGTATGAAGATCATTTGACAATCGCACCAAATGGTGGCTCTTTTGGAATTCGTTCCATAATTGAAGATAAAGAGGAAAAATTTTGGATCTGTAATACCAGGTATCGCTATGAAATTTATCCCACCGATTCCATAAGTGAGGGATACAGTTTCGTTAATTACCAAGGGAAACCGGTATTGAAGCACATGGTAAAGAAGACCCGATTTATTTCCAGTATATCATCAAGGACAATAAACGAAACTTGTGGATGAGTACTTATACTGATGGCGTTTGGCAATTTGATGGGAAAAACATGAGTCACTTCGCAGTTATGGATGGAACAGAGCCTATTAAAATAGTTTCGATTTACAAAGACCATCAAGACAACCTTTGGTTAGGCACACAGGAAAAAGGCGCTTATAAATTTAACGGTAAAGCGTTTGAAAAATTTATCCCATGAGGCCTCTCTCACAAACTTTCTCCATATTGAAACAGCTCTGCATTATTAACCGCACGCACACGCAAGTCTAAAAAAATTCCCCACCGGTACTAAGATGTACCGGCAGGGAAATGTTATAAGAAGAACCGTGACTTATTTAATTAATTTAAAATGCTGCTAATCCAGCAGCAGCCACCGGAAGATTGCTCTGTGTTCCAATCCAAGCAAGGCCACCAAGTGGTGTGCGTTTGTACTGACCTATAGTATGATCAACGGAATTGAGGCTATAGACATAATAGTTATTGTCTGAAACAACAATATCAATTGGACCACCACCGGTTCCAACTGCAGACACCGCCAGATGCAACGACCCGCTGGTACCTATGTAATAAGAAGAAATTGAATTGCTCGCTGTGTTAGTTATGTATACAAAACGGCCGTATTGGGATGTAGCAACCCAGCAGGGTGCTCCCTCATTGTTTGCAACAGCACCATTAATGTCAGAAAGGTTTCCGGAATTAACTCCTGAATAAGCTGTAGCTGAACCTGCACCAGGTGCGCCACCTGCAGCATTTGATACAACCATAATCTGATCGCGCACAAATTCAAATCCAAATGGAGTTGCACCAACTGATGGTGATGAAGAGCCAGGTGAAGCAACTCCATTGCCATCCACTGCAAAAGTGGTGATCATGTTGGTAGCTTTCTCAGTTACATACAAATAATTTCCGTTGGGAGAAAAGGATACCTGAGCAGCACCGGCTCCAGAAGTACTGAGTTGTTGGTGGGATCCATCAATATACGTCAGCATTCCTTCTGCACTAATGTAAAAACCGGCAATGTTATCGCTACCTGCATTCACCACGTACAATACATTTGCATTTACACTCAGGCTGATTGGACTTTCACCTTCAGAGGCGGCGGTGTGAGCCAACATTAAGGATCCGTCAGCTTCCACCTTGAAAGAAGAAATGGAATTGCTTCCTGCATTAACTGCAAAGAGCCATTTATGAGTATTGTCCAAAATTACAGCTCCTTGTGAACCCAGACCTGCTCCGGTTCCTGTTCCACCTGAAGCTACAGTTCCCATCGGTGTAAGTAAGCCGGAAGGCGCTTGCATAAAAATGAGAATTTCATTCTGCAATGAATCGTTGCTTTCGGTATAAACGTAACCTCCGTCCGGACCAAGTTTTGAACTTTGATCCAGGTTAAATATCTGCTCATCAGGATTCAGCCCCTTTTCAGAAATCAGGTCACTGTTTGACGACACGGGTGAGGTCGATGGAATTACGGAATCAAGATTCTTTTGACATGCCGTAAATGTGATGGCCGTTGCTGCGAAAAGCAAAACGGCAAAAAGATTTTTCTTCTGCATTTTTTTTTGATTTAGTTGTGAGTGAAATAATTTGGTAACAAAGCTTTCAACCGGTTCAGTAAATCACCGGTATAAGAAGTCACATTCTATTTGAATGAACTTCTACTAACATTGTCGGGAAACAGAAAACAATGGTTGTGTTTCTGTGTGAAAAAAATTTATCTCACCATCATAATTTGTAAAAAACAATCTTGATTTTTGAGATACTAAAAACGAAGAGTGGCTCCTATTTTTAATCCAATAGTATATGGATAAGAGTTAACAGCCATGTCATGGTTGATGGAAGTGATGGCAGTTTTAAAGACGGGCTCAAGAAAAATTCCTGCATCGCGGTAAACTTTATATTCAATTCCTGCACCTACGAGCAAACTGTAATTTATTTGTTTTAGTCCATCAATATTATTGATGATCGTTACTTCCTCATCATTAATACGCATGGTGGCTTTTTCCTGCAACAGGAAATTTACCGACAATCCTGTATTGGCATAAAAGGTGAACTTATTTTTCGTAGTCTGAAACCGGAGCAGCAGCGGCACTTCAAGATACTTAAGTGATTGGTTGCAAACAGAAGTCATCTCCAGACTATCCTCTTCGTTTAGTGGCTGATTTTTTTCCAGCGGCATTTGTATTACGCCACTTGACGTAGGATACAAATAATGCATTTCCTTACTTTCATTGTATCCGGTGTGCATCACTGGAAGTGTGATTGCATAATTTGTAATTGAATAGTGAATGCCTGAAGCAACACTCCATCGTGTTGAAATTTTATAATCCAGTAGAAAGCCGCTAAAAAAAGAATATTGCTCTTTTTCGCGATTGTTGTACATCGCGGCATCATCAAAACCGTCGGCAGTATTATCTTTTAAATTCTGGAAGGAAAGTGAGGGTGCATAGAAGGCTGCAATGGAAAGCCTGCTTACTTTCTTGCCCCAGACAGCCGGAGTGCTATCTGATTCTGCTGACATGGAAGGTACAACAGCAGTCGTTGCATTTGCGGAATCCAGACTATCCTTGTCAACTACTGCGAAAACAAGTTGATTTGTTTCCGTTTCGAGTGCAGAATCATTTTGACGACTTCCCCATTCATTATTATTCAAAGGATGTATAATCGATTCGCTTTGGATCAGCTCATTTTTTGTAACAGGTTTGTCCACTTCAGTTGTAACTGACATCACGCCAGTTGGAACAGGATTGTGTTTTAAATTTTCCGCAAGGCTTTGTTCATTCGCTGATAAGAGCAACTCTCGATTATTCGGATTGTTTGTGCCTGATACCTGATTAGCAATCGCATCCTCATTCCCTTTATCTTTCGCTATGGGTATATTTTCAACAGCGCGGGTTGATTTCACTATATCATTTTTATTAGCAGACGTTTCAGTTGCATTACCATGAATATTTGTTTTTTCAATTGCTGCTACAGATGATGGTGCATCGAGAGTTGAACGGGATATATAATGGCAGGTAATGAAAGAGCAAAGAAAAAGGGCAAGGCAGGCAGACAACAGCTTATAGCGGGTTGCCCGTTGCTTGTACAAAGCTGCCTGCTTCTTATCCAGTTCAGCATCCAAGCGGCTCCAGGTATGTTCACCTGCTTCCAACCTGAAATCCTTCAGGATAGTACGCGTTACCTTTTCAATATCTCTGTTTTCTTCCATATTCACTGCCCACTGCTTGCAGGCGGTTATTGTTTTTATTTATCAGTTTCCGCAGAATCGACTTTGCTTCATAAAGGTTGGATTTTGAAGTACCTTCAGAGATACCAAGACCGGCTGCAATTTCTTTGTGTTTCATCCCTCCATCACATAAAGATTGAAAACCATTTGGTATGCAGGCGGTAATTTTTGTATCAGGGTTATCAATTCAGCCGCTTCAATCTTGTCGAGGATGTCATCACTAAAATAGTGATGGGACACCTCCGAAGTATCTTCCATATTTACAATAAAGGAAAGATGCTTTCCCTTCCTGTACTTTTCAATAGCCGTATTCACCATTATTGTCCTGATCCAACCCTCGAGCGTGCCTTTCTTCGCAAAACTGGCTATGTTGTCAAATACTTTCATAAAGCCTTCATGAAAAGTATCTTCTGCTTCTTCCCTGCTTTTCGAATATTGATAACAAACGGCAAACATTTTCGACTGATACTTCTCATAAAGTCGGTTCTGAGCCTGACGATCCCAGTTTATGCACCCTGTAATCAATATATCTTCACTCTCTTCAGTCAAATTAAAGATCTTTTTTTAATAGGGAGTGTAAATTCTTTCAAATGGTTGTGTTCGCCAACACGCCCTTTACGCTTACAGTTCACTAATGGGTTTTGACACATTATTGCAGGAATTCATTAACAAGTTAGGAGACTAAAAAATAAACAATAGTTACTAAGACCATTTTCCTTGTAATAAGCTAAGATTAAAATTTCAATAAATCGTCCTAAAATAAGTTGACAGTTTTTATTTTAATCCTGAAATTAATTAGCACGGGTTGCCAAAACGGCTCCTTCTCCTTTGCAAAAGGATGTAAGATGAAGATATTCATTTGTTCCGATCCACTCTTTCTTAGGCAAACTATTTGATAAATGCGGCTTTCAAAAATCATTTCATGTCACAGAGCAATGATAATTCAACAGAGCAAAACGTCAGTGAAGGACAAGCCGCCTCAGTACTTGTTTTAGATGAATCTTTTTACATTCCTCAACTTGACCGTTACCGCAGAGTGTGGATATATCTCCCCGAAGGTTATACTACTTCCAAAATCAGGTATCCTGTTTTTTACATGCACGATGGACAAAATCTATTCGATAACGATACTGCTTTAGCAGAGGAATGGTATCTCGATGAAATATTAACTGTAATGAATGCTCAATGCATCATCGTTGGAATCGATAATGGTGAGGAAAAGCGCTTAACAGAATATAATGTGAGGGACCATACCGAGCACGGTGATGGTGAAGGAAAAAATACCTGGACTTCATCGTGCAAACGTTGAAACCTTTCATTGATGAAAAGTACCGTACCCTGCCTGACAGGGAGCACACTTTTATTGCCGGCAGTTCCATGGGTGGACTCATCACTTTTATGGTGCGATGTATTTTCCGGAAACTTTTGGTGGCGCTGGTATCTTCTCCCCTGCTTTCTGGCTTTGTGCCTGATCTGTTGGATGAGATGAAACTGGTGGCAGGTCAGCATCCGGAGTATCCGCAACATTTATATTTTTATGGTGCAAAACAGGAAGACGAAAAAAATGTTGGAGCTCATCCGGCAAATCACAGAGCTCCTTGCACAATATCCCCACTACAAAATCTATCTGGATCTACACGAAGAAGGAGAGCACAATGAAGTTTATTGGGGTGCCCGCTTTGGAGAATATTACCTGTGGAGCCAGGTAAATGCAGAAATTCGGATAATCTTCACTATCATTAAAAGTTCTCACTTCTCTTTGCTTGGTCCTTTCCTTTGGTGAATCCTCTTAGTAGAAGCGCAGAATAATTCTACGAATGAAGATGCAATTTATTTATCACCGGGAATTACATTTTCAAACACCAAATATTTACCCTTCATCCCATTTTTTGATGACGCGACAGTTGCACAGGAATTGCTTCGAATTGATCGAGTGTGCCTGCATCTGAAGGTTGATCTTCCAAAGGACATACATTTCTTAACTGAAAATGTGGAACTAATATTTATTAGAAATATCGCTTACATTACATCTCTTCCTTATCTGAAGAACACTACATTTTTTCATCACCAAAACCCAAACCCCAATGAGAAAAAGTATCTTTTAATGTTGTTACTTATTCCCGCAATAGGAATATGTCAAACAAAAACGGTTCTTACTTCCAACCGTTTATTCGCGAGGAATGACAAAGTCCAGGAATTCGAAGCAGCGCTTGCAAACCATGCCCAAAATATCACACCGGCGATGTAACCTGGCGGGTATGGAGCATTCAATCCGGGCCTGATGCTGGTGGATATATGGTAACGGAAGGTCCCAGTAGCTGGGCTATTTTGGATGCCCGTGGCGACATAAGTGCAGAACACACTGCGGATTGGGAAAAAATGTTCTCCACTTACTACAGGCCAGGGGGACAAAGCGGTTATTATGATTTCAAAGCTGATTTAAGTACAGTACAGCTTACTGATTATTCTGATAAAATTGTTATCAATCACATGACAGCAAATCCGGGGAGGATCGTTAATGTTGAAGACCTTATTAAGAGACAAAAAAGGTATGGGAAGCGGGTAAAGAATCTGTAGCTGTTTATTCCGCATCCTTTTCAGGAGGCCGGTTATATTACAGTAACCCGTTTAACAGGTGGTTTAAAGGAATTAGCCAGCGATTATCGGAAACCGTTTGCAGACAGGTACAATGAAGCATATGGTGCCGGTGCATTTGCTACCTGGTTGAATGATTATGCCGTTGCAGTGCAAAGCCGCTGGTCTGAATTACTGATTTACCAACCAAAGTTGAGTTCAAAATAATTTAAGCAGATTCGTTATTTAACTGATCAACATACCTCGCTAAAAAATCAGTAAGTGACATAACAATGGAAAAGCCGTCTCTATGTTTAGACGGCTTTTTTAAAGCGTTCTGAAAAATTCTACTTACCTCCCACTCGCTCTCATTCAATGGATGACTTCTGGCGATGCATTCCATCTGATGCATTGGAAGCAACTAGGCGCATCGGATGGATGCGCACGCCCTGTTGGATACATATTACCAGCTAAAATCAATAATAACTAATGCACTGCGCTATTGCGTTATCTATTGCTGTTGATTTTAATCGACCGCCAATTATTGCGACAAAGTTGAATCCGGAGGCACAACGTTCTTTTAAATAAAATTCATGTGCACCAAAATCGTTTCAAACTAACTTCTGAAAACACGTATAAATACATTCTGACATCTTTCATCATAAATATTAGCTTTGTAATACAACCACAGCTTTACGTATTCAGATATCCTGTCTTTTCTTATTATCAGTAATCCTGAACACGAAAGAAAGCACTGGTATTTATAAACTTTTTCCATCGACAAAAAAATGAGCCTCGAATCCAAACTCAGTGATATCGTTAAGATGTCAAATGCAGACAAACAACTTGATGAACTTTCCAGTCTCATAGACAATGAAACGGAAGATTTTGAAGTGCTTGATGATAGCTTCATACATGCTGAAGTAAGTATTGCATCCGGTGCGGTATTCGCAAACCAGAATTCAAGCTCAGCGCCGCTATCAAATTGAATAACCCATGTTGCACCTGGCACTTCGTTCATGATGTGCGTATTATTTCACCTCAATCACTCACCGGCACGGTGAACGTAGTAAAATGGGCGGAGCAAAAAATCAGAAAATACGTGCCATCGGTTCTTGTCATTCTTTTTCAACGGTAGCGCAGACTGATGATTGTTACGTAAGCATGAAAGAATGCACCGGATATGACACTGAAAATTTTAAAGGGAGATATTGATCAGCATCCTTTGATCCTTCTGAAGAGTTCGATTGATAAAGATCAATATGTAAATATTCCCGCAGGCCTGAAAATCGAATCTGTTAATCACATCCTTCAGTTCGGTACTGCAAGCGTGAAAGGAAACCGTCGCTTATTCAACATGGGCGGCGGTGATGTGCAGGCTTTTGCAGGCGCTTTCTCAACAGGCACTCATGGGTCAGGTGGAATTTACAGCACCTATCACGATACCGTCAGGTCGCTCGTACTCGTTGCTTCCGGAGGACGGGTTTTCAGAATTGAACCAACCAATGGAATTACGGATGTGGCCTTGCATAAAGAATATTTTCAGCAACATCCCACTGCAGAACCTATTCAATTGATTCAGGATGACGACGTCTTTTTTATTCCGCAGTGGTGAGCATGGGTTGTTTTGGGATTATTTACTCGTGCATTATTGAAGTGATGCCTTTTACTTTGCTTCATGAGGATGCTTCATATAAAAAGGAGGATGGCTTACCGAAATAAAGAACCGCATTAAACAGGGTATGCTGCCATCAAACATGGAAGAAGAGAAATTTATTTACATTCAGTTGAACCCATATAAGATAAAGTCAGGCAAGACGCTTTCCATCATGTTGAAAGAAACCATTACAACCAAAGATGCAGCATCAGGTAAAAAAGATACCCGCAGAAAACTATGGCCACAGGTTTTTGCCAACTCGAAGCTGTCAGTGAAATTTATACGCAACATTTCAAACAATAGTAATCTGCCAAGGTTGCAGTTGATTGAAGCCGCGTTAAAAAATCAAAATGATAACAAACAACATGGCGGTGGATTTACCGATGCCTGCTATAAAGTATGGAATTCGGATCGGGGAAATTAAAAACAATCGGCAGCGGAATTGAATTTGCATTTCGTGTGCAACAGATTCCCGAGGTTATAGATACGATCACCAGCATCCTCCAACATGAAGGACCGAAAGGACGAGGGTTCTTCCTGAATTCACCCATTGCACTGCGTTTTGTAAGACCATCGAAAGTATATCTCGCACCTAACTATGCAACACATCTCGGACAACCCGTAAAGGAATGGTGTTACATCGAAATTTGCGGGTGAACAGTCTGATGCAGACGATGATAAACGCGAGCTCGAACTTTTCGAATATTTGCAGACCATGCTGAAAATAATGAAGGACGCCCGCATTGGGGATTAAATTTCAAGTTTGGATTTGATGAAAGCATGCTGAGTGAATTTTATCCCAAATTCGATGAATGGCTGAAAACCTATATCATGCTTAATTCGTCAGGTGTATTCGACAATGAGTTTACACGCACTACCAACCTGAGAGAAGCAGCTAAGAGAAAATTTCCGGTTATGCCCTTATTACCTGTTGTGATTTAATAGGCTGATACCAATAAAAAACGATTGATGATTATCATCTTACCATAAATACTATGAGCGTTTTTTTCAGTAGCGTTTGCTTGTTCCGCCCCTTCGGCTGCGCTCGGGGTGCGCTTGGCAAAGCGAACCGAATTAATTGATTTCAAAACAGATTTTTAGAGTTGTTTTTTTTTAACAGAAAATCTCCAACCATGAAATTACCTCTCCTTATTTTATTTTTCTCTATCCTGGTTGGCCGGGTTACTGCACAATCAGATTCGATCACTGTCGCAAAACCAATTGTGATTGAAGACATCACCAAAGCCATGAGCAAAGGCACGCAACCCGGTTTCAGGATTGACATTCCGCAGGTTAAAAAGAAAGGTACTGTGGATGCGCTTGCCAAGGCTATGAAGTCTGAAAACAAAGCCCTCCTGCAACAGGTGAATAATGAATACATCGTTCGTGGAACAACCATACAGAACATTTCGCCCAGGCCGCTTAATGTTTATGGTATTGTGAATGAGTATGAAGATCATGTTGAGTTACTCTTTTTCTATGAACAAGACAGTACCTTCCTCTCGAAAGAAAAAAATGAAACGGAATATCTTTCAGCAAGAAAATACACCCGGGATTTTGCAGTGAAAGCTTACAGGGTGCCGTTCAGGAACGGATTGACCTTGAGAATACCAAGCTGAAAACTCTTCAATCACAATTAGACGACTTAAACACTGAGCAGGATAAGCTGAAAAAAATATTGATGCGGAAAATCAGAATATTGAGAGAACCAGGCAAAGATTGCTACCAGTGAACAAGATCAGGAACGCGTGGGGAAACTCATTCAGGATCAAAAAGTGAAGGTAGACCAGGCAAAGTCGAGCAAGAACGCGCAGCTCGAGAAGGATGAGCAAAAAAAACTTAATGGATTTGAAAGTGACCTGTCCAAATTTGCCAAACAGGAAGACGGTTATCACAATGACATTACCGCCAGCGAAGAAAACATCCGCGATTATAAAAGGAAGTCTTCGGATAATGACGGAGCAACGCAGGTGAAGCAGGAAGATGTTACAAAGCAAAAAGACATAATTAATAAGCTTCAGAAAAAACTGGAAAGCATTCAGTAAGGAGTTTACATCCGTTGGATCGGATTTGTAATCCGGTGCTATTCATTCCAATTGGATTTATTAATCAATCAAAATCTTCTGATCGATCACGTCATTATATGCAAAAAACCCTGATGAGCAAACTCATCAGGGTTTCAAAAGTTGCGACTACTTAAAGCCCTCTCCTATTAACATTTGCCTACTCACTACTCACTACTCATTACTCCTTCACCAGTTTCTTCACAACAGACTGCTCAGCAGTAGAAATTTTAATAAAGTAAACTCCTGCTGCAAGATTGGAAACATCGATCGTGTTCTCATTTTGCATCAGTACTATCCTGTCGCCGGTTAAGTTGGTCAGTTCCACTTCAAAATCTGTTGTTGTTGCAAGCAAAATATTCACGCGGTCAGTTGCAGGATTGGGAAATACAGCAAACGTAACATCTGTTTGCATTTCTCCATCCAGTTTGCAATTCACTGTGACTGCTGTATTATCAGAAAGCTTCGAGCATCCATTGGCATTACTAACTTCAACTTTATAGTTGCTTTGTTCAGTGGCTGTATAGGAAGATTCCGTAGCTCCGGAAATAAAGTCGCTTCCTTTCTTCCATTTGTAAGTATAGCCGGATCCTGTGTTCGCCTGCAACACTACACTTTCCCCTATACAAAAAGTTGTTGGTCCCTGTGGTGTGATAATGGCTTCCGGTTTTTTATACACGGTAACCTTAACAGGATCTGAAGTTTTAACACAGCCCGTCAAAGTATTGGTGATTCTCACTTTATAGTTTCCCTTTACACTTGCGAGGTAGGTAATGTTTGTTTCTCCATCAATAAGCACCTCTTTATCAAACCACTGGTATGCCCGGTTGTTACCATCGGAAGCGGTGAGCAATATTTCATCCCCATTGCAGAATGCAACGGGACCTTCCGGTGTAACTGTTGCAGTGGGCAATGGATTTACTTCCAACACCACTTCATTAGAAAATGCTGATCCTCCTGATGGACAGGTAGCTTTCAATACATAATAAAAAGTTCCCTTCTTTGTTTTGGCCGTAGTGTAGGTAGTGGTTGTTGCACCGCTGCCATCAATTACATCTGCATAGGGACCTCCCTCAGTTTCCGCAACCATCCACTGATACGTAACAAATGGATTTTCTGAAACACCTGTTGCTGACATAACAAAGGTTTTACCTGCACAAATCGTTGCTGCTGCAGGTGAAGCAATTCCGCCATTGGCAACACAACTTGCAAAATCATCGAATCCGATATCATGCGGAGCCGTTCTTGCCTGGCAATCAATGTCGGTAGTAAAATATTCTGGAGGCGTAGTTCCTGTTCCATCCAATGATACTGATAAGGAAGTACCATGCAGATCTGTAACGTTGTTTACAAAATAAGGATTGGCAACCTGTGAGTTGGCATCAGTTCCCGGGTTTAAAGTCATGGCTGCCTGCCATGCTGCGAGCGTTTTATAATTGGATGTTATTGCTTTGAATAAATATCCATTTGATGTATCTGCTATATAAAAATTATTATTGTCTGACAAGGATGAAGCGCTTCCATATTGACTGGCTGCGTTAGTATAGAAACAAGCATGATATGCAACACCTGTTTGTGCGGGAGTAAAATTTGCAAAAACATTATTCTTTATTAGTGAAGTTTTACTAACACTGTTCATTGCAATACATATCGAACTGGCATTAGGCGATGTGCTTCCGTTTAAACTTACGCTGTTGTTATATAATTCCGTTGTTATTGTACCCGTATTGGATTCAATAAAAAATTCCAACTATGGCAGAGATTGTAGTAGGAGCTCCCGTATAAGCTGCTAAAAGATTACTGATACTATTATTAAAAATTTTAAAACTCATGGTTTGGTTCGGCCAATTGATTCTGATACCCGCAATCCAATGGTTCGAAAAAAGCCCTGTAGAAGCGCTTCGTCTGATTGTACGGATAATGTTGTTGCTTATCTCATTACTACCATAAGAATTTGTAACAAAAATACCGCTTGTACTATACCAGCTTGTGGCTGTTATATTTTGAATGATACAATTGCGGATGATAAAATTATTCTGCCCGCCAATAAATATTCCCTCAGGGTCACTACTAATAATATCATCCGGCACATTCGGGTCTCCTATGTAATTAAAGTTGTTGCAGGAAGAGGTTATAATTTGATTGCCTACATCAGCCGGACCGGTGGCATTGTTAGGAGCATTTAAGCTAATACCATAGTTGCAATCTTTAATACTAATATCACGATAGGTATTGTAAGAGTTTGAACCCGCAGCCCCTCCGGGTGATGTGGTGCTGAACGATGAAATACCATATGAGCCACCCTGGTTGCGGTCAAGGTCAACTGATATTTTATCAAACATATTATGCTGCGCTCCCTGGGTGCCAAATAATTCAAAAACAGCTAAACCTATCTCCACTTGTTGGGGTGAAGTACCGTGAGTGATGAGATTAAGATTGCTGATGGTGGTATAAGAGGCACACACTCCAAGAAGGGGTACTGCGGTATGCCCTAAGGCTGTAGTGTTTACACCTGTTCCGTAACCTGCCCCTGACGCTGCAATGCTACTGCCTCTGTATGCAAGTGTTGCCGCTGCACCGGTTTTTGAAATGGTAAGTAAATTAGTGGCACTTCCATTAGGTGTGGCAACAAATATCGGGAATATGTTACTGCCATTTGCAGCAGTAGTATCATACTGTGCATCGGTAAGGTCTAATGTAACTGCACCTGTGATTCCGCGATGATTCACATCGGCAACAGCTTGCGTTAAGCTATTGTATGTTTGACCAACACCAACGCTGTATGTTCCAGCAGCAATTGTGGTTGGTGTGCCTGGTGTAAAACGAAAGTTATACGATGGCCAATCACCCAATGGACTTAACATACGGTTATTTACGATAGAAGAACCGGTAACGGCATCAATAAAATTGTTAGAGCCTCCTGCACCCCACTCAAGACCTATCATAGCTCCACCGCTGGTGGTTTGTCCTCCGATAACATTTAATGTTCCATATCGGAATTCAATAACATTGGTGGTTTCATACAGTATCACCTGGCAGTTCATTCTCACATTACTACCTGTTGTGCCAGTATATGTTGGATAGTTGGAATATTGAATGGTAAACGTTCTGCTCCCGGGCGCGCCTTGTGTCTGGTATAAAATATCTGATGACGCATCATCAATCAAATTATTAAACCACGGAGCAAGACTTTGATTTGGGCCGGTGGTTGTTACCATATTCACATTTCCTGCTGTAGTAGCAGGTGCAACAGCATCAAACCAAACGACACCGTTGGTGCTTAATCCAAGCGTTGTGTAGGTAATACCGTTATAAACAAAATCAAAACCGATAGGAATACCGGTTTCATTTACATTATCACCTGTTGCTATGGAGGAGGTTGCTCCGCCGCCAATCGTAATGGCTGTGTAGGTATCGTTGAACGTTGTTCTTGTAAAAAGTGGCTGAGCGCTCAATTGGAGGCTCAGAAATGCGAATGCCGCCAGGGTAAATGCTGCGATCAGGAGTAGCTGCTGTTTCATGTGGTGTGGGGTTTTTAAGTGGTTCAGGTAAATCAGATGGTCAGATAAGAGAATTTTGATACAAACATGCACTCAGTGGGGAATCTCTCCTATCACCAATTATGGTGAAATTGCTCAGTAATGGAAAACCGCTTAGTTTACGCTGTGGGTCACTTCAATAACCCTTCGATATCGTTTTCGACACCGCACCTGCAACAGAGTTTACATGCAGCTTCCTGTATATCCTGCTGACATGTGAGTGTACCGTTTCAAAACTGACGAAGAGCTCATTAGCAATCATCTTGTAGGATTTTCCTTTTACCAAAAGATTCAGCACCACTTTTTCGCGGGAGCTCAGGCTATTGAATTCATCGTGCTCGGCTTTCGACGGACGAAGTTTTGAAAACTGGTCAAGCACTTTTCGCGCGATAACAGGCGTCATCGGCGCGCCTCCTGAATAGACTTCATTTATATATTGAAGAAGTGATTCCATGTTGGCATTCTTCAGCACATAACCATTGGCACCTGCACAAATGGAGTCGAAAACTTTTTCATCATCCTCAAAGCCGGTAAGCATCAGCACAGGCAGATCGGGAAACTTTGTTCGAAGCAATTTGACGGCATCTATTCCATTCATAAAAGGCATATCAATATCCATCAGCACCACATCAGGCCTTGTTACTTCGATCTCTTTAATGAGGTGATTGCAGGATTCAAAACCTGCAGTGAATTCCAGATGGAGCGTAGTAGATAAAAGCACTTCCACGGAATCACGCACATCTTTGTGATCATCAAAGATGATGATTCGTAAAATCTTATTCTCTGAAATTGACATTGTACAAAAGTGAATATTGACGTAATGACTATCAATCACCATTTATGGTGAAATCTTCAATTCAATCTGAATACTGGTTCCTTTTCCAGGCGCTGAATCTATTCGTAATTTTCCACCAATCTCGTCAGAACGCGTTTGCATATTTTTAATGCCGTTGCCATTATACAATCTTCCTTCCTCTAATATGGAATTATCAAGAGTTGCCTGGTCTTTATTATCATGAAGTTTAAAACCTCTTCCATTATCCATGATGGTCATCGCTAATTTGTTTCCGTCCTTCTTAATGATGATTATTACCTCTGTGCAATCTGCATATTTTATAATGTTGTGAAGCGCTTCTTTATAAATATAGAAGAGGTTTTTTCGCTTGGTCATTTCCAGTTTAGCTTCACCGATGCTTTGGTCATATTCAATGTTAAACTGAATTCCTGCTGCGCCTAATAGTGTCGCAGCATAGCTTTCCATCCTGATCACTAAATTCTTCAGCGTATCATTTGTTGCTTTCACCGCCCAAACCGCATCACTGGTTTTATCAACTATTTCACGCGAAGAGATTTTTATTTTGTCAAGAATGGTCATTGTCTCTTCAGGTTTTTCCTGCATCAGCTTTACGCTGGCCACCTGGCTGAATAAACTGATGCTGCCCAATGTGGAACCGATATCATCATGCAGATCACGCGCAATCTTATTTCTGACCTCCTGGATTTTTAAAATCTGCCTGATCCTGTAACGATACAATGCATACACGCCAGCTATTACTGACAATATCACTATCAAATAAAACCAAACGGTGTTATAAAACGGCGGCGTTATTAAAATTGGAATTAAATATACTTCACTCTCTGCACCATCACTGTTGATGGCTTTAAACTTAAGCTCATAATTTCCCGGAGGTAAATTGGTGTAGGTGATAAATGGATTGTTCTCATTGTTTCTCCATTCATGGTCAATGCCTGTTAATTGATAGATGTAAGTGACCTGGTCATTATTTGAAAAACAATTCGAGGAAAGATAGAACCGGAGAAAGTTCCTGTCATATCGCAGCACCAGTTTGTTTAATAAAAGAGAATCAACCGCTTCATCCATCACCCATAACCTGGTGAGCTGTACGCGGGGCTTTTCTTCATCTCTTTGAATCTGGTGCGGATTGAATGAAAGAAAACCTCCTTCAAAACCTGCAGAAAGTGTTGAATCATTGTCGTTGAAAAAATGTCCAGCAATGCCTTGTGGTATACCTTGTTTCGAATCGAATAGCTTATACGCTTCTTTCGTTACGTCGTAGCTCAGCAGACCTTTGGAAGTAATGATCCAAAGATGATTATCATCCTGCTTTGCCAAACCCTGCAGTGATTTATATTCACCTTTTACGAAAGAAAACGGAGCAGTATCATTTTCCGGATAAAACCTGATCAGCCCTGAAACCTCTGAGGTCAGCCAAAAGCTCCCGTCGTTATTCTCCGCAAGATCATAGACATCATTCACATACATTACTTCATTCACCTTCCTGTTTTTCCACTCGCGTTCAAAAAGCAGGAGATCATGCGTGATGGTATCCGCGAAAGGAATCAGGCCAGGATCAAATTCCGGAGGCAGTATAAACTGGGTGATTCCCTGTGATGCGCCACAAATCCATATTCGGTTTTTTGAATCCATAAATACTTTGCGGAAAAGGTTTTCAATGATCACCGTGTCGCCGCGACCTTGCAGAAGCCTGAATAAATTCTTACGTTCCAGGTCAGCCAGCACAGCAGTATGGCCATAGGTTAACCCACACATTAAATTCCTTTCACCAATCCGGAGGTCTGTGATGGAGTTGATGCGTGAAGAGTAAATCGAATAGAAACCCTTGTCATCAATTTTGGGATTAGACGGGATCATCTTCAATTCGACCGAAGAGGTGTCGAGAATAAAAATCGTTTTATTCGTTCCGATGAAAATGTTACCATCAATGCTTAAGTGAATGCTGGTAAGTTGTAACCTTTCCTGCCTGTAGTCAAAAGATTTAAAGTGGTATCGCTTTTCTGCTTTGTTGCGGTAAAACAAACCACATGCAGACGCGATGTATTCAGTTCCGGCTTTTGTAATAACACGATCGAATACCCTGCAACTGATTTTTTCATCAGGAACGGGAAGCAGTGTTACCTCGAACTGATTCTGAAGCGGATCGTAAACATACAAGCCCTGATCCGTTCCAACCCACATCCGGTTAAAGTCATCACGGTAAATGCAGTAAATTCTCGAGGTGACTATTTCAGGAGCATGTTGATCAGTGAGGAATGTTTTCTTTTTTAAATCGAAGAAATGAAGCCCTGACGCCTTGGTGCCGCACCACAGGACTTTGTTGGCATCTTCCGCAATGCTGATGATTTCATCACTCGAAAAGTTCAGCTTTTCGGTCCCGTCAAAAATATAGCTCGCTACCAGTTCCGCATTCTCATCGAATTGATGAAGGCCATTGTCCCAGGCACCACACCAGATATACCCGTCGCTTGCCACCAATGCTGCATTAATTGTTAAAGCACCTGTAATCGGTAAATCCCTTGGCTTCGGTACAGGAAGGTCACCTAACTTTTTTAATGATTGGGTTAAGAGGGCAATAAATACTGTTGAGTCCTTTATTAGAACGTCATACGCACTTCTTAATCCGGGAAGGTTTTCAAATTCTAAAAGGCCATTTGTTTCCAGTGGCAGGAGACGTTTTGTTTCCAGGCTAAAAAGTTGCAGGCCTCCATTGTTCAGCCCAAGCCAAAGTGCATTTCTCCCGGAATCAAAACGAATGACGTTAATACTATTTGTGAAAAGCCCTGAGCTACTTCTATTGTACGTCTTGAATTTTTGTATTCTGAAATCATAAGAGCAAAATCCTGAGGTAGAAGTACCGATCCATAGTAAGGAGTCATCATCATAAGCAATGCAGGTTATGTTGTTGCTGCAAAGCGAGGTGGAATCATTCACACGATTCCGGAAGACATAAAAATCGCGGCCATCATAACGGTTGAGTCCATCTTTCGTACCGAACCACATGAATCCCTGCTTGTCGCGCAGCATGCAGGTGATACGGTTATCGGAAAGGCCATCTTGCGAGGTAAGGTGCTTTAACGCAATAACTTTTTCCTGCGCCATTCCGGGTTGGAAGGAGAGCAGTAAAAATGAAAGCAGTAAAATCAGGAGAGGCATGAAAAAATGGAATACAGGTGCAACACAATATACTTAAAGAAAAATATGTGTGAGGTGGAGATGCCAGGCATGGCGGATTTGCAATCCATCAATATTCGCCATGTACAATTGCCCCACTCAAAACCTTGACGCGGAGTCAATCGTCGACGGCATAAAAATTTCATTGATCTTGTTTTAGAATTCCAATCAAGCGGAGATTTGAATAAAATAATCCACGCTTGCGCTAAATGGCGATTGTGCAATCCTAATTTCAATCTCAATTTATTCTGCAGGAGACGTGCACCATGAACTACGGTAAGTACTTCAACATTTTCGTTTAAAGGTGCTTCATACAAAATTCTATAGCTGCCTATAAGTTCCTGATACTATCCTGATTCATTTCCTGAATTTTTCATCCGCTGTAAGAAGTTGTTTGAAATCAATCAATATAATTGTTACATCGCTTACCCTTCGGCTGCGCTCAGGGTGCGCTTCTGGCAAAGCCGAACCAAAGAGCATTGTAAAAAAATTAATTGATTTCATAGGAGATTCTAAGGGAATATAATATTTTCCAGCTGTTTATAGATGCATATCGAACTGAATCAAATCCATGATCCAATAACTTTCAGATTAATTTTTTACAATTACTTCAGGGTTTATAAATTGCAAAAAAATTAGCGTACGAACCCGTTGAGAAAAATTTAAAAAATGACTGCAATGATGAGCAATCATACAGACCTTCACGGTACCGGAGAAAAAATTTCGCAACTATCATTATCAATTTTAAACCTGCCGAACGGTAATATTTAGCAAAGAAAAAAATCCTATTTACTTTTTTTACTGATCCTGTTACTTCCGGTTTTTTCTTTTGCCCAAAAGCAGGGGCAAGCACTTATTGACTCCCTCCTTTCCGAATTGCAAACGGCAACCGAAGATACGGGCAAGGTGAACCTCCTGATTAATCTTAGCTATAACTACACCCTAACAGATCCTGATATGGCTTTAAAATATGGAAATCAGGGATTGCAACTTGCGGAAAAACTCAATTGGAAAAAAGGAATTGCCAATGCAAACAGAACGATAGGTATCAACTACTGCTTTGGAAAATCCGAATATTCAAAAAGCCTGGATTATTTTTTAAAAGCATTGGACCAGGTGGAGGAAATGAAAGACAGGTCAGGCATGGCAAGGGTGCTCAGTAATCTTGGAGTTGTTTACTGGTACCAATCCGATTTTCCCAAAGCACTGGAATATTATTTTAACGCATTAAAGATAGATGATGAACTGGGTGACAAGAGCGGAGTGGCACGTACACTTGGCAATATCGGTATTGTGTATAACAGCCAGGAAGATTTTCCTAAAGCGTTGGAGTATATGCTTAAGGCAAATAAGATAGATGAAGAACAAGGAAATACCAGCGGAATAGCTTCCAATCTTGGCAACATCGGCGAGATATACAGAAGCCTTTCAGATTATCCAAAAGCATTGGAATATGAAACAAAAGCGCTGAAGTTATGTGAAGAACTGGGAGATAAAAACGGTATCGCCAGAAACCTCGGAAATATCGGAGCTGTTTATAACAATCAAAGGAATTACCTCAAAGCATTGGAGTATTATTTTAAAGCATTAAAGATCAGTAAAGAGTTGGGCCTTAAAATCGGAATGGCAACAAACCTCGGCGATATTGGAGGAACCTATTTAGCTATCGCAAAAGACAGCAAAAAAGAGGAGCTCAATAAACTATTTGCCGGCAGTGAGGCGAGGGCATTGCAACAGGCCAGGGCTTACACAGATAGTGCAATAGTTATACTGAGGGAAATCGGGGAGTTAAATACATTGTTCAGCAATTATGAAAAGTTGAGTGAGATACAGTCATTGCTTGGAGATCAAAAAGGCGCACTGGAAAGTTTTAAGAACTATGCCACCATCAAAGATTCTGTATTTAATATCGAGAAGAATAAGAAGCTGACCGAAACCGCCATGCAATATGAATTCGATAAAAAGGAAGCAGCCGCAAAAGCACAGCAGGAAAAAAGCTACATACGACAACGCAATATCCGCAATTCAATAGCGGCAGGGCTTGCCGGTGCGCTTATTTTTTTAGCAGTAGTTTATCGTCAGCGCAACAGGATTGGCAAAGAGAAAAAAAAGAGCGATGCAGAAAAACAACGCAGCGAAGAATTACTGCTCAATATTCTTCCGGCCGAAGTAGCAGATGAACTGAAAACTACCGGAAGAGCTAAAGCCAAAGCGTTTACGATGGTGACCGTTATGTTCACCGATTTCAAAGATTTCACACGTGTCAGTGAAAAGGTAAGCGCCGAATTATTGGTCGATGAAATACATTATTGCTTCAGCGCCTTCGACAACATCATTCAGAAATACAAAATAGAAAAAATAAAAACTATAGGTGATGCCTATCTCTGTGCAAGCGGTTTGCCTGTTTCAAGCTATACACATGCCGTCGATATGGTAAGGGCTGCAATTGAAATACGCGACTTTATGTTTATCCGAAAAAAAGAGAAAGAGGCCAAAGAAGAAATCCCTTTTGAGTTGCGGATAGGAATTCATACCGGACCTGTGGTGGCCGGTATCGTAGGCCTGAAAAAATACGCTTATGACATCTGGGGCGACACCGTAAATACTGCTGCCCGCATGGAACAAAACAGTGAAGTAGGTAAAGTAAACATCAGCGGCAGCACCTATGAATTGGTAAAAGAACGATTTAAATGTGTGCACAGGGGGAAAATTGAGGCGAAAAATAAGGGAGTGATTGATATGTATTTTGCGGAGTTGTGATGAGCGATGGATGGGTCAGAAAAAAATAACTTCACACAGAATTGCATTGCATCCTACCAACAGTAAGGAATATTGTGGCATGGTAGTGCTACCATTCAACTTTTCGTCTCTGAATGTCACCTGTCCTTCTTGTTTTGTCTGAACAACCATTCCATCATCATCGGATCGCTGTAAGCTGCTATCCAGGAGAAATGGCCAACTTCGGGATATTGTGTATAGCCCGGATGAGCGCCAGCCTTATTTAAAGCTCCTGCCATTTCAAACGACAGTTCAGGACTTACGGCAGGATCTTCAGCACCGGTAAAAATCCAAATTGGAATATGCGAGATCAGGGAAGCTTTTGATGCGTCACCTCCGCCGCAAACCGGTACCGCTGCTGCAAATAAATCAGGATACCTTGCCAGTGCGTCAAACGTGCCAAACCCACCCATCGAAAGTCCGGTTATATAAATACGGTTCGTATCAACGCGGTATTGTGTGATAAGCTGCTGAATAAGTTCCCTCAAAAGCACCATGGGTTTAGCTGGTGAAGGATTAAACTTGACACTGCTGTTTCGATCAGCGAAATTAGCCCAACTGCTATTGTCAGGACATTGCGGTGCCACCACAATAGCAGGATGCAATTTCATATTCTGATCTGTGGAAAAATTCAAGACGCCCCATTTTAGCTGGGCATTGTTATCACTGCCCCGCTCGCCGGATCCATGTAAAAAAATCACCAGCGGATACTTGCGCATAGTGTCATAATCCGGACTTAGCATCCTGTATTTTAAGGTATCTCCTTTTGCAGAGGTATACATTTCATAACTGAATAAAGGCGGTTGTGAAAAAGTATAGGTGGTACTGCCGCAACAAAAAAGCAACACCCATAGGATGGAAAATGGTGATGATAAACGTTTCATTTTTTTGTTTTTCTGAATGTCTGATTACTTCATGTAATATAATAATTTCTAAAAAAAGCCAGCCGCATTTACGGCAAGAGTTCACTTTTCTTACAACCACGTACTATTTAAAAATCATTCATAAATATTTTTTTGTGCAATCATTTATATCTGACATTTTATTAAAGAAAGCAAAATCGGAATGTTACACTTAGGCTCCTTCAAAAAAAAACTTCACGCAATTTGAAACTATTTCTAAGGTTTTTTATGGATAATGCTAAATCGTGCAATTGTTGCAAAATAAATGAAGCCGCTTCAGGTTGGTGAAACGGCTTCTCATAAAATGGCTAACAGTTGATATTAAAACCTTAACCCGTGCGCAATTTGGAGTTAGAGGGTGAACTGACTTTTGACATTTTTTTCTCGTTGAAAAAATTACTGCACCATCAGCTTTTCCATTCGAATGCCTTCTTCCGAAATCATTTGTACGAAATACATTCCTTTTGAAAATTGAACGGTGTTGATTGATAAGGAATGATCCCCTGCTTCCATTGATTCATTTACCAGGTTGGATACTTCCTTTCCATTCACATCAAAAATTTTCAACGTCACTTGCGATGAGTATGTGAGGATGAAATGAATGGTGGTGGTTGCGGAGGAAGGATTAGGGTAAATTTCAAAGCCTGATTGCAATGGCATAACACCGCGGGCTTTCATTGGAGCAGTGGTAAAGAATGCTTTATCTGACCAATCAGAAGTTACTGATGGATGCCTGTTGCACACTCCTTTTACCTGCCACGCGTATTCTGTGCCTGTAGAAAGTTCATTGATAAATTTGACTTCATCGGGGATCTTATCCAAGATGACCCAAGTATCAGTTTTTTTTACTTTGTATCTTAATTTATAGCTGTTAGCATCAGAGTTGGAATTCCATGATAGCAGGATGGAAACAGGAGTGATGTTGCTTGCTGAGAGGTTCAGCGGACTTATACAAAATCCTTCGTCAAACTGACCATCGCAGTTGTCATCGATGTTATTAAGTAATTCGATGGCCCCGGGATGCACAGATGCATCTGAATCATTACAATCAGTATTGTCTAAAACATAACCGGCCGGCATAATGCAGTATTGTGCGATGATCGTATCATTGTCATTTCCATAACTATCATTGTCGTTGTCAGCATATCCAGTGCAGTCTTCACAATTGTCATCAATCAATGCATTGCAATTATCATCGATTCCATTACCGCATACTTCAGCTGTTGAAGGATTGATGGATGCATTGCCGTCGTCGCAATCTCCACCACTTAATACATAACCGGCAGGCACTATGCAATCCGCTGCAAAAAAGCTACTGAAGGGATCACCATGGTTATCACCATCCACATCTGCAAAAACAGTAAGGCCAATACATGGCGCTGAAGAAAATTTTACCACCCAATAATCATCAGAACCCTGGCTCTCTTCATCTTTAGAGCCAGAAATACCGGATTGTGAAGTGCCACCGATCAGGTAACCTTCATCGGATGTTTGAATGTTTGAACGCAGGTAATCAACGCTGCTGCCGCCACTGGTATACTGCCACTCGATGTTGCCTGAATCATCCACTTTCACCATCCAATAATCATAATCACCTTTACTTGTTTGATTTTTATCTCCTGAGATTCCTGAGAATGAAGACCCACCAAGCACGAACCCCCCATCACTGTTTTGAATTACGGAGTTCAGATAATCATGTGAGTCACCTCCAATTGTATTCTGCCATTGAATATTGCCTGAATTATCAAGCTTCACTATCCAATAATCCTCATAGCCTTTGCACGCTTCTGTTTTATCCCCTGAAATGCCGGAATCAGAACTACCGCCAAGGAGATAACCCCCATCAATGGTTTGTATTACTGAAGCCAGAGAATTACTGCCAGTGCCGCCAATAGTATTCTGCCATTTGATGTTGCCTGAACCGTCCAGCTTCACCACCCAATAGTCAGCAGATCCTTGGCTCGCTTCGGTTTTATCTCCTGAAATGCCGGAATAAGAAGAACCACCAAGCAGGTATCCGCCATCAGTGGTTTGAATAGCAGAACCTAAAAAATCCTGACTATTACCACCAATTGTATTCTGCCACTGAATATTGCCTAAAGCGTCCAGCTTCACGACCCAATAATCAGCATAACCTTTGCTTGGTTGATTTTTATCTCCTGAAATTCCGGAATGTGAATAACCTCCAAGCAAGTAACCACCGTCGGTTGTTTGAACAAGATTCTTTAGTTCATCCAGCTTATTACCACCGATTGTATTTTGCCAAACTATATTGCCTGCAACATCAAGTTTCAAAATCCAATAGTCATAGTCACCCTGAGAATTCTCTGTTTTATCTTCTGAAATATTAGAAAAGGAAATGCCTCCAATCAGGTAACCACCATCAGTTTGAACAATAGATCGTACGTAATCTGCTCCAGTACCGCCGATGGTATTCTGCCACTGGATTGTGCCAGTATTATTGAGCTTGACTATCCAATAATCACTAAAAATCTGACAAACTTCTGTTTTATCGCCTGAAATACCGGATTCTGAACCGCCCCCTATAAGGTAGCCACCATCAGTTGTTTGAATTACGCATGACAGTTCATCAATTGAATTCCCGCCAATAGTATTTTGCCATTGAATTTCCGGAGTGCCTTCTGCAGGACAATTGTCATCAATCAACGTGTTGCAGTCATCATCCATTCCATTACTGCATACCTCTATTTTTGAAGGATTAATTGCTGAGTTGCTGTCATTGCAATCCAGGTTGTTAAACACATAACCATACGGCACAGAACAATTTGCATTGAAGTTGCTGTTGGCAGCATCGCCGTAGGTATCGCCATCCACATCAGCAAAAAGCGTGAAACCATTGCATATAAGTTTCACCACCCAATAATCAAAAGTACCAAATGGGCCCTGGTTGGCTTCTGTTTTATCTCCCCCAATGTCCGATCTTGATTCACCTGCCAATATGTAATTACCATCCACCGTCAGACTAACGGAATAGAGATTATCATCATAATTGCCGCCAATGGTATTTTGCCATTCAATATTGCCATTATCATTTAATTTTACCACCCAATAGTCATGCTGACCCTGACTCACTTCAGTTTTATCTCCTGAAATACCGGAGTACGAAGTGCCTCCGATCAGATAACCACTGTCATTGGCTTGAATAACAGAAAACACACCATCATCTGAATTCCCGCCAATTGTATTTTGCCACTGAATATTGCCGGAGCCGTCCAGCTTCACCACCCAATAGTCAGTATATCCCGAAATTCCCTGGCTCTCTTCGGTTTTATCTCCTGAAATGTTTGACCATGAAGTTCCGCCCAGAAGGTATCCTCCACCATTGGTTTGAATAACAGAAATCAGAAAATCATTTCCACTCCCTCCAATAGTATTTTGCCACTGAATGCTGCCTGAACCATCCAGTTTCACCACCCAATAGTCACTCTCACCCTTGCTCGCTTCGGCTTTATCTCCCGAAATTCCGGAAGACGAAAAACCACCAAGCAGATAACCGTCATCAGTGGTTTGAATCACATCATTCAATTGATCATCGTTATTCCCGCCAATAGTGTTTTGCCATAAAATGTTACCGGAACCATCCAGTTTCACCACCCAATAGTCAGAACCTTGGTTCGCTTCCGTTTTATCTCCTGAAATACCCGAAAAGGAACTGCCGCCAAGCAGATAACCTCCATCCGTAGTTTGAATAACAGATCCCAATTCTTCATGGCCGGTGCCACCAATATCATTTTGCCATAGAATATTTCCCAAGCTATCTAGTTTCACCACCCAGAAATCATCATTACTGCCCCCATAGTGCATTTCGGTCTTGTCACCTGAAATATCTGATCTTGATCCTCCACCAAGCAGGTAACCGCCGTCAGTAGTTTGAATAACAGCAGTTAATTGATCCAGGTCATCGCCTCCAATAGTATTTTGCCATTGAATATTACCGGAAGCATCCAGTTTTACTACCCAATAATCCTGATGGTAATCTGTACCTTCACTCCATTGGCTTGGTTCGGTTTTATCCCCTGAAATACCCGATTGTGAAGTGCCACCAAGCAAGGATCCTCCATCAGTAGTTTGAATCATGCATGACAGGTTATCATATGAACTCCCGCCAATAGTATTTTGCCATTGAATTTCAGGCGCTGTTATTTGTGCGGTTACAATTGAATATGTGAAACAAAGAACAGTGATTGAAAGTGTGATTAGATTTTTCATATGAGCATTGATTTTGTAAAAGGTTAGAAATAAGAATACGGAAGGATGGATTGATAAAATCTGGTGGCGAACTTTGTAAACTAACTTTTTCGCTCAGAGATGTTGACATACCACGTCTTGCTTTCAGTGACAAACAAAGTTGAATTCATCTTGCTTTTGGATCCATGACGGTAATCATGTAAATGGATGATATTTCTCATTTATAAGAGTGTCAGGTAATAAGTCAGGTGGCTGCTTCCGGATTTTGAAAAAACGGCTTCAGGAGAGCCTGCTTCTGTTTCTGTTCCTAACAAAATACAGCGCTATAAATATATTTACAACCTGTTGAAGAGGCCTTCGTTTGTCAATAGCATTAACTTTCCTGGTAAGAAGAGATTTGAAAAGCCGGCTTGGTTTTCTTTGCTAACCATACAGCATTCAATACGACCATTTTAATAATTCTCCAGAAGTGTTATGATCTTCTTTTACCTTTTATTTACCTAACAGAAGGCAAAAAAGAATTGGTGAAGAATCAGTAAGAAGTTGCCGATGGCCAGAATAAATAGGAAACCAAAGTGCCTGCAACAGCCATCGTGCAGGCAATAATTACAGCAGCAGAAAATGTTTTCACTGTGAATCCCTTAAACAACTTATCAGTGAGTATGATGACAATTGCAGTCACCAGCAACCTGACAAAAAATGAGAGAAGACCTAACGTAACAATATTCATTGGTAATCTCAGCAGAAATCCCACCGTAGCATTCAGAATGCCTATCACCAATGCAACTGCTATGGCTGTTCCAAAACTTTTGATATCAACGGATGGCAGCAGGTAAGCCAATAAGAAAAGTAAACCTGCATTAATAAGCAGTTCGAGCAGAAAATTCACTTCAATCAGCTTTTAAAGTCATCTCAGAACCATCGCCCGCAGTTATCTTCATGGTATTATCTGTCAACTCTTTCACCGTGAAGTTTTCAGAAACACTGGCCCCTTCATATTGCCACGATAACATGGTTCCATCATAACTCCAGGTACCCTCCCGTGTTTCCATCGGACTGCTCATAGAAACTTTTCCATTGCTGTAAAAAGTGATCGTTTCTTTTTGTTCATCGCGCGTTATTTTATCCTTGTCTCCTTCAGCATCCGTTTCACGCGTGGCATGCCATGTTTTTTGAGAAGCGCCTGATATCATTTGAGAAGGATTATTGTCGGCATCGTTATGTTTAACATCATTTTTACACGCAGTAAATCCAACAACAAACAGCATCGCCATTACAAAGATTGAGATTTTCATAAGTTTCTGTTTTTTATGAATTATGGAATTATAATTTTTTGACCGGGATGAATGAGATCCGGATTCTTAATGACCTCCTTATTAGCTTCAAATATTCTCCTCCACTCATTCGCATCACCGTAGTGAGCCTGTGCGATTTTTGATAGCGAATCTCCCGCCTTCACTTCATACTCCCGCTGAGCATGTGCTGCAGGAGGAACGCTCATCACCGGCGGTGGTGCAACGGTTTTCTTTTCAACCGGTTTCTCCTTTCCTTTTTGGAAAAAATCCATTAGTCCCATAGATATAATTTTTTTTAATTTAAAAAGATCGCGGCCTGTTTTGTTGTCCCGTTAATTTTGACAGCACATTTCCCATGCTATTATAACCTCGTCCACTACTCAATAAAGAAATAAGTGATCCTATTCCTCCCATCGCGTTTGTATTCAAATTTCTACGACCCAATTGGTTGCGAAGCATGCCACTGTTGTAATTTCTTCTTCCCTGCATGCCACCGCTCAGCAGTTTTGCGATGAGCATCGGGCCGACAATTCCAAGCAATCCTTTCGTAAAGTTCGGAGTGTTGATTCCTGCTTGCCTGAATTTATCACTAAGACCAAGAGATTCTAAAATTCCCGGACGTGCAACTTCATCTTCACTTTTTCCTTTTTCTCTCGCATTATCTACAAACTGATCAAGAAGAGAAAACTGCTGCCGGTTAATGTCAAGACGCTGAGCAATTTCCTCAACATTTTTTTGCTCTTCAGGGGAATATTTTCCATCACTCTTTGCGAAGCTGATGATATCGGTAAGCAGTGAAAACCGCAGGTCACTTTGTTTAAGAATGTCAAGGCAGCGCTCCAGTTCATCAGTGGAAAGCTCTTTCGCAGCCCGCACAATACTTTCTTCCTGCTCCTCTGAAAGATCTGCTGATTCCGCCAACGCGCGGAGGAATTCTATTTCCTCCTCCGTAGCGGAATGATCTGCTGTTGCAATGGAAGCAATTGCTCCTAAATAAGCGCCTTTTTCAAGGTCGTTATAGTCTTTGAGTAACTTTTCAGAATTATTCATGCCATCCGCAAGTCGAAATTCATACCAAGGTATAAATGGACACAAGCCATTTAGCAAAATGGATGCTCTATACAATCAGAACTTATCTAATAAAAAAGACTGCCTCATTTGAAGCAGTCTTCTTTACGCATTACTATTTATTATTTATTACTCTACTGTCACTGAAACAGTACCGTAGGCTCCTGCTCCCGAAACGGTAACTGAATAAATGCCAGGTGCGTATCCTGTGATATTTATAGGAACTGCGTTTTTACCCGCAGTGGTAGCTGTTTCAATGCTGAGGACACCATTGTCTTTACTGTCTTTGATAGTGATGCCTGCTTTTCCGCTTTCAGGCGCAATAAACCGGACAACAAAATTTCCATTAGAAGGATTAGGAGAAACATGCACTCTTGTATCTTGATTCACAACTTGTGTCTCTGCAGGAGATTCTATATCAGGGGAACGAATCGTTTCAGTGGCAGGTTTTGTTTCCACCACCGGGGAATTATTTGAGCGAACAAAACTGCGCGACCTTCTAACGCAATATTAAAATGGTTGAATTACTAAATTGTTTAATTAATTTATGGTTTAATCATAGCGGCTTTATTCAGCTTGCGTTCCCAAAACTTTTATGAGGAACAACGATAGCGAGGTTAGGCAGGGAATATCCGCTAATTTGTTTTTAACTTGTCGCCCGAAATCCGGCTGATCAAATTCATCAGCAGGTATTTGTTAAACCAACTTTTTTATGAGAAACGAAAATTTAATTAAAGGACTATCAGTAATTGCTGTGATTTCATTTATGGCTTGTAATCCCCAGAAACCGGCACCTGTAATTGATAAAGAACAAGTAAAAAAAGAAATTCAAGATAAGGAGAATGAATTTGCTGCTACCTATAATTCAGGAGTAGCGAAAAACATTGGCTACTATGCAGATGATGCAATTTCCTTTTCGCAAAACAGAGCACCCTTAGTTGGCAAAGCCGCGATTGTAGAATATATAAAGGCAGGGATTGACTCCTCTTCCTTTGGCAATAAGATTTCATTTGTAACCAATGAAGTTTTTCCTTCCAATGATGGAAATCAAGTTCTTGAACTTGGCTATTACACACTGGTTGACTCTTCTGATGCGCTGATTAACTCAGGTAATTACATGGTTTTATTTGAGAAAAGAAACGGAAAATATGTTAGCGTAAGAGAAATGAGTGCCTCTGATATTCCGCTGGAATAATAGCAGACTCCATATTTTTCGAGGCTGTCCGAAATGTATTTTCGGACGGCCTTTTTTGTTTGTTATATTGTAAGAACTTGTTTTGAAATGCAAATTTGGTTTTACAGTATTGAATTATTGACACCCTTCGTGAAGTCAAAGGTTAAGCGGTGTAACAAAAAAAAATAATCATAGTAGCTTCTAAGAAGTTGTTTTGAAATCAATCAATATAATTGTTACATCGCTTACCCTTCGGCTGCGCTCAGGGTGCGCTTCTGGCAAAGCCGAACCCTGAGCGCAGCCGAAGGGTGTTCCAAAGAGCATTGTAAAAAAATTAATTGATTTCAAAACAGATTGTAAGTTGTCTAAATTTACTTTTACGCGTTGAAGCCGGTATGATCATAAAAAATCCCTGATAACATCAAATGCTATCAGGGATAAAAATTATTTTTAATGGGTTAATCTAAGGTCTGAAACAGGAAATAATTAATCATCTTCTTCCACCGCCACCACCTCTTCCACCACCGCCTCCCATTGACCGGCCTCCTCCTCCTCCCATGGAACCACCGCCTCCGGAAGGCCGAGATCCACTCATCGAACTCCCGCCCGAAGGACGTGAGCCACCTCCACCAGTACTATAACGGGATGCTCCATTTGAACTGGGCCTGGATTGAGAAGTTCCGGTTGAAGGACGTGTTCCACTTGATGCACCCGTTGAAGGACGTGTACCACTTGATGAACCCGTTGAAGGACGAGTACCGGTTGATGACCCGGTTGAAGGACGTGTTCCACTTGATGAACCGGATGAAGGACGAGTTGCAGCCGAAGATCCCGATGAAGATCCCGGACGACTTCCAACTGAACCGCCCGATGTGCCAGTACCGGAAGAGGCACCCGGACGACTTCCTACCGAACCGCCACCGGTAGATGCTCCAGGGCGACTTCCTGTCGAAGATCCATTTGACGGACGTGTTGCCGCGGCTCCATTATTATTCCTGTAATTACCATTCGAATTATTACGGTCCACAGTACTGGAGGTATTTCTGTTACTATTGTAATTATTGTAATTATTGGTGTTGTGAATGACTGTTGTATTGCCATGATAACCATAGCCACCGTAACCATGATAGTGATAATGATTGCTGGCATAGATACCAATAGCCATTACTGAAAATGCTGCAAAATAAGGTGGATAATATCCGTAATAGTAAGGCGGAGCATAAGGGACATACGCCGGTGAATACACATACTGAACGATCGGCGCAGATTGAACTACTACAGTGGTAGTTGTTGCGGGAGCACTTACAATAACAGTGTCAGTGCCTTTATATCCGGGATTGGAAGTAACGGCGGCGGTTTTCGATTCCGTCAGTTCAACAATATAATCTTTGCCATACAGATCTTTATCGCCTACAGCCTGCACCGTAACTTTTTTGTCCTTGTCTTTAGAAACTAATATTACCGCCACATCCTGTTTTTCACTTTCAGTCACATCCACCTGAAGTACAAAGGTGAAGTCGTCACCATCTTTCTTTGAAATTACCTTTATGAAATCAACCTTTTTATCCAGATTCAAATCAAGGTTATTAATTCCTGTTTTTTCCAGGTTTAATGATTTTTCAAATTCCTCAATAGTCTTGGAATTTTGAAAAAGATCCAATACAGCATACAAATCCAGGTTGTCTCCCGGCAAACCTAACAATGTGGAATCCGTTGCTGCAGCATTTTCTTTTTGAGAAAAGGCAGGATGAGATAACAAGCTAATGGTTAACACCGCGATAAAACTGTATAAAAAGTTCTTTTTCATTCTATGTTAATTTGGATGCAAAAATACTTATTTTATCTACTCTATTTTTAGTTGGCTCAACCGACATTGATTAGTGGACGTCACTCCTTTTTTTCAGCTTATGTTTTTATGGTTTAAATGTATGTTTCACTTACGTCATAGTTGTTCCTGTTGCACAAACATTACGAAGCACTCTTGTAAATGTTTGCGCTGATGTGAATGTTTTCCCCTGGTTACAGATCCTGATTTTTTGCTGAGAGAAAAATACTTCAGTCACTTTCAATATCGATGAAAGTTCACTATAATTCAGGAAAAAATCTTTCTCCATAGATCCAGAAAAGAAATTCAAAAGTTTCGAACACTCGTAAAACCTGTATAGTTGAGCATCCTATTTTAAAATCCGATCCTCATCAAATCATCTTAGCCATCCAGTCCTTTGTTGCGTTAGCAAGTATTTCCACCGAGTTCAGCTTACCGGCTTTGAAAGCATGATTCGCTCCTTCGATTTTTAGTAAAGTTGCATTTTGGAGAGATGAGCAAACTTTTTCGAGAAGAACCAGCGTAGCGAATTCGTCGCGGGTGCCGGATAAAAAAAGCATGGGTTGCTTTACTTCTTTTAAATGATCACCTCTTTCCATCGAGGGTTTGCCGGGCGCGTGAAGCGGGAAGCCGTAAAAAATAATTCCTTTCACTTTAGCATTGTTATGAGTTGCCAGATATTGTGAGCTCATTCTTCCACCGAACGATTTACCGGAGATAAACAATGGCAACTTCGGAAATTGTTTTTCTGCATTTCTGATCGCAGCTTCGATTGTTTTATGCGCGACCGCAGGAACATCAGGCCTTCCTTTTTTATTTTCTGTAAAGGGAAAATTAAAACGCAGCGTCGTAATGCCTTTCTCAGCAAGTGATGCTGCCAGGGTGGTAATGAAAGGATGGTTCATGCCGGCACCTGCACCATGTGCAAGCGTCATTACACCAAAATTTTTTTCAGGAATGAGATATGCTCCCGAAACAGAACCGATCTCTGAAGAAACTTTTATCGAAACCTGTTTACTTTTCATCAGGTGAAGATAAGAACTGTTACAGGATGAAGCTCCAACTTTTGCTGCTCGTTGTACGACAAACTATAAAAATAAATGCAGGCTGTCTGAACGATTTGCAAAATACAAAGGATCGTCAGTGTTTGCTTCTGTTTACAGTACCGAATTCATTACCAAAAATGTTTTAAAAAAAATTCGCTCGCAAAGATCGGAAAGGAAAAAAGGTAATCTAGCTTTGTGTCGTTCCCGGATATTTTTGTAACGTGTATTGCGCGACCTTCCCTCAAATTGTTCAAGCAAAGAACGGAAGTATAAAAATGATTTTTCTGTTGGATATGCACACAAACAGGGTGTGTTTTCTTCTATGTTCTTACCTGTTGCCCCATTTAATAACCGTTTACTAACCCAACATGGCCGTTTACCAATTGCAATTGCGGAACTGTTATCGCCACGTTATTTTTAACATGCGATTCGATTTCTTTCCTGATTTATAAATAATAAGCGTGAAATGAATTTCAATCGACCAGTTAAAAACTTCATTACATCACTTCATTAAAAACAACTTTTAAAAATGAAACACAGACTTTATACCCTTCTTGCCCTGTTAGGTTTTTCAACCTCCGGCAATTATTTACATGCACAATGGTCCACCATTCCTGCGGTTGACAATGCCATTAATGCGTACCCGAATCCAAATTGGAACAATGGTTTCTACTTTTGTAAGGATGGGAAGAACGGTGCAATTTATTCCTGGATTCAGATTGAAAATTCCACCGGTCAAAACCATACCTATATAAACCGGACTGATAAGAACGGCCAGGTAAAGTGGGGCAGTTCAGGTATTGCAGTAGCGTACAATGTTTCTGCCGCGCAATATCCGATGGGAATATGTGAAGACGGATCAGGTGGCTGTTATGTAGCCGTTCAGGACGGAGGCAGCGGTTACAACGTACTGATCCAGCATTTTGATTCCACCGGCGCGGCACTTTGGAATGGCAGCGTGCAACCTTTTACTTATGATCAGTCCATTGGCCAGACGGAAGTTTGTATGTTGAATACAGGTAGCGGCGTTTTTATAACGGCTGGTTGTGTTGTGAGCGGAGGTTCAGAAGGTATCAGGGCACAAAAGATCAGCTATAACGGCAGCAAGCAATGGGGAGCGGCAGGAAGCATTGTGAGAAATTTTTATTCTGACCACCGGGCGCCGGTAGCGGTAAGCGATGGGAACAATGGATACATCATTTGCTGGCACGACTGGCTTCAGCACAGGGCAAGAATGCAACGGCTCAATGCAAGTGGAGTCCGGCAACTGGATACCGCCGGTATTGTACTGAATCCTGTTAATGCGTTGTCCGGAACAATTCGCCTCATCAGCGATGGCAACAGCAGTTTTATCGCATCCTGGGCGTTCAGTTATGGAAGTGGTGATGGCGTGGCCGCTCAAAAATTTAATAAAAACGGCAGTAAGCAATGGGGCAGCAATGAACTGATTGTCTGCGATACGGTGGGTACCCAAAGCGCACCTGCTCTTATTACTGATGGAGCAGGAGGATGTTTTATGAGTTGGCTCGACGCAAGAACGATGGACGGTTACGGCTACATTTATGCGCAGCGGCTGAATGGCAGTGGCGTAAAACAATGGACGCCACAGGGTGTAAAAGTGTCGACCCACAACGCATACACGCATGATCTGGCTCCGGGTGTAAATGGAGGAGTAAAAGTGGGATTATCTGTTTTTTCGAATAACGCGTTATATGGTCAGTTTCAGTTGATCAGTGCAACGGGAACGCTTGAAGCAGGCGCAACCGGATTGACAATTACAGCGCCTATCAATTACTTATTCAACAATGGTTCGATGCTTCCGCTGGATAATTTCGAAACGCTTCTTTTCTTCGAAGCCAATTCATCTCAGGCCTATGCAAAGAAGATTCCTGCACAATGCGCCATAGACGAACCAACCGGACTTAGCGTAACCACCTCCTGTTCACCCAACAGCGCCAACCTGAAATGGGAAGGAAACCTGTTCAGCACCTATGAGGTACGCTATAAAATTACTACCGCACCCTCGTGGACCACACTGGGTAACCAGGGACATGTAAACAGTTACCTGTTTAGCGGCCTTCAACCCAACATCCAATACAGCTTCTCGGTGCGCGCTGTTTGCGATTTGACGAATGTCAAAACACCGTGGGCAACCAAGAAAAAGAAAACACAGAACTGCCGCCTCGGTGACACACCTGACGTTGCGATTACATCAACAACTATAAACGTATATCCAAATCCGGTTAATGCAAGTGCAACGGTGGAATATTGGAATGCGGAAGGCCTTCCGGTTTCATTTGCTGTGATGGATGTTACCGGTAAGGTGAGAATGGAAAAACAGGATCTGATGGAAAGCCAAGCCGGGCTCATGAAGATTGAATTGAATACGGAAGATCTTGCGCCGGGCTTATATATTTGCCTCATCCGATGTGGTTCAGTCTCTGCCAGTAGTAAGTTTATTGTTCAGCATTAGGATTTGTAACTAACCTATTCCGGTTTTAGAGGAAAGTATGAAATTTAAAGTGTGCCGGATAAACACATGATTTGCGCGAATGACATGACTGCATTCGCGCAAACTTGCTTGTCACTGGAGTTTGGTGACAATCACATCCTTAAAAGTCCACATGCCATCTGAATTGAATTTTGATTCGAGCGTAATCAGACTCATATTCATTCCGCTCGTAATAGGGGGAATATAAAAATCGATACTCTGGTAAACCGGCACCATAGCAACAAAGTGCGACTGGGTATCGCTGCTACCTATCCTCCACTCACCGGATTTACCGGGAGCAAACCCGACACTTACCCGGAACTGTACCGTGAAGGAATCTCCGTTCTTTACATTCGTAAGCCACACTTCCACTTTACCGCTGAAGTCGCTACTTCCAAATGGAAAATCAATAACTGGTTCAGTTGGGAAAAAACTATTGCAGCCGACGGCAGTAAGATATCCTTTATTCACATCTATTGTTTTTGCTGCGGACAATGTAAGATAGGTTTGAACAAATTTATATGTGCCTCCGGCCGCATCAATCATCTGTTTTAATTGCACTGATGTATATTTCTTCGGCAAATCAACATCGACGTTTAAATCACGTACTACAGGGTTATTGAGTGAAATCAGCTTCATGGCCTTTTCACTTTTCTGGTTGGTTGCAGTTGGCTTTTTCATTTGATCGAATTTTATGAAAGATATTAAATTATATGATGTAAATGTAAGTTTTGAATCCCCTAAGTAATTAAGCTATACGTAAGGAAATGTATTTATCCAATTGCATTTTCAGTTATGAATAAATCGTCCTCGCTCTTTTAATCTTTCGAACACATTTTTTCAGAGTATTGTAACAAGGCATACCGGTTCAAAAAAGCAATATACTTTTCACTACCTTGTGTAAACTGACAAATCAGCACGAATAAATACCGATGACAACAACAAATGAATCATGAAAAAGCTACTACTACTTTTGGGATTCCTGATTTTAATCACATCACTTGCCGAAGCACAAAGCGATAAAACCTGGATTGATCTCGACGGCAGTAATGATTTTTTAGATTTCGGAACTGATAACATCCTGGCTGGTAAATCTCAGTTTACCGTGGAAATGAGAGTTCATTTTGACAGCAACTCAGGAGACTTCACGTTAATCGGTCAGCGAAATGCCGACAACAACAGAACCATTGTGCTTCAAAGATGGGCCGGAGCTTTTTACTTGTTTTTGTCAAATGGCAATTGGGGTACTTGTTCATTTATTCCATGCCTTACAAATATTTATCACCTAGCAATCGTGTATGATGGGAACGGACTTTCCAACGACACCCGTTTGAAATTGTATATCAACGGCGTATTACAAACATTAACCTACAATGGAACCATCGATCTCATTTCTTATACCACCTCCCCTGCTGCCAATCTTGTTTTAGGATGTGAACACAATGGACCATCAACGCAATTGCAATTTCTCAACGGGCAATTCGGTGAATGGTGTGTATGGAATTATCCGCTTACTGCAGCAGAAATTAATAACAGGGTCGTTCCCGAAGTTTCAGGCTCTGAAAACGGCTTGCTTGAATATTTTCATTTCAACAATGGAATACCAAATGGAAATAATACAACCATTACCTCTTTTGCCGGAGGTAAAGGTATCTGCACCATCACGACTGTTAACCTTGCTATGAATGGCTCTTCCTCAAACTTTACCGGAGGTCCGGTCTCGGTGACTGTTGACGATAATGTTATTACTTCCAATTTAAACGGTGCATCCTACCAGTGGCTTGACTGTAATAATAATTTTGCCATTATTCCAGGTGCAACTGCGCAGAGCTACACTGCCACACCCGGCAGTTATGCTGTTCATGTTTCTGATGGTTTCTGCAGCGATACTTCTGACTGCACATTAATTATCCCAAGCGCAGTTCCTGATTTACAATTACAGCAGTTCATCATTTATCCCAATCCTGTTGCGGATGAATTGATCATTGAAAATAAAACAAACAAGGAAAAACTGTTTTTTGAAATTCTTACTACAACAGGCCAGGTTGTATTCTATGGCGACATGATGGAGACAACAGTTGTTCAGGTTGCTGATTTCGCTGCCGGAATTTATTTTATAAAAATTACTGGAGACAATTTTAATGAGTGGAGGAAAGTGGTGAAGGATTGAGTTGCTATTTCCTCTGCCCACGTCTCCTGAAATTTCAAAATCCACTACATTATTGCACGATCACTAATCATGAAATGCATAGTAATACAAAGATCAGATTACTTCCTTCCTAAATAAAAAAGCTGCTGTCTCAAAGTGAAACAGCAGCTTGATAATTACATGATGTCAACCTTAATGTTGTACCACGATTTGTTTACTTAACCGAATGCCTTGCTGATCATCCGAAGCAACCAGGAAGTAAGCGCCATTCGCTAAGTGAGAAACATTCATCTGGAAACTGTTTTCACCCGAATGGATCTGCATCCTTTCACTCATCACCAGTTTACCGCTATGATCGATCAGACGCACCAGCACGCTTTGACCTTCTTCTCCTGATAAGGAATAATTAAATGAAGCGGTTGCAGGATTTGGATAAATTTCATTCAAAGTAAAACCAGCAGCATTCACTTCTTTTGCAAAGCCCAACTTGATGGTTTTGATTCCTGCGGCATTAGTTTGATTATTGGTAATGTTAGGTGCAGTGGTATAACCAAAGGTCACCGGATTGACTGCTCCGTCTATTGTAACCGTGTTATTCAAAGTAGCAGTCGCATTTACGCTTACTACCACAATAAAATAACCCTGGTCTCCGGCAGCAATCGTCCGGTTAACAGACACTGAATAAAGATGCGGCGCAGCGAAAGCGGCTGAAGTAGAATTTAAAAATGAAGCGCCTGTAAGATTCGGTGCCGTTGCATTAAAATAAATAGCCGCAGTAGTAAGATCATTGTTATCATGCGTACCGGTAAATGTGAACTGGATATTATTTACCGTCACGGGTTCGGTGGACGCTGCCATCAAAACCGGATAAATAATGTTGTTCGAACTTCCTTGTAAAATATTTCCTGCAGCAACAGACGACGTAGTTAAAACTAAATCAGCGGCCTGGATTTTCTGAGCTTTTGCCTGGTTAGATTGTTGATCATCTATATTAGGTGCAGTGGTATATCCAAAAGTCACAGGATCAGTATCGCCATTAATTTGAATGGTTTTGTTATCGGTTCCGGTGCTGCTGATCGATGCGACGATAATAAAGTAGCCTTGTGTTCCTGCTGATAAGGTGCGATTGATAGAGACAGAATAAGTATGTGGAGCAGCAAAAGCAGCAGAGGTAGAATTTAAAAATGAAGCGCCGGAAAGATTAGGTGCGGTAGCGTTGAAATAAATGGCGGCAGTGGTAAGATCATTATTGTCGTGTGTTCCGGTCATGGTGAAAGTGATGTTGTTCACCGTTAGCGGCTCCGTGGAAACGGCCATTAAAACAGGATAGATGATCACGTTAGAAGTTCCCTGGTTCCAATCAGCCACTGCCACTGTAGAAGATGTCAGAACAATATCGGCTGCCTGTATCTTTTGCGCTTTTGCTTCATTGGATTGCTGGTCATCTACATTGGGTGCAGTGGTGAATCCAAAAGTAACAGGGTTGAGATTGCCATTGATCTGCACGGTATTGTTATCTGTTCCTGTGCTGCTGATGGATGCGACAATAATGAAGTAACCCTGTGTTCCTTCAGATATAGTGCGGTTGATAGAAACAGAATAAGTATGCGGCGCAGCAAAAGCGGCAGAAGTAGAATTTAAAAATGAAGCACCGGAAAGATTAGGTGCGGTAGCATTGAAATAAATGGCTGCAGTCGTAAGATCATTATTGTCGTGTGTTCCTGTCATGGTGAAAGTGATATTGTTCACCGTTACAGGTTCAGTGGAAACAGCCATTAAAACAGGATAAATGATCACATTGGAAGTCCCCTGGTTCCAATCAGCTATTGCCACGGAAGAAGAAGTCAAATCAATATCGGCTGCCTGTATCTTCTGCTCTTTTGCTTCATTGGATTGCTGGTTAACTACATTGGGTGCAGTGGTGAATCCGAATGTAACAGGGTTGAGATTGCCGTTGATCTGCACGGTATTGTTATCTGTTGCTGTGCTGCTGATGGATGCGACGATAATAAAGTACCCCTGAGTTCCTGCAGATATGGTGCGGTTAACAGACACAGAATAAGTATGCGGTGCAGCAAAAGCGGCAGAAGTAGAATTTAAAAATGAAGCGCCGGAAAGATTAGGTGCGGTAGCATTGAAATAAATGGCGGCAGTGGTAAGATCATTGTTGTCGTGAGTTCCGGTCATTGTGAAATTGATGTTGTTCACCGTTACAGGTTCAGTGGTGACAGCCATTAAAACCGGATAGATAATCACATTGGACGTTCCCTGATTCCATCCTGCTATTGGCACCGCAGAAGACGTCAAGACGATATCGGCTGCCTGTATCTTCTGTGCTTTAGCTTTATTGGATTGCTGATCATCTATGTTTGGCGCGGTGGTATATCCAAAAATCACGGGGTCAGTATCTCCGTTTATTCGAAAGGTTTTGTTATCCGATCCTGTGCTGCTGATCGATGCGACGATAATAAAGTAGCCCTGTGTTCCTGCAGATATTGTACGGTTGATGGAAACAGAATAGGTATGCGGCGCAGCAAAAGCAGCAGAAGTAGAATTTAAAAATGAAGCACCGGAAAGATTAGGTGCAGTAGCATTGAAATAAATGGCTGCGGTTGTAAGATCATTGTTGTCGTGTGTTCCACTCATCGTGAAAGTGATGTTATTCACCGTTAGCGGCTCAGTGGAAACAGCCATTAAAACCGGATAGACGATCACGTTGGAAGTTCCCTGGTTCCAATCAGCTATTGCAACCGTTGAAGAAGTCAAAACAATATCGGCTGCCTGTATCTTCTGCGCCTTTGCTTTATTGGATTGCTGGTTGTCGATAATTGGAACAACTGTATATCCAAATGTGACAGGATTAATAGCACCATCGATTTGTACGGTATGGTTATCGGTACCGGTAGAACTAATGGATGCAACAACAATAAAATACCCCTGCGTTGCGGCTGATAAGGTACGATTGATGGAAACGGAATAAGTGTGCGGTGCAGCAAAAGCTGCCGAGGTAGAATTTAAGAATGAAGCACCAGTCAGGTTAGGTGCAGTTGCATTAAAGTAAATGGCTGCAGTAGTAAGGTCATTGTTGTCGTGTGTTCCGGTCATGGTGAAGGTGATGTTGTTCACCGTTACAGGATCGTTGGTAACTTCCATTAGAACTGGGTATACAATTACATTGGAAGTGCCCTGGTTCCAATCAGCCACTGCCACGGAAGAAGTGGTGAGTTTCACATTCGGTACAGCGTATGTCTTTGTGATGCTTACTGTTAATCCTGCTGCTAACAGTAAAAAAAAGTAGATTGCTTTTTTCATGTGCTTTTTTGATTTTTAGATGAGTTGAATAAAAAGGCGAGTATAGATTCTTTGAACTCTTTAAACAGTTTCAGGAATCAACAATACCAGCCGGTTACATTTGCGTGATAAAAAAAATTTAAAAGGAAAAAAACTTATCGGGAATTGAATTCAGCGTACTGATCAAAAAATTAAACCAGGAAAGCTGAAAGCCATTATAAGAACAAAGATAGGGGCACTGGAAGCTGTTATGCAATTGCGATTTCCAAACGGTAGATTTGGATTATTAAACGGTCATTTTTCAGGCAGTTGTGGCAACAAACATTGTAGATAGTGTTATGATGCATTAACCGTTATGTTCAAATCACATTGGGCATTTTTTGTACGGACTTCTGCAAAAACATAACTTTAACAAATGACAAGGGCAATCACTCTAATAGTGCTGATAGCTTTAATAATTTCAAGCTGTAAAGACGCCGGCAATAAAACAATGAATCCAATTTTAACCAGCCACGAAACTAAATCAGACAGCACAATCGGCTACGCTTCGGTGAACGGCCTGAAAATGTATTATGAAATTCACGGAACAGGCACACCGTTGGTTTTAATTCATGGCGGAGGTTCTACAATTTACACAACATTCGGAAGAGTGTTACACGCCTTCGCGAAAAATCATAAAGTAATTGCTGTCGAGATGCAGGCGCATGGACACACTGCAGATATTGACAGACCATTGAGCTTTGTGCAGGATGCCGACGACATTGCTGAATTATTAAAGCAACTCAAGATTGACAAGGCCGACATTTTTGGTTTTAGCAACGGAGCCAGTACAACACTTCAGTTTGCCATCCGTCATCCTGAAATGACAAACAAGATTATTATAGCATCCACATTTTATAAGAAAGCAGGTGCTCCGGACTGGTTCTGGGAAATGATGTCTAATCCAACTTTTGAAGGCATGCCTCAACCTTACAAGGATGCCTTTCTGAAAATAAATCCTGACACGGATGCGCTGCACCGGATGTATGAGCGGGATGTGACAAGGATGCAATCTTTTTCTGACATTTCAGAAGAGCAAATGAAAGCCATCAAAGCACCCGCCTTCATCATCATGGGCGACAGAGATGTTTCAACTATTGAACATGCAGGTGAAATGCACCGTTTACTTCCAAACTCACGGGTTGCTATTATTCCTGGCATGCATGGTGAGTATATCGGAGAACTAACAACATCACAGGACAGCACTTTAATTGCTGCTACCGTTTCAATGATTAATAAGTTTCTTAATGAACCGATAACAAAATAGAGCAATAAGACTTGAAAAATGCGACCATTTTACTTATAAGTTTTCTGACAGCAACATCTTGCTTTGGACAGACGCCGGATAATTATGAGCCATTTAAGAGTTCTGACTATGCGACAGACAAATATCAAATCAAACTTGACACTTCGAAATTTTCTAAATTTAAAATTGAAATCCGGCAAGCAAAACTCCTTAACAACAAGACAAACTCTCCTTCAGATTTTTATTGTCGTGGTTGGTTGACCGTAAAACAAGGCGACAAAATCATAACTGAACAGTTTTTTAAATCAATTGAATCCGTTGGTGGTTGTTCAGGATTATTCATTTCGGACACTCAGCCAAGCAAAGACTGTTTTATTATTTCAAAATTCGGGGATTATGACGGCAGAATCTTCATCATTGACACAACAGGTAAGGTAACAGAAAAAATGGGTGGCATTTTTTATGTTTCTAAGGACAACCATTATCTGTTTTCAAGCTACGACTCTGACCTTTCCGGACTGACCATTTATGACTTAAATAAAAAACTTATTCTGTTTTCTGACACGATTGAACCTTATCTTGGTGACTGGTATTTCGAAGACCAAAAATATTTTGCAATTGTTAATGAGGATGAAATACAGGACAATAAAATAAAAATAGCGACCTACGATCTCATTCAAAATAAATTGACGATCTCCTCCGTAGACAAGGATTATCCAAAGACGGACAATAAACTAAAAGTTCATAATAACTATCAATATGCTAAGGACTGTAATTGCGGAAATTGAACATCGGAGTTTTGTGGTCAGGAGTATTACCGCCGTTAACAAAGCAAGATTTTTAGCTATCAATATTGCATGCTTCTCAGAATCTCCACTCTTTAGCCCGGCTTTATAATCTGACTTATAAGGCATAGAATTTTTAAAATGATGCAATCAAACTGCAGAGTTCTAAGAAGTTGTTTTGAAATCAATCAATTTAATTGTTACATCGCTTACCCTTCGGCTGCGCTCAGGGTGCGCTTCTGGCAAAGCCGAACCCTGAGCGCAGCCGAAGGGCGTTCCAAAGAGCATTGTAAAAAAAATAATTGATTTCAAAACTGATTCTAAATTCTATGTATGTTTTTTTATTGAGGAATATCATTTCCGGTTATTACACTTACTTCATGTTGCTTCTCATCATTTACCAGCGAAATCGAATCACCTTTTAACTCCACACCATCTTCCGAAATATTTATTTTTTCATTTTGCATCGGATCATTCGAGAAATGAATTACATAAAGCGTATCCATGTATCTGTAATTCACTTTCACATCTTCCCAATCCGGTGGAAGGCAAGGATTAAATTTCAAGGAAGTTCCCTCACGTCTGATTCCGAAAAATGATTCTATAATAAGCTGATACATCCATCCTGCGGATCCTGTGTACCACGTCCAACCACCACGACCTGTATGTTGCGAAACAGCATACACATCTGCAGCAATAACATAAGGCTCGGTTTTATAAATTTCAATTTCATGAGGCGTGCTTCCATGATTGACGGGGTTGATCATCTTTAATAATTCCCATGTTTTTTTCTTGTCGCCTAATGCTGCAAAAGCCATGATCATCCAAACGGCAGCATGCGTGTACTGTCCTCCATTTTCACGAACACCGGGCACATACCCTTTTATATATCCCGGATTTAAATCTGACTTGTCAAAAGGTGGATCAAACAACTGAATGATTTTATCTTCCTTTCTCACCAACCGCTTATCGGCTTCGTCCATGCCCATTTTTGAACGTGCAAGTTCTCCCGCTCCCGAAAGCACTGACCAGCTTTGAACAATAGAATCAATCTGGCACTCCGCATTTTCAGAAGAACCAAGTGGAGTTCCGTCATCGAAATAAGCTCGCCGATACCAGGAGCCATCCCAGCCATGCGCCTCTATATTTTTCTTCAACTCTTCTTCCCGAATCTTACAATGCTCCGCAAAGCTTAGATCTCCGCGCATTACCGCAATCTCTGCAAATCGTTTCAGCACATCATACAGAAAAAAGCCCAGCCAAATACTTTCGCCTTTACCCTCCTCACCTATTTTATCCATTCCGTCATTCCAGTCGCCTGAGCCCATCAGCGGCAAACCGTGCGTTCCGAATCGCAGACCGTATTCTATTGCCTTCACACAATGCTCATATAAGTTTGATGACTGGTCATGACGCAATGGAAGATCATAATAAGATTCTTCACCGGCATTCAGTATTCGTCCATCAAGAAAATTCACCTGTTCATTCAACACAGCAGCATCTCCCGTGGTGATTACATAACGGCTCGTTACAAAAGGCAGCCACAGATAATCATCCGAACATCGTGTGCGTACGCCTCTGCCTGTTGGAGGATGCCACCAATGTTGTACATCGCCTTCTTTAAACTGGCGTGAAGCGCACAACAATATCTGATCACGGGCAAGCAGAGGTTCGGTATGCATCACAGATAATACATCCTGCAGTTGATCGCGGAAACCGAATGCACCTCCTGACTGATAAAATCCGCTGCGTGCCCAAAGACGACAGGCAAGTGTTTGGTAATTGAGCCAACCATTGGTGAGGTAATTTAAAGCTGCGTCCGGAGTTTCAACCTGTATAGTTGTCAAAGCTTTCGCCCAATATTTCTTAACACGATCCAATGCTTCGCGGGCTGCAACTCTTCCACGAAATTGCCGGACGAGGTTACTCGCTGCATTCGTATTATGACCAGTTCCTAAAAGAAAAACACTTTCGCGTTGCTCATCATTTGCAAGATCGAAACTAACCTGTATGGCAGCGCATGCATCAAGCGCAGCGCCTGTTTTTCCTGAAAGCCGTGCGCGGTTCATTGCATCAGGATTTTTCAGCTTGCCGTTGCGACCGATAAATTCAGTACGATCGGTAGTAATAGTTTTTACGGTTTCATTCGTATCAAAGAAGGCCACACGATTACCGAATTCTGTATTGTAAGAATTCCTGGCGAAAATGGCACCACTGGTTAAATCCAGTTCAGTAATAATAAACATGTTGGTTTTTGGTCGCATGTCACCAAGCACCCATTCCACATAACCAGTAAGTGAAAGCCGGCGTGGCCTGCCTGAAAGATTGCGCGTTTTTATGACTGTGAATTTTACTGCGTCTTTCAGGTCAACGTAAACACACATCTCGGAATGAATTCCATCTTCGATATGCTCAAACAGACTGTATCCAAAACCATGTCGGGTGATGTAAGCTGATTTTCCTCTCGAAGGAAGTGGCGCCGGCGACCAGTAACGCGCGCTTTCTTCATCACGTAAATAAAATGCTTCACCTGATGCATCAGTAACAGGATCGTTATTCCACGGAGTGAGCCGAAGCTCATGTGCATTTTCAATCCATGTATAAGACTGACCGCTTTCTGAAATTACCGTTCCGAAATTTTGATTGGCAATAACATTTACCCATGGAGCAGGTGTCCTTTTTGCCTGGTCGGTGATGATCACATATTCTTTTCCTTCCGGAGAAAAACCGCCTGTTCCATTGAAGAAATTCAAATCATCAGGTAGTGGAATGGATTTATCCACGCTTGGATAAAACTTAAGTGGAGTAAACGCAGGCACCATTCCTTTCAATGGACTCCTGCGATTCATTTGCCCTTCCAGCGTGCCCCATTTATCTGCAATTACAACACGCGCTACTGTTTGAAATAAAATACGGTCTTCATTGGAAATCTGATCTGATGACCTGATAAAAATACCACCGGGCTTATCCTGGAGATCATTCGCAATGCCCGGATTAATTAGGGCCAGCATTTGATTTTGCAAGGTCTGACGGTAACCACCATGGTCTTCATTCCAGATAACGAGATCAACTACTAACCCTTTGAATCGCCAGTAAGCATGCGCCTGCACCAACTGTTTCACCAATCCAATGTTGGCACTGTCTTCAATCTGTAACAAAACAATGGGTAAGTCGCCGGAAACAGCATAACTCCACAACCCTGACTGACCACGTTGATTTCTCATAATGGTGGCCACATCTGTTCTGACCGAAGGATTTACAAAAATCACAGAACTTGCAAGTCTGCCATACAATTGTGAATCGGATTCGGTAGCATTAATCTGCCGCAACACCACCTGGCTATGTGTCCACGCCAATTCAAAGGCGCGGTCTATCAGGTGACGGTCCTGGTATTTATCTATCAGGCCTGAACACACTTCGCGTGTTGCACCGATACCATACACCATATCCATAGCAACCGATTCCAACGGATTCAGCGTAATCCTGTATTGAATAGATACAATAGGATCAAGCACAGAGCCCTGGCTTGCTGTAAGCGGATCTGAATGGTGCATTACCCTGGGATCAGAAATAGTATTTCCACGACCGATAAATTGATCTCTGTTGGTTTCATACGAAACGTTCTGCACTTTTCCTTCATGAACTTTCATGAGGTGAAATATCCAGGGAGGTTGTTCATGAATGGAACGCGGACGACGCGTACACAAAATGGCTTGCCGGGAATCAATGATCTCAGTTTGAACAAACAGGTTATTGAATGCAGGATGTATCGCATCTGCCATTGCAGTATTCAGCACCACTTCTGCATAGCTCGTAATTTCTATTGACCTGCTTTTCCGGGAATGATTGGTAATATGTACACGCCGTATTTCCACGTCATCTTCCGGAGATACTACAATTTCAGTGTGCGTTTCCAGGTTGTTATCACGTCGTCGGAATTCTGCACGACCCTGAGAAAAAATAACTTCATAATGATCTGCAGGTTTCAATGCAGGCTGATGTGCAGACGACCAAAATACACCGCTCTCCAGGTCACGGATGAAACAAAAGGTTCCCCAATTGTCGCAGGTAGTATCTTCGCGCCAACGCGTCAACGCAACATCTTTCCAACGGCTGTAACCACCTCCGGAATTTGTAATCATCACATGATAATTACCATTCGATAATAATTGTATTTCGGGAATTGGTGTATGGGGCGTATTGATCACGCGCATTTCTGTATCGGTTGCTGAAACGGGCGCTATATCAGCAACTGCCACTGCTGGCAGGTAGAAACTCGTAACCTGCGGAACTCTTTCCTGCAGCAACAATAATGTAGACTGAAGCTGCGGCTCTGACTCAAATCTTTTTTGCATCGGTTGGTTGAGCAGGTAATACGCTAATGCTAATAAGCTCATTCCTTCGTGATGCGCCATGTAAGATCTGATCACTGCAAAAGATTGACCTCTTGGTAATCGTGCAGGTGTATAATCTATCGCTTCAAAAAAACCATATCTTCCTTCGAAGCCCTGCTCAACAAGTTCTTCAAGATTTTTGCACGCGGCCTGTGGTGCAATCATGAGCGCCATCACTGTAGCATAAGGTGCTATCACGAAGTCTTCACCCAGTCCACGCTTAAGGCCAAGACCGGGAACACCAAATGCACGATACTGATAATTCAGGTGCGCATCCACCATGTTGTAGCCTGATTCAGAAATTCCCCATACGGATTCTCTTTTTTTACCGTATTCAATTTGCCGCTGCACAACAGCTCTGCACGTTTGATCCAGCAACGTGTTTTCATAATTCGGCATAATCAGCATTGGCATCAGGTATTCGAACATGGAACCACTCCACGACATTAACACAGGGTCTGTTCCGGGATTAGAGAGTTGTCTGCCCAATGCAAACCAGCCTTCCTGTGGAATCTTACCCTGCGCAATAGCCACAAAAACTCCTATGCGCGATTCAGAACCCAGCAAATCGTAGAACCCCGCATCGCGCCGGTGTTCATCCGCATTATAACCGATGGAAAGTAAATGCTTCGTTTTATCAAACAGGAAATCATACTCCATATCTGAAAGCTCATCACATTCCTGACTGAGTCTTTCTATTATCATTAATCTTTCCTTTGCCCTTCCGGCAGCAACAACGATCTGTTTCGCGAGTGTCTCCAGCCATTCCTTTTCTTCAGTTGTATTTTCTCCCTCTTGCACCAAGTTGATTTTGGGAGTCAGGTTGATGCTCATCTGTGCTACTTCAGACAACGTAGGGTTTGCAGGGATTTCGCTATACAGTGCAGTGAATTTTAGAGGAGCAGGTTGAAGTACCAACCATGGAGCCAGCGTCACAAATTCCTGCAAGGCACTTTGACATTGAGCATCGAGCGCATTAACCCACCATTGTATTTCACTCAGCGAAGAAGCGCCGAATGTTTGCACTATTTCCACTGTGAGTTTTGAAAAGTGATCTATTGAAATCTTAGCCGCTTCCAGTGTTGAAGGAGGAAATAGGCATAAGGTTTCTATTTCTTCCTGCAGTTCTTTCAGCAGTTCGTTATCTTTTACTTTTTCTGCAAGAACACCGGCAGTATCCCGAAGACCTTCGAATAATCTTTCGCTGCATATTTTTTGATTGGCTAAAGAAAGAATTCCCTGCTTCAATGTCAGCAGCATTCCCGCGAGGTTTCCGCTATCCACCGTCGAAACATATTTCGGCGGTAAGGGCATTAGTGTGCGTGTATCATACCAATTAAAAAAATGACCATGATAACGTTCAAGATGCTGCATGGTAGTGATTGCATTGTTAGTGCGGTGAATTAATTGTTCGGAAGTGAGATAACCGAAGTCGTATGCAGAAAGATTAGCCAACAGTGAAAGTCCCATATTGGTGGGAGAAGTACGATGCGCAATCCGCGAAATAAGATGCTCCTGGTAATTATCAGGTGGCAGCCAGTTGTCTTCCTGTCCAACAAAATTTTCAAAAAACGCCCATGTTTTTCTGGCCATCCTTTGAAGGAAGATGGTTTGATGCGCCGTTAAATTTTCTTTTCGTTCGTCGCGTGAACGACTGATCCACCATGCTACAAACGGAGATGCGATCCACAAAAGCAACACAGGACCCGCAATCACTAATGAGAGTGGAGCATATGCAGACAAATAAACAAATACGCCTGCACTGATTACCGGAGCAAACCACATAGTAAAATAAGATGACAGCAGCCATTGGTTATTGATTGCTACGTTTGCAGATGGATTCCACTCCAATAATTTTCTACGGGTGAAAATCATTCGCCAGGCAGTCAGCAGAATAGCGTGGAGACTTATATATGCCTCGTAAGGCAGGCATATAAACATAAACACATGCTGTATAAAATCATTGATCACATTCCGGATTGTATTTGTGACATGCTGCCGCAAAAGCACATCCACCGGTTTTTTATAGATGCTCCAGATGAACATGAGCAAAGTAGTAGTAATAATAATTCCGATTATGCTGATGGTCCAGAACCACGGTGCATCAGAAATCATCCATCCAAACAAGAGCAGAAAAAATAAAGCGGGCGCAACCAGGCTTCTGCGAAGATTATCGAAAATTTTCCAGCGCGATAATGAAGAGAGCGGATTTTTCTGAGTGCGCTTGCCAATACCCGGAACACGGCGAAAAAGCCATCGTGCAATCTGCCAGTCACCACGAACCCAGCGGTGACGGCGTTTCATGTCTGCGAGGTAACCGGAAGGATATTCTTCATACAACTGCACATCACTGATTAATCCCGACCGCGTATAACATCCTTCCAGTAAATCATGACTTAGTATGCGATTTTCAGGAAAGCGGTTGTTCAGTGCTTCTTCAAAAATGTCAACCTCGTAAATTCCTTTTCCAATAAAAGACCCTTCCTGCAATAAATCCTGGTATACATTGGAAACCGCTCTTGTGTATGGATCAATGCCCGGCTCATTGCCATGCATCTTTGCAAATAATGAACTGTGTGCACGTGGCAAGCTGGTTGCTAACCTTGGCTGAAGAATACCATAGCCATCAGTTACTCTTCCTTTAGCAGGATTGTATATAGCCTGATTCAGCGGATGAGAAATGGTGGCAATGATTTTCCATGCAGTTTCACGTGGCAACTGAGTATCCGAATCGAGCGTAATAACATATTTTATTTTAGGGAATATTTCCGATTCTCCTACTATGAGTAAAAAAGATTCCCGTCCCCTGCCGCGCAACAATCCATTCAGCTCACTCAGTTTTCCACGCTTGCGTTCATAACCCATCCACTTTTTTTCGATAGCGTTCCAACGACGCGGACGGTGAAAGAGAAAAAATGTATCATTCTTCTCCCGTTGATATTTTTTATTAAGCGCTATTATTTTTTGCTCCGCCAGTTCGAGCAAGGGCTTATCCTCAGGAAGTGATTCCGTTTTTGCATCAGCAAAATCAGTAAGTAAAGCGAAATGAAGATTTTCATCCCTGTTGGCAAGGAATCTTACTTCCATCGTTTCAATCAGATTCTCTACATCAGCAACACTGGTTAACATGGAAGGAACAGCCACCAGCGTGCGGGATTCAGGATCTATTCCCGAAGAATAATCCATGCGGGAAAGAAAATGCGGATGGATCAGTAATGTTACCAGCCAGTTTATAAATGTAACAGCCAGGTGACTCGTCGCTATCAGTGATACGCATGCAATAGCAATCAGCCATGGAATATTAAATCCTTCACCATATCCTTTTGCAGTCAATGCAATGGTTAGCATCAATGTAATAAGAATGCTGCTGCCGCTATATAATAAGAGTGGAAATTTCCCTACAAACTTTCTGAAGTTTTCGATGCGGGGCCATTTCGCGCCAGCCATTTTTTCTAACTGCGCTACACCTTTACCGACAAGATAATAGCCCACATGGCTGGCCACCTGGTCCATTCCATTTTGCTGCGCATTTTCTGCAGCAAGCTGAATAGCAGTAGCTGCCACTTGCTGCTCAGAGAAATTGCTGTATTTGGAAATCTTCTCTACTATGTGTCGATAATGGTCACGTGTGTGAAAATCCATTTTTGAATAAATACCTTGCGGATCTTCACGGAGCTTCTGTTCTACTACACTCGTGGTTTCTACGAATTCACGCCAATCGGTGCTATTCAGAAATCGCAGGCTGCCGATGCTGTTACTCATAGAAACCTGGTCGGCTGCCTGCTTCTGATTTTCAAGGTGAACCAATTCATTGCTGGTGTTACCATTCTCTGCAAGGCGTTGTTCGATCCAGGTAAGCGGAAGCGTTAGCGCAGGACCTTTGCCCAATAAACGGCGGGTTAGCTCTGCAACAAACGAACTGGCCATGGGAGGTTCTGATCGCGCCATGTCCGCAGTAATCACGATCAGGCTTTTCGGATCCTTTTCAGCAGTTTCCGTCATCAGGTCAGCCCAATAATCAGCCAGGTTTTTATGGATTCTGTCCATCGCTAACTGCGCTGCAAGACGACGAAGATTTTCGATCAGTGCAAGACGAAGCATGATCGGGATGGCCCACAATTCTCCCAGCTTTAAAGAAGTTACGGTTTGATATGCCAAGACAAAACTCAGCAAGCTTTTTAAATCGACGCGTCCATCACTGTGCGATATAATTTCCAGGGCGATGTCATAAACGCGGGGAAAATCTGCAGAAGGTCCTTTTGAAAGTCGTGGCAGGGTCTCGCTATAACCTTTGGGTAAATGTTTTTTACCCGTGTAAACCTGTTCCTCAATAAGATAAAAATTATCCAGCAGCCATTCACCGGCAGGTTCAATAAGACTATTTTCCTTTGCAGATGCGGTGAGCAGATTATGAACTTCGAGCAGCATGTCTTCATTCTCTGCGAGTCGTTTGAGCAGTTGCTCCGGCGATGACCCGCTGCTAAGCGTATGTCCCTCAGCCAGCGATTTAGCATATTGGTCCATCTGTTCAGTGCTGAATAATTCAGCACGCAAAGGAGATTTCTCATTTGCATATTTTTTCATGAGGTTTTCTCCAAGAAAAGAAATCCGTATCTGCGAAAAGAAATCCTGAATGGCTGTACTCTTCACGTTGTGATCCTGTCTGTTTTGTAGATAAAAAAATTAGTCATCCATCACTTATCATTATGCAACCTCGTCGCTGGCCGTTTGGTTTTCCTGGTCCATTTTCAAGCTATTAAATTTTCCAGTTAAAAAAAATTATAAGAATGCCGGGAAACCACCCATTGGGGAAATGGTTGCTCAATTTGGATAACTGCAATTAATTATCCAGAAGACTGATTGAAGAGATTGTATTTAGCTTCCCGGTTTTACTTTTATCATTGTGTAATTACATTTTTACATAGCTATTCCTTGCGTTAACATTAATAAACGGCTCCTCATAAACATAACATTTTATTACTACCGATGATCCCTCTGCTTTCGAAACGTTAAATTCCTGAAACTACTTTTGCAAAAAAAATTCCAATTGATCATAATGACTTTACGAAATCAAAAAACATCACCAGGAAAAACATACAGAATGCTCACAGCAATCTACTGCATACTGTTGATTACATTGATTGGAGGAATTAGTTTTGAATTTTGCTGAGAACAACTACCACTCTTCAAAAATCTGAAAACACAATATGCTTCAGCGTAAAAAATGATGGAGATACCTTACCATGAATTATGATTTATCAAGTCGTTTTCAAGGCGAAGAAAACAAATCCCGCATTTCTTCCGAACAATCTATAAATAAAAGAATGTCAGATGTTGGTTCACGCGACACTATGTAATATATTCCTATATTGACCATCAAAGCATATCCAGCATGGTTAATTTTGAGGAAATTGTACATTCCATTAATGCAGTAATCTGGAGCAACGCCCTGATTTATTTATTACTCCTCACCGGCATTTATTTTTCAATCAGGATGCGGTTTTTTCAGGTGCGCATGTTGAAAGAAATGGTAAAGCTGATGTTCCAGGGCAATGCCTCTGCTGCCGGCATTTCCTCTTTTCAGGCGCTGTCTGTCTCACTGTCCGGTCGTGTTGGAACGGGTAATATTGCCGGCGTGGCAACAGCGATCTTCATTGGTGGTCCGGGTGCAGTATTCTGGATGTGGGCCGTCGCATTCCTGGGTTCGGGCTCCGCATTTGTTGAGTCCACGCTCGGACAAATTTATAAGCGAAAAGAAAACAATGAATACCGCGGAGGGCCGGCGTACTACATTGAAAGTGGTTTCAGGAATAAACCACTCGGTAAAATTTATGCCATCGTGTTTGCTGTTTCAACCATACTTGCCTGTGGCTTCCTGCTGCCGGGTGTGCAATCGAACAGCATTGCCGCAGCTATGAACAGTGCTTTCGGTATTGAATATATATACACCGGCATTTTGCTGGCCATGTTGTTAGGACTCATCATCTTTGGCGGCATAAAAATGATCGCCAACGTAGCACAATTCGTTGTTCCATTCATGGCCATCACTTATATCGGTGTGGCAATTATAATACTGGTAATGAACTACCATAAAATTCCGGGAGTTTTTGCTTTGATCTTTTCAAGTGCTTTTGGACTCCAGGCAACTTTCGGCGGCATTGTTGGTTCCATGATCACCATTGGCGTAAAACGTGGCGTATATAGCAATGAAGCAGGACAAGGCACAGGTGCTCATCCTGCCGCTGCTGCCGAGGTTACACATCCTGCGAAGCAAGGTTTGGTGCAGGCCTTTTCGGTTTATATCGATACGTTGTTTGTCTGTTCCGCCACTGCTTTCATGATCCTGATTACAGGCACCTACAATGTAAAGGGCCCGGGCGATGCACTGATCGTTGACAATGGCATTTACTACGAACAAAATGGCGTTAAGCATATGGATGGAAGTCCGACCTATACACAGGCAGCGATTGATAAAGCATTTAGCCAGGGACAAGAAACTTTTCATCCGGATTTTGTTGGCACCGGCAGTTATTTTGTAGCGGTGGCTTTGTTCTTTTTTGCTTTCACTACACTGCTGGCTTATTATTATATCGCAGAAACGAATGTAGCTTACCTGACTCAAAAACGCGGCGGACCATTGTTGATGCTCGTGTTGAAAATAGCGATCATGGGTTCGGTATTCCTGGGCTGTATAAGAGCAGCAACTATTGCATGGGATCTTGGCGACATGGGTGTTGGCATTATGGCCTGGCTGAATGTGCTGGCCATAATCATCTTACAAAAACCGGCGCTCAAAGCATTTAAAGATTATGAACTCCAAAAGAAAGCAGGCAAAGATCCTGTTTTCAATCCCACTGCACTGGAGATTCGTGATGCTGATTTCTGGGAGAAAGAATATGGAAGATAACTCATATTGCCTTCCGGATAATTATTGATTTTATGTTAATGATGGATCGTCAGCAAATTCTCCTCACACCATTTTTTCCTTCCTGAGTGATATTGTATAGCGATGAAAAAATGAATTGATGATTGGATTTGAATTCCGGTCATGTCCCGACACCTCCGCTCCACAACTTTAGATGAAGACCTTCCTTCGGTGTAAATAAGAGATTGGCGCTATTGAGTATTTAATTATATCGAAGCGAGTGCCTCTCCCTTCTTTTGAGTGATGGAGCAAGTACAGTCTAATCATTCTTTTACTAAGCCTTAATAATATTGGTACTTCTTCTATGTTATAAAATCATCCTTTTTGAGTATTGCAAAATATTTTAACGTCACCAACTTTGAGGCTTCTAATTATTAGATGACTTACTTATCACTTTTAAGGCATTTTATGAAAGCTTGAAAAATTTCAATAACGTATTCCGGTCATCCTGAAATGTTTTACGGTCAAATTGTCTGAATTAGGATTTGATGGATTTAACGATGATAGGATTAAGTCGAAAAAGAAATCCTAAAATCATCAAATCCCTAAAAAACTCAATACAGCCAAAAAAAGAAAAAGTATGAACCATGAAGAATTAACTCATAACATTTCTGGCTGTGCTATGAATAATAGCACTTTAGTCAGTGGATTTCAAAACGGGCAACGTCAATCACTCCGACAATAAAGACTACATCAAAAGCAACCCTAAAAATCAAAATCCAGATAAAAAAGAAAAGGTATGAAGCACGAAGAAGTAACCCATAAAATTATTGGCTGTGCTATGAAAGTTCATAGCACTTTAGGAAACGGATTTCGGGAAGTTATTTACCAGCGGGCAATGGCAATTGAAATGAAAAAACAAGGCTTGGGCTTTCAGCGTGAAATGGAAATGTTCATTTATTATGAAGGTATTGATATTGGCACCCGAAGGGTTGATTTTTTTGTTGAAGAAAAAATAATGGTAGAACTAAAGGCATTGATAAAATTGGAAGAAGTTCATTTGGCACAAGCAATGAATTACTGCCAGGCATATAATTTACCAATAGGATTACTGATAAATTTTGGAGCGAAAAGTCTTGAATTTAAGAGGGTGTATAACGTCAATCACCCCGACAATAAAGACTACATCAAAAACAATCCTAAAATCATCAAATCCTAAACATCTTAATCCTGGAATTATAACTATGAAAATCAGACTACAACATCACGGGACACTACTGAAATATTGGAGCTTCAAAATTAATCCTATCGATACAAATCAAAACATGGGTTTCCAATTAGCCATCGCGCTGCAATAATTAAATCCTCAACTCCTTCAAGTCTGGTTAATCAACAATAATCAATGGCTTCGCAATGCTGTTATTTTTCACGGAAGTAGTGACCATATAAAATCCCGCAGGCAACCTTTCGACATTCAACGAAAACGCATTTTGATTTAGATTCACCATGATTGATTCCTGCAACACTATTTGTCCCAACTCATTCCGGATAATGATGACAGCATGCTCATCTTCCATCGAAGATAAAAAGGCCAGTGTCACGCTTTCCTTTGCCGGAGCAGGATAGATCAGCACATTGTCTTCAAGGAAGGGAAGATCCTCAGGATCCCATGTTTCCTGTTGCGTGCTTTTTTGTACGCCGGGTTTTAGATAGCAGTTGAGTATCTTTTCATTTCCTGTATCAACGAGCTGCGATTTGAAGTCACTCAACTGGCTTTTAAAACTTTCTATGGAAGCGGCATACAAAGGATTATTGATCTGATTGGTATTTTCCTGAGGGTCAGCCGCAAGATCAAAAAACTCATCAGTTTCATGCGTGCAACCATAAGCAACATACTTTGCATCGAATGTTCTAACAGAACGCAGTGAAGGCAGTTTTTCAGTATACGGATCATAAACAGATTCAAAATACATGGAAGATCTGTCTGCTGTTCCATCAGCCATTTTTTTAAGCGACATTCCATCAAACGTATAACCACCATTGATACCTGCCGCATCAAGCAATGTGGGCGCAAGATCAACATTCAGGGTAAGCTGATCATCAATCACCGTTTCATTATTAAACCACGCCGGATAACGGATAAATAATGGCACCCTGGAAGAAGGATCATAAGCAAACCGCTTAAGAAATAATCCATGTTCACCAAACATAGCACCATTGTCGCTGGTAAAAATAACGATGGTATTATCGAGGATTGATAAATCTGTAAGCTTCTGAAGAATCTTGCCAATTGCATCATCCAGGCCTGCCATCATTTCATAGTAAGGCTGATACTGTCCTGGAATTTCTGCCGGCTTGATATAATAAGAATCGCCAAGGTTGTATAAAAAAGAAGGGATATTCGATTTGTAATGCACCGTGTTTTCAGGAACAGGCATCTCTTCTCCATCATACAGGCCAGCATAAGATGACTGCGGAAGAAATGGATTGTGTGGCGCGTGGTAACCTATCGTGACAAAAAAACTCTTGTCCGCATTTCTATCCAGGAATGCAAGTGTTGTATCCGTTACGATATCCGTATCATGACCATTCACAGTGGCCAATGTTCCATTGAGATTGTACTTCAGATTGTTGTATTCATCTGTTCCGCTGTTCACTTTTGTGGCAAACCAATAATCATAACCGGGTTGCGGCTTGACTGCCATGTGGTATTTTCCAATCATGCCTGTATAGTATCCTGCACTGTCGAGAATTTTTGCGGTAGTTGGAAGTGATTCATAAATATTTTCTGAATTGTTGGTGGCGCCATGCTTGTGCGGATACAGACCTGTAACAATACTTCCACGGCTGGGTATGCAATACGACTGCACACAAAAGCTGTATTTAAAATTCACGCCTTCGTTCGCGATGCGGTCAATATTCGGACTTTGAAAAAAAGCAGGTCCGCCGTTACAGCTATAGCTGTCATATCTCGCATCATCTAAAATGATCATCAAAATATTAGGCCGTGCAGGTAATTGAAAAGTGGAAGGCGATGACCAGCTTCCGGTTGTATCCGCACAATCCGTCACCTGGCAGGTATACAAAGCGCCGGCAATAAGATTGTGCAGCGTAACCATTGTACTGCTTGCTGTAAATACATACTTCCAGTTCGCGTTAGCAGATTTCCGGTAACGGATTTGGTTGAACGCTGATGTGCAATTTCCGCCATTCCATGTAATGGTGGCCGCATCAGGAGGAACAGTGGTGATATTGGTAATAACCGGCGGAACACAATCTGCTGATGTTGCCTTCACAATCTGGAAACCCGAACCCATATTGTTACTGCAATAACTTGCTACCGCGAAATTGTATTTTACTTTTGAATCAAGACCGGAAAAAATATAGGATGTATTCAAACCCACATTTGTGACAGGCGACCATACAGAGGAATTCTGCTTTTTAAATTTCACCGAATAATAAGCAGTTCCCGGCACTGCATTCCAGGTGAGCTTTGTCGCACATTCCGAAATATTAACCGCCACTACATTTGAAGGTTTCGGCAGCGTACAATCCAGTGAAAAAACCTTTACAGGAACAATGACAAATAAAAAAAGAAATGAAACAGAGGAACAGTAATTGAAAAAAAAATTTCGCATAGCATCATTCATTTAATTGGCACGGGCAAAAATTCCCTGTAAAAAACTGCAATGATACATCTGTGCTGCCTCTTTTGCAATTATTCCTGCCGCTGCCAGTGCTTATCAACTGTTGACAAATAGCCTTTGTAATAAATGAACCAATAGTGATCGTCATGATGCTGATCAACTCTTCACAAACTTCTTCACCACCACCTTATTTCCTTCTGTTGTTCTCAGGAAATAAACTCCTACAGGCAAATCACTGATGTTGATTTCGAAAGTATTTTGAAACAATTGTTTATCATTCGTAACTATTTTAACAACACGTCCAGATACGTCTGTAATCACCAACTTATCCGATAAAGTATTCGTGATAGAATACGTCACCGACATTTCATCAGCAACGGGATTAGGGAAAATGGAAAACATTAAATTATCCCTGACGGGCGCATCCACTTCAGTCACCACATCATTCCCTGAGAGAATCCAAAGTTCCGGATCGAAGATCACTTCATCAGGTGTAAAACCGGGATCAACCGAAAAAGTCTGCCCTGCAAAAGTATTGTTCAACACCAGTATGGTATCATGTGTGGCATCTTTAAATTCAACAGGTAATGGCATTTGAAAAAATGAAACAGAAGGATCAGATTGCGATTGATTAACAGTAACACTTACTGAGTTTCCAAACGGATACCATGAAAGATTATAAGTGGGATAACCTTCCTTATAATACCACTGATCGAAAAAAACAGTGAGATCAAGTCCACTCACTGCTTCCATATGCGCTTTCAGATCAGGTGTTTTCGCATAATTATAGGCAAGATCAGGATCCAGCAGGTATTGTTTGATTCCTTCAAAAAAAATCGAATCGCCCAATTGCCAGCGAAGCATGTGCAACACAAAAGCACCTTTTGAATAAGAGAGCCGTCCGTCGAAAATCCGGCCCACATCTGTTGTATCCGTGCACAATACAGAACCATCCGGTTCGCTCACTATATAATCGCGGTGACTGTGTTTCCAACCTTCCCAGTTTCCGGGATATAAATATTGTTGTGTTAATCCTTCGAAGAAAGTGGCAAATCCTTCATTGAGCCAGATATCTTCCCAACTTCCGCAAGTCACTTTGTCGCCGAACCATTGATGCGCGCATTCATGTGCAATCAGCCATTCATCAAATGCCACACAATAAGTCATGGTCTGATGTTCCATTCCTCCACCCCATCCGAACTGGCAATGACCGTATTTTTCATTGGCAAAAGGATAATCTATCGTGAGCATGCTGTACAATTCTATAACAGGAACGATAGCAGGCGTCAGACTTTGAGCTGTTGCCAGATCTTCCGGATAGACATAGTTAAGAATCTCTAACTGCTCTCCATTTGTAAGCGTTGCGTAATCGCTGTACGTTGAATAATTCGTAACAGCTACAGCAACTAAGTAGGCAGCAATCGGATAATGACTCTTCCAATGATAGGTTTTTGAATTTCCAGTTTGCGTTTCAGCAATCAATACTCCGTTACTGCCGTCGCGGTAAGTCTGCGGACAGGTTACAAGAATATCAATTGAATCTATTTTATCATTCAGACTTTGCTTGCACGGCCACCAGTCTTTTGCACCAAAAGGTTCACTGAGCGTCCATAGAATTGGCGTTCCGTTGTGGGAAGACTGAATGAAGGAACCGAAGCCCGAACCAATAGGCGTGCCCTGGTAATAAACAGATATTGAATCAATATTGCCAACAGGAACTTCTGCAGGAAGATCAATCGTGAGCAGGTTGTCTGCTTGCTGCGTAAAAGTGGCTGCACTGCCATGATACTTTACCGAATCGGTAATCATGTTCGCATTAAAATCAAAATCTATCGCAGAAAAACCGTCTTCAGTAGGTTCAAAATAAGTGGTGACTTTTCCAGAGATATAATAAACGCTTGGATTGATCTTCCATTCGCAACGATGGTATTTCACATCATAATTATTTGCAGTTCTTGTAGTATGCTGACCGGAAAACACAGCATTCGACTTGCTTTCCATAGCAGCAATGCTTTTTATCTGATCAATAAAGTCCGGAACCTGGGCTTGCATCGATAACTGAAAGGTAAACACACATAACCATGTAATGATCCATTTCATAAGCAGTAGGAGATTTATGATTCTTTAAAGTTATTGCTTTTAAAAAGAATCCTTGTTGGAAAAAAATCAAGGTACCGTATTTCCTTCATCTTAAAACAACGTATTTTTAAATCACTTTTCAACCAACCGTTTTTCAAAATTAATTACCATGAAATCTATAGCTACACTTTTATCCTTACTCTTATTTTTTGCGCAAACACTCTTTTCTCAGCAATATCAATGGATACATTCCAATACCTTAAGCTTCAACCTCAATCCTTCCCTGCCTGTCAATACTGTTAGCGTTTCTGAATCCGGCCAGGTTTATTTCGCCCATCCGGACAGCAGTGTGATTATATACGGGAATGATATCTTCGGCGAAACAAGCGTCGATTGTTACAGTGATGCTGGCGACTTGCAGTGGAGTATACAGCTTGGAAATAAAGTAGTGGTAAGTGAAATAATGGCTGACGTGAATGAAAATGTTTATGTCGGCGGTTCTTTCATGGAAACCATGTCCATTAATGGAGTTGATTCACTGGTGAACACCGGCAATAATTTTAATACGAATGCTTTCCTTCTTTGCTTCAATACAAACGGGATGTTGGTTTGGAAAAGAAATATTTCCCTGCAACATGACTCCTACACCAACATTGCTGCCATCACAGTTGATCAGCAAGATCAGATTTGGTATGGTGCAAGTGATTTCTTAAGTGCGGAAGTATTCAAACTTGATGCATCAGGAAATGAACTATTGTCCTATGAACTCACCAACGCGAAAACACTCGGCGGAATGAGTTTTGATGCTGACGGCAATCTCTTTCTCTCAGGTGCCACAAGCACGCCTTTTTTAACAATCGGTAATCTTTCTGTGCCTGTTTCCGAAACCTACATGATGTATGTTCCCTACATCAATGCAAGTGGGGTTACTCAATGGATCAGGCTGGCATCGGATGTCACTTTCCAAACACCGCAGGTGCAAGCGGATCCGTGGGGCAATGCTTATGTAAGTGGATCTTTGTTTCTAGGTACTTCGTTCGGTACCGTTTCATTTATTGACCCTCAATGGTTGTACGATGTATTTATAACACGGGTAGATAAATATGGAAATTTTAAATGGGGTGTGCAGGCACCGCAAAATACAGGAGGCATTACAGGTGATTTCTCAAGAGGAGGAAAAAATTTTATAGCTGTTGATGGAGCAGGCAATCTATACTTAACCGGAATCACCAGGGGAACTTTGGATTGGGGAAATAATGTGATGAGTGGCCTTGGCGCCCTTTCATTCGGATCGCTTTCTGTGCTTTCTTTTGATACTTCAGGAAATGCATTGTGGTCGATGAATGGAGGATCGTCTGATTTTAACCAGGCCTATTCGCTCGATGCGACAACATCAGGTAAATGTTATTTCTCCGCTTCCATCATTGATGAAGCGATCTTTGGCAACATCATCGTAAATACTGATGAAGGCTTTGCTTCTGTTCTTGGAAAGATTAGCGCAGGAATTCCGACTGTTGTGCAATCAATTAACAATTCATTTTCTATCGATGTGTATCCTAATCCGATGGATGCTGTCTGCGTTGTTCATTTTGATGCGCAAAAAAAAGGTGAAATCCAACTCGACTTATTTGACCTGGAGGGAAAACTGAGAAAATCAATTTCAAGGGAAATTACAATTGCGGGACATCAGGCACTTTCATTTTCCGTTGCTGATATTACTCCCGGAATTTATGGGTTGCAAATAAAATCCGCTGACGGAATCCGGAGAAAGGAAATAGTTGTGAATTGATTATTTATTTCCAGTTGCAACACAAATGATATTCACTTGAAGAAAGGTTCAAAGTCAGCTGCTTCATAGCCTTCCGGAAACTTATTATTGATTACCAGATGCGACATAACGAAGCCAACGCCATCCGAACACATTGCCGACCAGCCGTTACCTGCTGTAATATATAATCTATCGTGAATTTTTCCGATGTAAGGATTTTTATGCCGTTGTGTCCTCGGAAGAATACATCGTTTTGTTGTGCAGCCTTCTATTTTAAGATCTGGTATGATCGACTGCAATACCTTCAGCATTTTCAACTCAGAAGCTTTGCTGTCACCATTTCTGAACCACTGCTGAATTTCACTCAGGTCATTCCCAAAGAAAATATCGTGCGGTAGATTACAACCCATTTTCAAATAAAAATGTCCATCAGGATATTGAATGGGTTGCGTGGAATAAATCCCTTCCACCTCACCGTTATCAATTTCATAAAGCAATGAAGGCAATGTTACAAGCCGTGTTGCTTCTTCTTTACTGACACGCGCCAATAACACCGTTTCACTTTTAATTACTAAATCCAACTCCCGGCTTAACAGGTTCGAAAAGTTACTGAAAGCACCAGCAGCGAGCACCACTTTTGTAGCGTGATAAACATTTCCTTCATACGTACTGATTTCAACAAAATCATTTTTGAATGCAAGGCCATTCACTGTATCTCTGAAAATCGTTCCGCCATTTTGCTCAAATACTTTTAGTTGTGCTTTAATCAGCAATGGAGGACTGATATGACCTGAAGGTGAAGGCTCAAACATACCTTGCGATTTTTCCGGAAAGTGAAATTCAGGAAATGCTTTCGCCAGTTCTTTATTGGAATTATAAATGATTGCTTCGATGCTAAATTTTTCAGCACGCTCGCTTACCTTTTCCAAATATTCATCGCTTCCCAAAGGATTGACATACAAACAACCGGATTTTTTATGAAAATGAATTCCGCTTACTTTTTCCAGCCATGGATAATGTTTCACCGATGCAATATTCAACTCCGTCATTGCATCGGTCTGGCCGATTAATCGCTGCACTCTCCCACTATCATAATGGCTGGCGTAAACGACAGCATTGCTTACATCTTCCGGTTCATCAGGACCAATAATCGCGATGTTCTTCTGCGACAAACTCAAATGTTTGGCTATGGCGGAACCAATTAATCCTTTACCGATAATTAGTATATCGTGCAACATGAACTCAGTTTGGATTATTGAATGTGGTAAATAAATTTTGGATGAATAAATGTTTGAAATTAAACTTTGAAAAAAGGATAGTATTCATTCGCCCTTCATATGCTCGCAAACCCGGATCGTTCCCTGAGCCTTTCGAAGGTTTAAGCAAAAATCCGCAGCCATTTTAAAACACATGGCCGCTTATTCCTTCACAAACTTCAACGTTTGACTTCCTGATAAGGTAGTAAACCGCGCAACATAAATTCCTGCGGGAAAATTCGTAAAATCAAATGCCAGAGATTGTTCTCCCGCGATAACTTCACGCTCAGCGGTAAAAAATAATCTGCCGGAAATATCAAAAACAGAAATGGAGGCAACGCATTCAGCATTAGTTTCCAGTTCAAAATTTATTATGCCGCTCGTAGGATTTGGATGCATCTTTAAAGCGCTGACGATTTCAACAGGTTGTGAAATACGAAGCGGCAACGTAGTAAATGCTTTTATCGGCGACCAGTCCGAAGCAAAACCATTCTGGCAGTTGGCACGCAACTGATATTCATAGCTGGTAGCAGGATTAAGATTGCTCACTATCTTTCGCGGCTCTGCAGTAACTTTTGCTTTCCAATTAATCTTACCTTCTTTCCTGATCCGGATATCATACAGCATCGCATTACTGACATCCGGCCAAATTATTTTCACAGAATGATCAGTTATATTCTTCAGCTTTATTGCATTATCAGACACCGGTGCGCAAGGTCTCCAGTTATATTTTACTGCCCTGTATCCTACGAGTGATTTTGCATTGTTCAGTGCCAGTTCCCAAACCACTTGCTTATCAGGTGTAACTTCCCACATATTGGATTGGTCAGATGAATAGTCCCAGCCACCGCATATCAATGTGTTTCCGTTTAGCAGTCTGCGGGTGCTGCCCATGCCATAAAAATAAACATCAGTGTTAGCATAGGTCTGAGGATTATAATTCCAGATTAGCGTGGCTGTCTTATTCACCAAATCTAACGCATACTCTTTAGCGGAAGAATGGGGCGGCACATGACCATTTCCATTGTCCCATAAGGTAATGTTCCCATTGTCCAAACATCGCGCATCATGTTGAAAAGAAAATGGTTCGGGTTCATTGATGAATGTAAATTCATTCATCACTCCGCCGAGCCGCCAGATAAATTCACCTGTGTTGCGATCAATTTTATTCACCTGGTTAAGGTGGCGGTGAGAAGCAACAATATTTCCATCAACATCTATATCAATGGAATTGGTATGAATGGCATCTATAAATCCAAACGCAAGGTTCTGATTGGATTCCGTAACCACTATATGGTCGAGAGCACGCCACTCAAAAATTAAATTTTTGCTCTCATCAAATTCCTGAATAACAGATGTAGTTACGCTTGCGCTTTGAAAATAATCAGGGTCATACACTTGCATATTAACAATATGAGTTTCAGAAGCGGTCATGAAAGCATGGCCATCCGCATAAATCGTGAATTCATGCGGATCAATAGCGCGACCGTTAGCCGGATAGTAAGAATCAATCAATACATAATTTGAATCAAACACATCGAAACAGCTCATCGCATCATTAAAAACGGAGAGGTAACCGTTGGGATTGAGTTTAAAATCAAAACAGATGGATGCTTTGTCACTTGCATAGACAGAGTCTCCGTCCGTAGTGATAATATTGTATCCGTCGTAGAGCGCACTTCCGAAATTTCCATTCCAGGCATCATAAAATATATCACCGGGCGATGGATTTGAATTGTTTACAATAGTAAAGCTTCCGGATAATTGGCGCTCCGTTGGATTAAATGGATTCTTTTCAACTTTATTATAACTGAAGTCAATTGCATCGTCTAAAGGTCTTTCTTCCCTGCTCATCGCAGCAAGTTGCTGAAATTGTTTCTGCTCAGCCATTGTATACGCACGGTCTGTAATGAAACTAAAAGTAAAAGAGTCAATCAGGTATCCTTGTAAAGTTTTCAATCCCTGCATAATGGAGACGGTTACCTTTTCGTCAAAGCCAAAAGGTTTTGAAGGATATAACACAATTGTTTTCTGATCATCTGAAAAAGCGACCCGGAAATTGTGGTAACCGCTTTTAGTTCCTTCGAGAATAAATCGCTCCGCATTAATCGAAGAAGGATCGAGATAACTTCCTTCCCGAATGATAATCTGACTTTCGGGAGCATTAAGTGTTGATCCCGGCATGGGAGAAACATATTGATATTTTGCAAACGCTGATGTAGAGATCAGAAAAAAAAGAACCAGGAAGACTTTCATGAAGGAAATTTGATGCTGAAAAATTTATTGTTTTAAATGATTTATCATTTCATTGATTGCTTAAAGATGTTGCAAATTTTCTTCAATAACACATTACAGTTTCACTTGAGTGCATTAATAGGGTGAAAAGGAAAAAACCATCTGTTCTTTTGATCGATGGGTAAAGTGTTCAATGGCAAATCTATAAAGTAAAAGATAAGGGAACTGGTGGCTCATCAGAAACCATTACACTTTCGATACTCCGGCATCCTCCTATTCTCAAAAATATTTTACCTTGATCAGAATTGTTGCACATCGCACAATCAAGACAACCAATCCTTTCCTTTTAAAAAAGACATCTGCAAACAACCACTTTCAACCATTAGCATGCAACTGAAAAACATACTGACCACCTTGTTGATAGCATTTGGTTGCTGCTCCGTTTCCATAGCGCAACAGTCAACGGTGAGTGGAACAGTGAAAGACGCTGCAACACATGAAACATTAAATGGTGTAACCGTCAGTTTCGGAAACAACAATGGAACGGTTACTGATGAAGACGGGAAATACGATATCAGCATGGATGCAGGTGAATACACGATTGAGTTTTCTTACCTGGGTTACGAAAAGCAAAACCGTCATTTGAATTTAAAATCCGGCGCCCCTTTAACGCTGAATATTGAACTTAACCAGATCAGCAACGAACTGAATTTAGTGGTAGTTACGGCCAGCAAATATGAAAAAGACATCACTAAAGAAACAGTGTCAATGGAAGTGCTGAAGCCCGGATTTCTTACCAACTCTAATACGATTGATTTGGACGAAGCGATTCAGAAAGTTCCCGGAATGACTGTGATTGACAACCAGGCAAACGTGCGTGGTGGCAGTGGTTTCTCCTATGGCGCAGGAAGCCGCGTGCTGGTTTTGGTAGATGGAATTCCGGAGTTAACAGGCGATGCCGGTGATGTGAAATGGGAATTTCTTCCAATAGAAATTGTGGAACAGGTGGAAATTATTAAAGGTGCTTCTTCTGTGCTTTATGGCTCTTCCGCACTCAACGGTGTTATAAATCTGCGTACCCGTTATCCGACCGCTGAACCTGAAACACACATCACTGCTTTTCAGGGATTATATCAAAATCCTAAGGACAAAGGCAAAGTATGGTGGGGCAATCAGCAACCTTATTTCGGCGGCGGCAACTTTATGCACAGCCGAAAGTTCGGTCAGTTCGACCTGGTGTTGGGAGGCAATATCAACAATGATCAGAGTTTTCATGAAGGCCAATATAATCTCCGTGGCCGTGTGAATGCAAACACCCGTTACCGTTTCAAAAAAATTGACGGGCTTTCCACAGGACTAAACATCAATTACATGTACTATCATTCCGGCACCTATTTTTTATGGGCCGATGATACTACCGGCGCTTATCGCGCATTAGGTGGTTTGGATTCAGCAACTACTACAGTTTCCGAAGGAAAAAATACACGGATGACTATTGATCCTTTTGTTACCTACTTTTCAAAAAAAGGCGATCAGCATGATTTGAAGTTTCGTTATTTCTATACTAAAAACAATAACAACACAGATCAGGGATCAATTTCTAACTATTACTACGGCGAATACCAATATCATAAACATTTTACTTTCGACATGAACTTAGTGGCCGGCACATCTGCAAGTTATTCAGGCGTAAATGCCGAGTTGTATGGCGATCATTCTGCGACTAACACTGCGTTGTTTGCGCAATTGGATAAAACTTTCGGTAAGCTGATCGTTGTTGCCGGAGTGCGGTTTGAAACTTTTCGTGTGGACACTGCAAAGGGAAATTCAAATCCGGTATTTCGGGCCGGTTTGAATTATGAATTGTCGAAGACCACTTTTCTGCGCGCCTCTTTCGGTCAGGGTTATCGCTTCCCGTCTATTGCAGAAAAATTTGTGAATACTTCGGTCGGGGCATTAAAAGTATTTCCAAATCCTGATGTGCAGCCCGAACATGGTTGGAGCTCAGAGCTTGGCATCAAACAATCTTTCAAAATCAATAACTGGCTGGGATATTTAGACCTGGCCGGCTTCATGCAACGTTATTATAATCTGATCGAATTCAAATTTGGTTATTACCATCCAAATCCGGTTATGGGTGAATACGATTTGAATTATCTGGGTTTTGAATCGGTGAATATCGAAAATGCACGCATCACAGGTCTTGAATTTTCAATGGTGGGACAAGGATCATTTTTTGGTGTGAATACCAATGTGCTGGCAGGAATCACTTACATCAATCCGATTAACGTTGATCAGAAAATCTATGTTGACAGTGTTATCAGCAATGACCAGACACTCCTGCCGGAAACGATTGATTCTCTCGAACAAACCACGATTCTTAATTACCGTTTTAAAACCACGATAAAGTTCAACCTGGATCAATCGTATAAAAAATTCAGTTGGGGAATTGAAGCACGCTATAACAGTTTCATGATTAACATTGATCCATTTTTCGAAGGAAATGATCCGTTGATTCTTTACCTGTTTGGTGAGCCAGTCGAGTTTATTCCCGGCGTGAAATCATGGCGTGAAAACCATCACCATGGAGATTGCGTGGTGGACTTGCGGCTATCATACAATATCACCGATAAAATCAGAGTATCGTTTATCACTAAGAATTCCTTTAACCGTGAATACGCTATCCGTCCGGCATTGATGGAAGCTCCAAGGAGTTATACGGCACAGGTGACGGTGAGGATGTGAGTTTAATGGAGCTGGTCGTCTTATGCTTGTGGGATGAATTGTTAAATTGTTGAATTGTTGAATTGTTGAATTGCCAGGTGGTTAAATGGCCATATGGCTAAATGGCAACCATACAACCATTTAGCCATGTAGCCATTTAACTAATTTTGCAAACTTAGGACGAGGACATTAACTTTATAACATTTGCAACTATTTCTTTCTGCCGGCAGTTATCAGATCTTTGCAAGAATAATTAACTAACTACCAAACTCAAATACAATTTATGAATCATCAGGAATTGTTTGTAAAAATGGCACTCAGCGCATGGGAATCACACAATGAAAGGGTGAATAAATTATTGGAACAGCTTTCCGATGCACAACTTCACTTAGAAACCGCAGCCGGACGAAATACCGGTATTTATTTACTTGGCCATCTCACGGCAGTAAATGACGCTCTCTTACCATTGCTCGGTTTTGGTGAACGGATGTTTCCAGAACTGGATGTTGCCTTTATCAAGAATCCTGACAAATCAAATCAGCCCATGCCATCGCTGCCAATTCTGAAAGAGTGTTGGAAAAAGGTAAATGCAGAACTGACGGATCGCATGAAAGATTTATCCGCAGATGACTGGTTCACCAGGCATAATGCTGTATCTGAAGAAGATTTTATTAAGGAACCTCACCGGAATAAATTAAACATCATACTTAACAGAACCAATCATCAGAGTTATCATTTAGGACAGTTGATGTATCTCGTCAAAAAGTAATGATGATGAAAGCTTTGGAAAAGATTTGTGAGCGGATTGGTAAAGATGACTTATTGATTACGATTATCTTTATAAAATTCTCAACCTTATCCTTCATGAAAACATCGCTACTACTTCTTGTACTGCTTGCTTTATTGGCATCCAATACAATAGCCCAGTGTATTCCTGCCATACCTTCCAATGCTGTTGTTGTAAACACAACTCAAACAATCAATGGAGGATTTGACCCTGTGTGGGTTTGCAGTGGCGACACCTTATATTCTGATGGTGGCTTTCATACTATTTTTCTGGAATCCGGCGCTGTGATGTGGACTTCAGGTGGCATTGACACTATTTATGTAAAGAGTGGTGCTAAATTTTATATGAATGGAGGTATACACTTTATCTATTACGAGGTTGCGGCTGATCTTTTTATTGCCGGCGGTATTCCTACACAAAATGAATGTGTAGCCATTGCATTCGACTACAGCAATGCACCGGTTAACGGATGTGCATTGCTTTTGTCATCATTCTTCCAACCGAGCGATTCCTCTATATGCACAGGAGACTGTATCAGCTTTTCTAACCTGAGTACCAATGCAACCTCATGGGAATGGTTGTTTCCGGGTGCAACGCCATCAACAACCACCGATGAAAATCCACCATCTGTCTGTTACAATCAAACTGGATCTTACGACGTCACACTTATTGCTTCTAATGGCACCATAAGCGACACCTTAACATTAACCAACTTTATAACTGCAAGCCCTCCTACCATTCCGCCAATACTTTTTCAAAATGGAGATACGTTGTTTTCAACAGGAGGCTATCTAACTTATCAATGGTATTATGAAGGCACTATTATCACTGGTGCAACGGATTATTATTACGTTGCTTCGCAGAATGGAAATTACAGTGTGTCCGTAACGAGCAATAAAGGTTGCGGAGAAGCCACTGCAGAAATTACATTTATAGCCACGGATCTTGGTGCAGCAACACAGACAGCTATGAATTTTTTCATTTATCCGAATCCTGTCTCTGAAATCTATTCTGTAAGGATACTTGCAGCAAAACATGATAGCGCAGAAATCACCTTGCTCGATTGTGCCGGAAGCCTTGTCGGCCATTCACTATTCGTGGTGACAAAAGGAGAAAATAAATTCGAATTTGATGCAGCTAAACTTTTGCCTGGTGTTTACTTTCTGAATTGCTTCGTAAACAAGGAATCAAAAGTTAAAAAGCTGGTGGTGATACATTAAAATCCACCAAATATTGATCATGATCTCATTTTGAAAAAGAATTCATTCTCAGACTGTTAACGCAAACGACAAAATTTCTATTTCGCATCATGCAAACAATTACAGCACTACCCCACAAAAAATCTCCTATGGAAACAGTTGTTCTCATTCTCATCATCGGCATTTTTGCAGGTATCTTCAGTGGATTTATTGGTATCGGTGGCGGTTTAATTGTTGTTCCCTGCCTTGTTTATTTTCTTAGCATGGAACAACACGCCGCACAGGGAACTTCACTTGCCATGATGCTACCACCGATTGGTGCAATAGCAGTATACAATTATTACAAAGCAGGGCAGGTTGATTTCAAAGTCGCTGCTATCCTTTGTATTAGTTTTGTGATAGGTAGTTTTTTCGGAAGTAAAATCGCGATATCATTGTCAGCCGATCAGATCAAGAAAGCATTTGGGATCATCATTATACTGTTGGGTTTGAAAATGGTGTTTTGGAAGTGAGTGGAGTTGCAGGGTTTAATTGTTTAATTGTTGCGGCAAAGCCGAAGAATATTCTTTTAGCAAACCTAACTTTAGTAAGTTGTTCGCGATATATATCAACGATCATTCGGATTCTTTTTAAAATGTTCTTCCAAATCACTTAACTCAATACATTTGCACCGTAATCAATAAAAAGAAATGGCTAAGAAAATCATCTGCTGTTTAATTGCACTCACCAGCATGCTGAGTTGTGGAAAAAATGATGGCAATTGTCCTGATGTTACCACCACGGCGCCGGCTGCAGAAGTGGTCACACTCAAATCATATCTTGATGCTGCAGGTATCACAGCCACTGAAGATCCACGTGGTTTTTTTTACACGATTGTTGAACCAGGTGCCAGCGATAAGCCAAGTTCGTGTTCCGGAGTAACTGTAAATTATACAGGCACATTTACCAATGGAGTCACTTTTGATGAAGGCACCAATGCAACCTTTAATCTATCACAACTCATTATTGGCTGGCAGGAAGGTATTCCATTGATAGGTAATGGCGGCAGCATCACACTTTATCTTCCACCCAGTCTTGCTTATGGCAGCGCCGGGTCAGGTAGTATTCCTCCTAATTCAAACCTTATTTTTTCAATTATTCTGAAAGCCATTAACTGAAATAAAAACCGGTTCCCGATTAAAACCTTGTTTTACATTATTTTGATCGGGCATCAATTGAAATTGTCTATTAATCAAATGCATGATAACAACTAATTTTTCCACCTAAACACACTTACAACATATGGCCGCACTTCAGGGAACAAAAGAAAATCCATGGAAGTTGAAAACTCCATCGGGAACTTCCGGTTACGAAATGTATAAAGATGAGAAAGACGGAAAGGAAATCATTGTTTGTGTGGTTGGTAAAACTATTCTTCACTACGATTACCGCTGTCTCAATGATCTGCATGCGATGCTGAAAAAACATAATGACTGGATGCCATTAGGAAGCGCTGATGAACAGAAAACCGCGGCAGACGGAACGGTTGAAGCATGGGGACGTTCTCCAAAAAATCCTGTTGGTGGCTGGTATGGTTTGAAAAAAGGTTTGCGTGGCAGATTCGGCATGTACATCCCACCATTAATGGAATTGCTCGGACTTGCAGAAGTTGAGCACAATCCAAAAAATAACCGCATGAGATCAAAATGATTTCGATGAGAAAAATATTTCCGCTTACTTTATTCATACTATCAACCTTATTTTCAAAGGCACAACTTCCACATGTAAATTCAGGTACCATAAAACGATTGAATAACTTTCCTTCTAAGTTTGTGGATGCACGAAATGTGGATGTTTGGTTGCCGGAAAAATATGCTCCGAAAAAAAAGTATGCCGTGCTCTATATGCACGATGGTCAAATGCTCTTCGACTCCACCACTTCCTGGAATCATCAGGAATGGGGAGTGGATGAAACGCTCGGCAAACTGATGAAAGAAAAGAAAATCAGGAATTGCATTGTAGTTGGCATCTGGAACAATGGCGCACAACGACATGCGGAATACTTTCCGCAGAGAGCGTTGGACAGTCCAACAATAAAAAATTTCGCATATCTTAATCAAACATTCCCCAACGGACCATTGGCAGATAACTATCTTAAATTCATTGTCACAGAATTAAAACCTTATATCGACAGTACCTTTTCAACCAGACCCGAACAGGAAAATACTTTTATCGCAGGCTCGAGCATGGGCGGTTTGATTTCTATGTATGCCATCTGCGAATATCCGGAAGTGTTTCATGGTGCCGCCTGCTTATCAACACACTGGACAGGTATTTTCAGGGCAAATAATAATCCGGTTCCCGGCGCTATTGTAGATTATTTAAAAACACACCTGCCTTCGCCCGACAATCATAAATTATACTTTGACCATGGAACAAAAACACTTGACAGTTTATATGCTCCGTTCCAGGCAATGGCAGATGAAGTAATAAAAAATCATGGCTACACTTCAGCCAATTGGATTTCTAAAGAGTTTCCGGGCGAAGATCATTCTGAAAATGCATGGCGAAAAAGATTAGCAATACCTGCGGTGTTCTTATTGGGTAAAAAATAAGCCACCCTTTGCCCAATCATTCAATTTCAATGATGATGGTAAAGTGCTCATAAATCAGTTATGCTTTTTCCAGCAAAACGGCATATCCCTGTCCAACACCAATACACATCGTTGCCAATGCATAGCGCTTCTGCTGACGTTGCAATTCCAGCGCTGCTGTATATACAATCCTGGCGCCACTCATTCCCAACGGATGTCCCAATGAAATAGCTCCGCCATTAATATTTATACGGTTATCATCATCTTTCAAACCCAGCTCACGGATACAGGCGAGGCATTGAGCAGCAAAGGCTTCATTCATTTCAATCACGTCTATATCTTTTAATGTGATACCTGCTTTTGCAAGTGCATTCTTTGTGGCTTGCACAGGTCCGATTCCCATAATGCGCGGCTCCACTCCTACCACTGCACTGCTTATAATTTTTGCTTTCGGAATCAGTTTATATTTTTCTATTGCTGATGCTGATGCAATCAGGATGGCTGCGGCTCCATCATTCAATCCGGATGAATTGCCGGCCGTCACAGAGCCGTTTTCTGCTTTGAAAACCGGTTTTAATTTCGCTAATGCTTCTACCGTTGATGAAGGCTTCATGAATTCATCACTATTAAAAATGAAGGAATTTCCTTTGCGCTGCGGAATTTCAACCTCCATCAATTCATCATTCCATCTTCCATTTCGTTGAGCAGTAGCTGCTTTTTGTTGCGACCAGACGGCAAACTGATCCTGATCATGCCGGGAGATGTTGTATAATTCAGCCAGGTTTTCAGCCGTTACACCCATTGCATCGACTCCATATTGCACTTTCATTTTCGGATTAACAAAGCGCCAGCCGAAACTACTGTCAAACATTTCAGCATCGTTTCCAAATGGCTTGCTGGTTTTTGAAATCACCCATGGTCCACGCGACATATTCTCCACGCCGCCGGCAATAAAGATTTCACCATCACCACTTTTAATCGCGCGGTGTGCATGCACCACTGCACTCATGCCGGAAGCACACAACCTGTTTACTGTTTCTCCCGGAATAGTATAAGGTAATCCTGCAAGCAGTAAAGCCATACGGGCTACATTCCGGTTGTCTTCACCTGCCTGATTGGCACATCCGAATATCACATCATCAATTACTTCAGCAGGAATACTTTTAATTCTAACCATTAATTCCTTAATCACCATCGCGGCAAGATCATCTGTACGAATTACAGATAGTGCACCACCAAAATTTCCGATAGGTGTTCTTATGCCGTCAATAATATAAGTTGATTCCATTCCTGAATTTCTTAAAAATTTTCCTGGTACCCTGCCGCAAATCTACGAATAAGCATTTTGCATATGTTCCAATTCACATTTAGAAGACAAACCATTTCAACGGAAGTTTTTGCTTAGCCAAAGTTGACGCAGTGAAAATATATGGAAGCTGTATGCAATGGGTACTAAAATTCCCGGCAGGTAAATAAATGGAAAAGTTGCAACGATGGTATTTGCAGGTTCATTCATGAAATACCTGAACGGTGTTGGCATGGATAGCGCCGCAATCATCAAAATATTGAATAGCAAAAGCAATCCTAAAATATTATAGAATAATACAAATCTGACAGGCTGATTTTTCTTAACAAAACAAAAATAGCCTACCGGGAATGCAAGTAAACCGCTCAACACATCAAAATTTCTTCCTTCAAATGTCATCTGCACCGGAAGCAGTTGCTGAAAAAATGCCATCCACAAAACAAGCTCGACCGCTATTCTGAACGTTTGTATGAAAATCAACCAATGCGGCGGTGTAAGCTTTAAAAGCAATGTACCTTGCTTCGAAAAAGCAATCATCAACATGACAGGCAAAGGAAGGAGCACCGCAAGTAACGGACGTGGAGGCAATACAGAAAAATCAGTAAAGAATCCATTCCATGAAAGCAGGCCAAGCAATAATATCCACAGATCAACAACCAATAAACTCATCAGGAAATATTTTCTTTGCCTGCTTTTCTCCATTCCCGATCTTTTTAGTACGGCATGAAGTCCTGAAAAAATTACAGCGAGACAACCAAGAGTTAAAAACAACATTAACCAGGAGGGAAAGGGGACCTGCGAAGCCATTGATGAACAGATTATGTGCACTGTGAAAATAACTTCTTCTTGAAAATATTTTCCGAATGTCGGATGATCGATCAGCATAACTCCATGATTTGTTTCCAGACAGACTTCATGCTCTTCCTGCACTCAAGTTAACCCAACCTTCCAATTATAAACTATTTTTACCAGTGAAATAATCTGCATGCGCATTGACATCATCACATTGTTGCCGGAATTGCTGAAGGGGCCATTTGAACATTCGATACTCAAGAGAGCAAGCGATAAACGACTATTGGAAGTGGAGTTGCACAACCTTCGCGACTATACTCCATTCAAACATAAACAGGTTGACGATTATCAGTATGGTGGCGGCGCAGGAATGGTGCTGATGATAGAACCTGTTGTTCGCTGCCTTGATCATCTTAAATCAGCGCGTAATTACGATGAAGTGATTTACATGTCGCCTGATGGTTTACTTTTCAACCAGCAAATGGCTAATCGCTTGTCGCTGCATGAAAATCTTATCATTCTTTGTGGCCATTATAAGGGCATTGATCAGCGTATCCGTGATCATTTAATTACGAAAGAAATTTCAATAGGTGATTATGTTTTAAGTGGAGGAGAATTGGCTGCCGCAGTGGTGGTGGATGCCATTGGAAGACTGATACCCGGCGTGTTGAATGATGAATCATCCGCACTCTTCGATTCTTTTCAGGATAACCTGCTTGCACCACCCGTTTATACACGCCCTGAGGAATACAATAATTGGAAGGTTCCTGACATTCTCCTATCAGGAAACCAAAAAAAAATCGATGATTGGCGGCATGAACTCGCGTTGGAAAGAACACGCGTAAGAAGGCCTGATTTGTTATGATGAACCTACTATCGATGATATTCAGCCTTCAGTTTTTTATACTGTCTTCATTTCATAACTTTGCACCCTAAATTTTTACTTACAGTGAATAAGCTTTCTTTTCTTGCTCTTGTTTTTGCCGTAGCATTTTTTGGTTGCCAGCAATCAGGCAATAAAAAAACTGATGAAAAAGTGGATGGTAACCTGGTTCAGAACCCGGCCACCATTTCCGGCGACACCACCAATCAAAAGGTTGCCGAAATAGTATTCGAAACCACGGAGCATGACTTCGGGAAAATAAAGGAAGGTGATAAAGTAACTTATGACTTCAGGTTTACCAATACCGGCGATGTCCCCCTATTGATTTCTGCGGTCAAAGCTTCCTGCGGTTGCACTACACCGGAATGGCCCAAAGAACTCATACAGCCTGGAGCATCTGATAAAATAAAGGTGCAATACAATAGTAAAGGACGTGAAGGTGAGTTCAATAAAGGCATTGTTATTACTGCCAATACATATCCTAACACGCAGACCATTAAAATTTCCGGCGTTGTTTTCAAATAACTCAATTCCTACAACGTCTTTTATTCATTAATAATAGCAACAAGTTTGCGCAACCATTAAACAGTTAAACAATTTTAAGAAATGACCCTACTCAACATCTTCCTCATGACCACTCCTTCCGGCTCCAGCAGCGGAGCAGGCTATATGAATTTAGTATTGCTCGTTGGAGTTTTTGCAGTAATGTATTTTTTTATGATCCGCCCGCAGTCTAAGAAAGCAAAAGACCAGCGCACTTTCCTGGAGAACCTGCAGAAAGGAGATAAAATAATTACCGTAGCCGGAATCCATGGCAGAATTTCAAAAGTGAATGAAAGCGGAACGCTCGAAGTGGAAATTGATACCAATACCAAAGTGGTGATGGAGCGTAGTGGTATCTCCATGGAATATACCAAGACACTGCAATCACCCGCAACAGCACAGAAATAATTTTTTGAAGGGTGCTGAACAGCTCAATAAATTCCGGCTGGATTCAGGCAACTGAGTGCTTTACTTTTTCTATTGAAAACAGTTTTCACAGATGTTAAAAATCGGTATCACAGGCGGTATTGGCACCGGCAAAACTACTGTATGCCACATTTTTGAAACGCTGGGCATCCCTGTTTTCTATGCCGATGATGAATCGAAGAAAATGCTGGAGGAAGATGAGGAAATAGCGCATTCAATCAAAAATGTTTTTGGTGAAGATATTTACCACGAAAAGAAGTTAGATAAAAAAGCATTAGCAGCAATCGTTTTTAACAATCCTGAAAAACTAGCCGCGTTAAACTCAATTACCCATCCTGCTGTCTTCCGGAAATTTGAATCCTGGGCTACTCAACAGAAAAATGTCCCGTATATAATCAAAGAAGCAGCGCTTATTTTTGAAGCAGGTGCTGATGCATTTTTGGATGCAGTAATTGTTGTTGCATCACCGGAATGGCTTCGAATTGAACGTGTTTCACAACGTGATCATAGCAACGAATCAGCAATTCGTTCGCGCATGAAAAATCAATGGCCTGAAGAAAAAAAAATAAAACGTGCAAGATTCATCATTCACAATGATGAAGAACAATTGATTATTCCGCAGGTGTTGTCTATCCACAGAGAATTATTGAATCAATAATGCAATACGTAGAGACGCCATGCCTGGCGTCTTTCAATGAATGCAATATTGCGACAGCACAAACAGTGATGAGGTTTTTTAGATCATTGAAATCAAAATTTGACAATTTTGATTGGAGACGCCATGCTTCGCGTCTCTACATGAATAGGTATATTTGTCAACCTCCAATTTTAATCTTATGAAAAAATCTTTGTGGCTCTTTCTGATGGTTTGTGCTTCCTCCTGCACTTCCAATCCTGAAAAGGATAAAACCGCCGTTCCGGTGGTTGCTTTTCTTGATGCCTTCCAGGATGAAACCATTGATCAGGCAAAACAAGGATTTTTTGCTGCACTGAATAAAAACGGTTTCAGCGAAGACAGCGGAACGATCAAAGTGATTTACAGAAATGCACAAGGTGATATTCCTGCTCTTACACAATCTGTAGATTATTTCATTTCCGAAAAAGTAAACCTCATTGCTACCAATGCAACGCTGGCAACCATTACTGCAGCGCAAAAAACCAAAAACATTCCGGTATGTATGATGGTGGCTCCTGCTCCAAAAATGGCCGGACTTACTGATAGCGCCGGCAAGGCTCCGGAAAATTTATTCGGTGTCTATGAAACACTTGCCTATATTGATACTTCTGTCAGCGTAATCAAACAGGTTTTACCCAATGCTAAAACTATCGGAACAGTGTTTAACCAGGCGGAGCCTCAATCGCAGGCTGCGCTGCAAGAAATCACCAATCAGTGCAAGCTGCTTGGATTGACATTGATCGCTTTACCCGTAAACAATTCCTCCGAAACACAATTAGTGTTAAGTTCCCTGCTCAATAAAAATATTGATGCCTTTTTTGCAATGCCTGACAATACTATTTTCGCATCGTTTGAAATCATCGCCAAAAGCTGCGACGATAAAAATATTCCCATCTTCACTTCGGAAGCAGGACTTGTAAAGCGTGGTGCAGTGGCTGCTTATGGTGCAGATATTTATCAGTGGGGATACCAGGCAGGTGAACAGGCATCCCAATTTTTAAAGCAAGGGAATCTTAATAACCTTCACCCTGAATTATTGAAAGTGAGAAAGAGAATTTACAATCCTGCAGTTGCCCAACAATTCAACATCACTTTCACGTCACCTTTTGAGCCATTGCAGTAAATGGACTTTTATCTCTCCGCCCTCCTGCTTGGACTCGCTTATTGTGGAATGGGCCTGGGCATTTACATCACGCTTCGTATTTTCAATATTCCGGATATCACCACCGATGGCAGTTATACTTTAGGTGCTGCTATAACAGCCGCCTTGCTTACGCAACATATTGCATTGCCTTTCATTCTTCTGCTTACGATTGCGTCAGGCGCGATGGCAGGATTTGCAACCGGAATGATCCATACACGCTTAAAAATCAATCCGCTACTCGCCGGTATTTTGGTGATGACAGCTTTGTATTCAGTCAATTTATCAGTGATGGGACGATCGAATATTCCTTTAATAAATACTACAAACGTCATTCAATACTTCCATTGGTCAACGAATGAACAATACAACTGGCTTGCGGTGATGACACTGTTCGCGATTTGTTTATGGCTGCTGATTTCCTGGTTGCTGAGAACTGATTTCGGATTAGCTATGCGTGCGACTGGCAACAGCGAAACAATGATTCGTGCATTAGGCGTAAATACACCAAACATGAAAGTAATTGGACTCATGATTGCGAATGCACTCACAGCACTCAGCGGATTTCTGGTGTGTCAGTTTCAGCAGTTCTCTGATATCAATATGGGCATCGGTATTGTAATTTTTGGATTGGGAGCCGTAATGATGGGTGAATCACTACTCGGATTCCTCAATGTGCAATCCATTCCTGTTCGTTTGATCGGTGTAATAGCCGGTTGTGTTCTTTTCAGAATTATCATCGGACTTGCACTTACGCTGGGCATCAATCCGAACTGGTTGAAATTAGTGACCGCCGTGATAGTTTTAATCGTTGTTGGGTTGCCAAATTTAAAAACCAAAAAAAGCAGTTGAATTGCATAACAGCAAAAACAAAGCAATCAAATGCATTGAATAAAAAAAGAAATGCTCCAACTCAATCACGTTACAAAACATTTCAACAAAAGCACTCCGAACGAAGTGCCGGCACTTGACGATTGTACATTACAGGTTAAGGATGGCGAATTTGTTGTCATTATCGGATCAAATGGCTCCGGAAAATCCACTTTGCTCAACCTTATTGCAGGCACCTATTTTCCTGATAAGGGAACTATTTTCATTGATGAAAAGAATGTTACCTCGCAAAGAGATTTTAAACGGAGTAAATATATTGCGCGTGTATTTCAGGATCCGATGGCAGGCACAGCACCAGACCTTACTATTATCGATAACTTTCGACTCGCAGCATTACGTACCCAATCTAAAACATTCAAAACCGGTGTTAATGCTGCATTCAAATCAAAAGTGCAGGAGCGATTATCCATTCTAAATCTTGGACTTGAAAACAAGCTGGAAACCATGGTGGGAAAACTTTCAGGCGGTCAAAGACAAGCTTTAACTTTATTGATGTCTGTTATAGATCATTCAAAAATATTGCTGCTCGATGAACCTACAGCGGCTCTGGATCCTAAATCATCAGAAAAGATCATGCTCATTGCGGACAAAGTGATTCATGAATTGCAACTTAGTGCCATCCTCGTAACCCATAATATGCAGCATGCTGTTAAATACGGTAACCGTTTAATCATGATGCAACAGGGAAAAATTATTCAGGATATTTTTTCCGACCAGAAGATTACATTGAATGTAAATAATTTGTATGCGTGGTTTGATAATCCTGTGATGGTATAATATTCATCACAAACTTATTTCAGACAAGCACCCTTCATAGAATACCAGGGATGTATTTCAACCATCAATCTCCCTGACTTTACCGCAGGATCTTCTTCGGCCAGCTTCTTAGCTTCTTCCAGATTAGCCGTATTATAAACGCAAATTCCACGAATGTCACCATCTTCCATCAGTGGTCCTGCTAAATCCATTTTCCCTGATGCCGCCATTTTATTTAAGTGCGCCATATGACCTTCCTGAATCGCAGCAGCCGTTGTAGAATCCTGTGAACGGTTAGTTCCCTTCTTCAGGAATACGAGATAATATGTTTTCATTTCACCGGTCGCAGCAGGATTTTGTTGACAAAAAGCACTAGTCGAAAACAAACAAAGTGATATAAGCAATAGCAGTTCTTTCATGGTATTACCCGGAAGTTTTGAGATTAATAAAAAAAATTAAAAGTCAGGTTATAAAAAAACACCGCTTGCTTTAAACGCAATCACGCGTTCTGTTTTGGTGGAATCAATGTATGCATATCCTTTTGCCATCGCATGTCTTCCTGAAATATTTTTTGGAGTATTGAACTGCCGGTCCCAATCGACAAAGACATCATTGCCTTTTTCATTTTTCAAGTTTAACCAGCAGCCTTCTGCCTGGCACGATTCCGTAATTTGGCCTGTTATCACCGCTTCAACCTTTGCCTGGCCTTCCATTTTCCCAACCAAATCAGCGACCGTGATCACTTGCGTGGTGTCAAAAGTCTGACCATAGAACTTTGGTTCAATAGGTACATTGTTGCAGGAAGCAATCACTGCGAAAGAAAAAACGATGGCAAGAATTTTCATAAGCGGATAATCTGGCGTCAAAAATAAACGATTCGATGGGTTTAACAATTTACAAGTTGCAATTGATGGGTATGAGCAGGCGACTCAATGACAAATGACCAATTACTAATTGACTGAAGACTGTAAGACTATAAGACTGTAAGACTGTAAGACTATAAGACTATAAGACTGACGAATCACTACTTACTACTCACTACTCACTACTCACTACTCACTACTCATTCCCAATCAATTTTCGTTGCTTTGCAGCCATACAGTATTCACCTTTAAAACTTCAGCATGTCGCAACATAAAGAAAGCCACTGGTACGCATTCACGCATGCAAAATGTCCGCATTGTCACCATGGTGATATGTTCGTGAACAAAAATCCGTATGCGTTGAATGATATCTCCAACATGCCGGAAAAATGTCCTGTCTGCGGCATTTCCTTTTTTCCTGAAACAGGTTTTTACTGGGGTTCTATGTATATGTCGTACGTAATTACCGTGGTATTTTCGGCAATAAGTGTTGTTGTGTTGGGATTGCTTTCCGACTGGAATTTAACCGTGCTAGTTGTAGGAAATGCTGTGTTGCTGGTGGTGGGCTTTCCAATATTCTTTCGATATTCCCGGGTAGTGTGGTTGCAATTAAACATGCCCTTCAATAAGGAGCTTTTCCTGAAATATAAACAGGAAGACACACGATAACGTTGGTTGTTTTGAGCAACTTTGGCAGGGATCGAATCAGATAACTAATATAGAGGCTGTAAGACAGCCCTGCCAAAGTTTAGTGGATACAAGATTTATTTCACCAAAGCAATTTCCAGCACCTGCATCATATCATCTACATAATGAAAAGTAATGCCTTTGATGAATTCAGGATTGATCTCTGAAATATCCTTTTCATTCATCTTGCAGAGCATGATCTCCTTCATTCCTGCTCGCTTGGCAGCCAGTATTTTTTCTTTAATACCACCTACAGGCAACACTTTTCCACGCAAGGTTATTTCACCGGTCATTGCAAGATATTTCTTCACTTTTCTTCCGCTGTAGGCAGATGCAATCGCGCTCAACATCGTAACACCTGCTGAAGGTCCGTCTTTAGGAATCGCTCCTTCCGGTACATGAATATGAATGTCTTTCTTATCGAAATCTTCTTGCCGGATGCCTATTTTTTCAGCATGCGATTTAATATATGTAAGTGCTGTTGATGCAGATTCCTTCATTACATCACCAAGATTTCCTGTCAGCTTCAGATTGCCTTTGCCTTTACTCAAGGCTGTTTCTACATACAGAATTTCACCGCCGACATAGGTCCATGCCAAACCAATAGCAACACCAGGCGGATTTTCTTCCTGGTACATTTCGGCATCAAATCGTTTGATGCCGAGGATGCGTTTTATATCTTCCACCGTTAATTCCGCATTTCTCTTTTCACCCAATGCAACATCTTTTGCAACAGATCGCATTACACCGGCAAGTTTGCGATCGAGTTCACGCACGCCGGATTCACGGGTGTAATCTTCAATGATCTTTTGAATAACGGGTTTTGAAAAATGCACATGCTTGTTCTTCAATCCGTGTGCTTCTAACTGCTTCGGAATCAAATGACGTTCTGCTATTTCAATTTTCTCTTCCACACTGTAGCCACTGATGTCAATGATTTCCATTCTGTCGCGCAAAGCAGGCTGAATGGTTTGCAAAGAATTCGCGGTAGCGATGAATAAAACTTTTGAGAGGTCGTATTCAATCTCTACATACTGATCGTAAAAAGAATTATTCTGTTCAGGATCTAAAACTTCCAACAATGCGGAAGACGGATCGCCTCGGAAGTCTGCGCCTACTTTATCAATTTCATCCAGCACAAAAACAGGATTGGAGGTTTGTGCTTTTTTTAAAGATTGAATGATGCGGCCGGGCATTGCACCGATATATGTTTTGCGATGACCACGAATCTCCGCTTCATCATGTAATCCGCCCAATGACATACGCACATATTTGCGGTTCAATGCTTTCCCGATTGATTTGCCCAGAGAAGTTTTACCAACTCCCGGAGGACCGACAAAGCAAAGTATAGGAGATTTAAGATCGCCTTTCAGTTTTAATACAGCAAGATATTCAAGGATACGATCCTTTACTTTTTCCAATCCATAGTGATCCTGTTCAAGAATTTTTTTCGCACGCCTTAAATCAAATTTATCTTTTGTGAAAACATTCCACGGAAGATCAAGGAGCAATTCCACATAATTCAAAATCACGGAATGTTCAGCCGCGGCAGGATTCATCCGTTGCAGTTTACCCACCTCCTTTTCAAAATGATCAGCAACAGGTTTCGCCCATTTCTTTTTAGCGGCACGATCACGCAGGTTCTGAATTTCTTTCTCGATAGAATCAGAGCTTCCTAATTCTTCCTGAATTGTTTTTAACTGCTGTTGCAGGAAATAATCCTTCTGCTGTTTCTCAATATCTGATCGTACTTTACTCTGAATTTTATTCTTTAGCTCCAGCACTTGAATTTCTGATTCTAACTGCACCAGCACAGCCTGCGCCCGTTCTTTGAGATCGCTCAACTCAAGCACTTTCTGCTTTTCTTTCAATTCAATAGAAAGATTGTTTGCGATAAAGTTGATGAGGAAAGATGGAGAATCGATATTGCGAAGCATGATGCTGGCTTCCGTAGGAATATTAGGAGACAGCTTGATGATGTTTCCCGCCATTTCCTTCAGCGAAGAAACCATCGCCTCAAACTGTTTATCATCCGGATAAGGAATATCATTCAACACATCAATAGATGCTTTGAAATAAGGATCAGCAGAAACGAATTCGCGGATAGAGAACCTGATTTTTCCCTGAATGATTGCCGTAGTGCTGCCATCAGGCATCTTCAGCATTTTCAGAATCTTGGCCATCGTTCCCACTTTGTGAAGATCCTTGAACTCAGGCTCTTCCATATTCGCATCCACCTGGGCAATAACACCGATAAAGCGATCTGCTGCATAAGCATCTCTTACGGCTTTAATCGATTTATCGCGACCAACGGTGATGGGTATTACAACACCGGGAAACAAAACGGTATTGCGCAATGGAAGCACAGGAATAACATCTGCAAATACATCCTTCTTTCCGTCTCCCTCCTCTTCCAATGTAATCAAAGGCATAAACTCAATGTCTTCTTCCATACCCTGCATATCAAATCTCAGGTTCAAGTCATTCATAATTTTCATTTAGTTTTCAGCAATTGTTAGGTTCAATTATCAGCGCTCAGTTGCAAAGTAATTCTAAAATTTTCAACTACTTAAACGAAGACTGCAAACGCGCGCAATTGTCAAATATCCCGCCATGCTGGCATTTGCCTTTAAATCGGAAATTATGGCTGAAATAGATATTTATATGCGACTAATTAGCTGGAAAAGAGATGAAATGGGAATTGGAGAAGTTAGACTGAAGTTTGATAGCATACTGTTCTGTATCATTTTTATGATTGCGCTGATCCTGTTTTATCTAAACAATCAAAATGATCTGCGTTCTATTATGGCTGTTTAACAGCACGCAGCTACCTGTAATAAGCAACAAGGATGTCGATTATTTAACCTCCTCCGTTTCTTCAGCGGCTTTCTCTGACGCCTTTTTCTCGGCTTTACCTTTACCAATAGGCACACTCACATTTAAATAAATGGCTGAATTTTTCTGACTGCCCGCGATAAAATTATTTACATCAACAAATCCAAAATAGTAATCTGCACAAATGGTCATTCCCTTTCCTTGCTTAAGTTTATACCCCAAACCAAATTGTATCCCTGCATCTAACCTGCTAAGACTATCCTTAATACTATTGGCAAATACAAGATCATCTTTGTCAACTACCGTATTTTTGAAATTGTCGAAGGCGGTATAACGTAATCCCAACTGAATACCACCTTCTGCATGAAAATAATCAACAATGCGGTAACGCATCAATACCGGAACATTAAAGTAATTAATTTTCCTTTCTACAGAACCTGTAGCAAAAACACTGTCAAGATAGATGCTATTCAGGGTATATGGATCAAGTCCTTTCGTTCCCATTTTTGCTTTCACGCGCACGCCGGTATGCAGAAAAAGTTTTTCTTTCAGTTTAAAATCAAAATAAAAACCAAGATTCCAGTCTGGAAGTATCTTGGCATTGACTGTATTACTCATGTTTAAAAAATTCACGCCTCCATCGAGTCCGAACTCAAGTTTATCTGAATTTAATTTATCGCCCAACAGCAAAGTGATGAGTACTTGTGAATGTGCTGCGGGACTACAGGTAAACAGCAACACAGTTATTATAAGCAACGCTTTTAGTTTTTTCATGGTTGTTTTTTTCTTATTTAATAAAGTGCCGGTTTCACTTTAAACGGCATACTATTCAATTAAGGTGATTAAACCTGTTGACAAGATACTATTTCGCCTTAAACTATGGCCGCTTCATAATGGAGGTTCCAAAATGAATTTTATAGTGCATTTCGCTTACTACGAATGAAAAAAACCGCCCCATATCTCCGGGGCGGTTTCCTGATAAGTTAAAATTTTACTACTGTTATTTGATCTTGATAAATTTAGTGGAAGCTGAATGTAATCCGTCAGAAACTGAAATAAAGTACATACCATCTGAAAGAACCGCCGTTTCAATTTCGAGTTGTTGATCTCCTGATTCAAAATGTTGACTGATATTACTTACCACTCTTCCGTTAATGTCCACCACTTTAATGTTGTAATCACCTGCATTATTGGCGGTAAAGTACAGTTGCATAGTTACACTACTATTTACAGGATTCGGATACACACCGATTTCATTTTCTCCAAGTTCAAGTGATGCTGTAATATCATCGGCCAATTTAAGCGGAGAGAAACAAAGCACATGCGCGGGCGTCTTTTTCTTCATGACTAACTGATGCTGTATAAAATTATCACAAAGCTGATCCGTGCAATATTGATTGGGCGTAGATTTTACAGTGTCCACTATTAATTTCAAGGTGTCTGAATGACAAGTAGTTGGATTTACCATACCAATTCCATCTGTTTTAATCACATGCGCATCGGTAAGTGTAGCTCCACCATAGGTATTCAGTGAATTCGTGCTGATGAAATAACCGGGAGTCGGATAACCTCCGCTCACTGAAACTACACTTTCTGTACGAGGGAAATTGGGTGTGGTAAGCGCGTAGTGATGTGCCCTGACTATTGTACCATTTGTAATATCCATTTCGAGCAGATAGGTGTCTGAAAAAATACCGGTATTCGGATCATCTACTCCACCTGTAATTACTACGTCTTTCGCGATCAGCCTGGCCTGATAAATTCCCTGTCCATAAGTAATTGGCTTCGGTGCCGCAGTCGTTCCGGGTACGCCGAAACGATGTGCATTTACAAATGCGCCTGTATTTACGTTTACCCTTGAAAGAAAGCCGAGGCAACCAGGAGTGTTCCCAACTCCTACTCCATTTGATAATCCTGTAATTACAAAATTGTCCACTGTACCGGCAACGCCAACGGTCTCATCTTCAAACATAATATCCCATCCCTGATCCTTTGGTAAAACACCGCTTGGTGTAGTAAATGGATAATCTACTTTCCAAAGCATCATTCCATCATATCGAACACGCATAACAAAATGAGTAGAGCCTGCAACGCCGGGCACATTCCGTTCACCGGTAATGGTAATTCCAATGGGATCATTTACATTGCCGTTTAAGAACTCACGGTAAACACATGATTGGTGTGGAATGAAGTTGGCAGGAATCTGGAAAGTAGGTGGGTTATAAAAAAACCTCCAAAGCAACACGCCGTTAATATCCACACGTGTGATAGCCGGAAAAGTTATTCCTGTTGCAGGATTGGTAACAGATGAAACCATGATCGCATCACCATTAGGGCACGACTCAATAGAAATACCTGTTTCATCATAAATGGCTCCTGCAGCAAAAATATTGGTACGTACCCACAGTATATTGCCATTATTATCAAATTTGATCATCACCGGCCGGCGAACACCAAGCGCAGGATCTTTGTAATAACCACTTACATAAAAATAGTTTTTTGATTTCGGCACCGCCACTGCATTTACTGCGGGTGCAAAAACCGGGCACACCGAAAAACTGCAAGGCAACTGACTTGTTGAAGGTGATGCGGTGAAGTTGCCGTATCCTGCCTGAATATCAGTAGCGGTATAAGAAATGGTTGGATTTGCTCCGTCATAGTATTTACGGTCCCATGCCGAGGCACCGGTAGCACCTGTATAGCGGGAGAACAGGATGTGTTCCGTACCCAGTGAAGGCGCAAAGCTGTTGGTGTTTCCAATTACCCAATAATCACTGCTTACTGCTACGCCTGCAACATAATTGTCAGAGCCTGCCGGAAGCATAGTATTCTGAAATGTTTGTGCACGAAGTGCTGTTACGTTGAATACTGCAAGGCAAACAAACAGCAGTACCATGTTCGTAGTTAATTTTTTCATGACTAATTTGATTTAGAATGAGTGCCTACTCTGTTCCGGCTTTTCAGCATCCGCCGTAATGATGAACCAAAAATAGCTTGACCACAACTCCTGATGCAATTACAATATGTTTGGTATGTAGCTTTTCAGCAGGGCTGAAAAAAAGAATGCCCCCGTTTTCGGAGGCATTCGATTTTAGCAACAGCTAATTTTTAAAATTTCAGCAGCTTCAATCTTTTTACATCATTATTTATACGTAGTTCAACAATATATAATCCGGGAGAAAGATCAGCTACAGAAAATTCCAATTCATTCATTCCTTCATCCAGTGAACCTGCCAAATCTTCCATGTTCAATTGTTGACCAATTGAATTGTAAAGCGCCACTGAAACATCTGCTGCTTCTTTCAGATCAATCCTGATGGTGCAATAATCAGTAGCAGGATTCGGATAGATGGTCAGCGGATTTAATGCAGCCAAAATACCGGATTCTCTGCATCCGATGTCAGGTCCCGTATAATTGAAACAAATAGTATCCTGCACATAATAAATACTGCCACTTGGACAGGAAATCTGGAAGTTAAAGACATAACAGGAATCACAATTTAAAGTGTCGAGGCTCTTCATTTGCCATTTACCGGCCGCTGTTTTACGGAGCAAAATATCTATTGGTGCGTCAATCGCGCTTACAGTTGATGCAGCTACAGCAGCGCCTCCACCACATTTTGATGTTGCATAATCAGAAAGATTCTTCAGCTTGGTCCATTTGCTTACTACCAGCTTACAGGTATCACTATCACAGGAAGCAATGGCAATATCAAGGTTATCGGTTATGATATCCAGTGTAAGTACAAACGCCAGCGTAAACTGATCAGGACAATTGGGTGCGAAAATGCTGAGTTTTACCGTGGAGGACAACATTGGTAACGCGGGGATTTTAACGCCGAGGTATCCTCCATTCATATGCAGCACATTCGCATTTGTTACAGTTACTGTATAGAAACACGCCGGCAAGTCCACACACTTTACCTGCACTTTATAGTTTACGGAAGTGCCCGTTGTTGCAGGTTTCCAATACACATAAAAGTTACCGGACTGATCATACAATACAACCTGCTTCAACGGAGGAATACAATTTTGCGCATCAGCCGCACTTGAGGAGATCAGCAACAGCGCAGCGATCAAAAACGAAAGAACGTTGGGTAGGTTTATGTTTTTCATTTGGCTTCTGGATTGGTTGAATAGTTTTGTGTCAATTTCGTGAATTAAAAGGTAAGTTGCTATTATTTTCAAGCCTTTTTAATTACTTTTTTTCTTAATTGTACCTAAAAAGCGGTTTTAAGTACCTCAACTTTTTACTATTTCCATCGAAGAATAGTGCATGAAACTAAGCTGATAAAAACCCTGCGCACCCTCCAGCGTAAAGAGCTGGTTGATTTAGCCCGCTTTGCACAATCCGGACTGGTACCGGTAAGTGAGAAGGGGATGGAATTGCTTGAATATATTCTTGCCTGCCAGCCGGATTTTGGTTCCCCACGGCTAAAGAAAGAAGTTGCTTTTAAGCAATTGTTCCTGAGACAACCATTTAATGATTCAAAAATAAGATTGCTGCAAAGTGATATTCTGAAATTGGTGAATCATTTTATCGGAGCCAGGGTTGTTTTCGCTGTTCCTTATGAGTCTGAAATGTTACAGCTCGAACATTTTATGAAAACAGAGAACAATGATTACACCTTAAAACGTATCGGGGAGTTGGAAAAGAAAGTGGCTGCGATTCCTTTTCATAATGAACATTATTTCCACCTCCGTTTCCGGATTGAGCAGTTGAAGAGTAATTTTCATGCAAAACGCTCAAAAGATTATACACTTAATCATCTTTTCAAAAACCTGGAGTCATTCTATTTTTTGAATAAGCTGAAAATGACCTGCGTCCGGCTCAGTAACAATTTCATTTACAGGAATGAGGCGGAAAATTTTTTTCTGTCGGAAATCCGCGACAGTCTTGCAAAAAAGACTTTTCCTGACAACCAGATTATCCTGGGTTACAGTTACAGTGTGCTCTTGCTGAATGATGAAGAACCACAAATTCAGTTCAACAAATTGTATCAGCTTTTGAATGAGCACGAAAAGCAACTGGGTCCGCATGAACTCAGCACCTTCAGCAAGATCCTGGAGAATCATTGCATCAGGCAAATTAATACCGGTCATGAAACATATTATGAAATGCTGTATCTCCTGCTTGAAAGACGTCTTCCACAGGCAAATGAAATTACTTCAGGTGAGGTAAAAACTTTCATGACACTTTGCCTTCGAATGGGCAAATCAGCAATTGCACAAAATTTTATTGAGGAAAAGAAAGATTGTATAACTCCCTTTGAAATACGCGTTGATGCGTATAATTATTCAATGGCACTGCTTCATTTTCATAAACAGGAATATGATGATGTATTGTTGCTGTTGCAGCAAGTGGAATATCACAATGTCTTCTACAAGATCGACAGTAAAAAATTATTGATTGAAGTTTTTTATGAATTGAAAGAATGGGATTCACTCGATTCTGCGATGAATGCGTTCAGGGTATTCATTCACCGGAATTCAGAAATATCAGCTGTTCATAAAAAGAACAATCAGAACTTCATCAATTTTCTCTACAAGCTGATGAATGCAAAGTCGCATGAGCAAAAGCGCCTGCATAAACTGAAACAGGAACTGACCAGGAGCCTTCACCTCGCTGAAAGAAAGTGGCTGATGGAAAGACTGGAGGAGCGGATTAAGAAATGAATATAACCAATAACCAACTAAAGACTAACGACCTTTATTCAATACTCACTACTCACTACTCTCATGTATTCAGTTTAAATACCAGCTTTATCAGGTGCTCTTTATAATTGGCACCAATCGGGATTTCCTTTCCATTGATTTCAATAAAATTCCCAACAATGGAGTTCACTGCACTGATAGCAACGATGTATGATTTATGAACACGGATAAACTTATTCCTGGGCAATAAGTCTTCAATCTTCTTCATCGTCTGATGCACAACCAGCGGACGTTCTTTCACAAATATTTTCAAATAGTCTTTCATGCCTTCAATATAAATAATATCAGCATAGTTAATCTTTACGAGCTTGCTATCCACTTTTACAAACATGTAATCAGTATTACCTTCCGGATTGCTCATCGCTTTGCGCATTTCAATCACTTTGTTTACCGCTTTCAGAAAACGTTCAAATGAAATCGGCTTCAACAAATAATCAACCACATCAAGATCAAAACCTTCAATCGCGTGATTTGGATACGCCGTGGTAAGAATGACCGCAGGCGGATTCTTCAACGATTTTAAAAACGACAAGCCATCGATCACCGGCATCTGTATATCGAGGAAGAGCAGGTCTATCTTTTCGTTGTGCAGCGATTGAAAAGCATCCAACGCATTACTGCATTTTTTAACGAGGTTCAATTCACCTCCTACCCTTTGCACATAATTTTCGAGCACTTCCTGTGCAAGCGGCTCATCATCTACTATGATACACTTTAGCATGATTAAGAAAAATTTAATTGAAGATTTACTTTATAACGATCGCTGTGAGATTCTATCACCAGCGTATGATGGTCAGGATAAATCAGTTCAAGACGCTTCCTCACATTCTCCAGTCCGATTCCGCCGCTCTCCTTCCCTGCTGATCCGTTTTTCGGGATGCTGTTTTCAACAGACAGCTTTAAACTATTATTCAACACATCGAGATGTATCTCCACAAAACCGTTTATCATTTGGGCATTGATGCCGTGCTTAAAGCTGTTCTCTACAATGGGAATCAGCAGCAAAGGTTCAATGCTCCTGTCTCCCACATCACCTGTCTGCACATAACTGATAGATACATGATTCCCATGACGGATCCTTTCCAGCTCAATATAATTACTTACAAACTCCACCTCACGTTCCAATTCCACAGCGCCGGAATTGCATTCATACAACACATAGCGCATCATATCACTTAAGCGCAAGACCATGTCAGCCGTTTTATCGGATTTACGTAAGGCAAGTGAATAAATATTATTGAGGGTATTGAATAGAAAATGCGGATTGATCTGTGCCTTCAGGGCATTCAGCTCCAGGGTAAGATTATCACGTTGTAACTGCAGCAACCGTGTTTGTGTAGAACGTACTTGCCCTGCATACTTTATGGAATAAGTGATCACCAGCGTAAAAAATCCTTCAATAATATCGTATTGCGAATTTAACTGCGTGATATAATCATGTAATCCTACACTGGAAATGGAAACAGGTATCAGGGTTAACAACTGAAAATTCACATAGGAATAGGCAAACACCAAAGCAATGGTTGCCGCCGCATAAATCACATACCTGCGCTTATTGAGCAACTGCGGAACCAACAGGTACAGATGAAAATACATCATCGGAATCTGTGTAGCCGCATACACCAGCATAAATAATAATTCCCCTGCGCCCCAGCCATACAATGAAACGATGTCGTAAAAAGTGCGGAACAGCCAGAATAACCAAAACCCGACATGCATCAATACACGTAATACCGTTGGCTGCTGCAACCAGTTATTCAATTGCTGAAGATAAACAGATCGGGTATTTTTCATGAAGCGTGTAAGGTAGCTTTCCCTGCAGGAAAGAGATAAATTTATAGACAAATTCTTTCATTCCATCGACCAAAGCAAATGGCAGGAAACCTAAGTTTTACCAGCAGTGAAAATCATTTTTGTTGGTCTGTTTAAATGATGAGTTTGTCTAAATTATTTTTTTCATCGCTGCTGTCTCCCCTTCTTTGTATTCAGTTTAGAAATTGCATTTTCCATTTCATTAATTCTTCAAAACCAAGTACTCATGGTTGGTTTGGAAAACTACCTGGCCGGCGGCAAACTCCCGTAAGCCGCCTGGTCGGGTAGTTTGGGTTTAAGAAACCTGTTACTGATTATTCCGAAGAGTATTAAACAAAAACGATTGAAGGAGATTGCTTCATGAATTATTGCCTCCTATTATAAATTAAGTAGTGTTGCGACATTCTTAAATTTGCGCAACTTTGTCAAGGTTTCAAAGTAACAGCCACCATCGATTTTGCTGAATCAAACCCTGCAAAAGTTTACAGCACAGAACATTAATGACTTATACCAAACTCTTTCTTCCATGCAATTCATGATTAAACCGACCAACGCACTGTTAGCACTTTCTTTATTGATTACATCCTGTTCTTCTGATGAAAAGAAGGTGTCAGAATCAACTGACCCACAACTTTCGCTTCAACCATTACTTGCACAATATTATGATGACCATTTGAAGCTGTTTCCACTGGAAGCCACGCAGAGCGGTGACAACCGTTTTAATGATCAGTTGCCAAATGATATGTCAGCAGAATTCCGTAGCAGGGAAAAATTGATGCTCGGACAATATCTCGACTCTCTTGAAAAGTATGATCGTGCAAAACTGAATGCAAATGATCAGATGAGCTATGATGTATTGAAATGGGAACTTGCAATCTCAATGGAAAGACTTCAATATCCTGAAGATCTCATGCCCATCAATCAATTCTGGAGTCTGCCGCTTACCATGGGACAGCTCGGTGCCGGCAGCGGCAATCAACCATTCAAAACAGTAAAAGATTATGAGAACTGGTTAGGACGTATCAATGGATTCACAACCTGGTGCGATTCAGCTATCGGAAATATGCGCAAAGGAATGGATCAGGGAATAGTGTATCCGAAAATACTGATGGAACGTGTGTTGCCGCAAATGCAAAGTATCGTTACAAAAGATGTAACAAAGAATCTTTTCTATCAACCTATTTTAAACTTGCCGGAATTAAATTTCTCTGATGAAGATAATAAACGGCTGACAGCACTCTACACCAAAGCCATCAGCGAACAGGTTGTTCCCTCCTATCAGAAATTGTATGACTTTATCAGGAATGAATACATTCCGAAATCCAGATCCAGCGCAGGCATCTCTGCTATTCCCGGTGGAGCCGCTTATTATCAATTCTTAATTAAATACTGGACCACAACAGATATGAATGCAGACCAGGTATTCGCACTCGGACAAAGCGAAGTGAAACGCATAAGAGGTGAAATGGAAAAAGTAATGCAGGAAGTGGGCTTTAAAGGAGATCTCAAACAATTCTTTCATTACCTGCATACCGACAAACAATTTCTTCCTTACAAAACAAAAGAAGAAGTACTGGATGCTTACCGTGCGATTGAAGACCGTGAAAAACCATTTCTGAAAAACCTGTTCACCGTTTTTCCGAAGACTGCTTTTGAAGTGCGTGAAACAGAAGCCTTCCGCGAAGCGAGTGCCAGCGCTGAATACAACCAGGGAACACCAGATGGATCAAGGCCCGGCATTTTTTATGTTCCAATAGTTGATCCCGCCAAATTCAATAACATTTCTATGGAAGATCTCTTTCTGCATGAAGCCATTCCCGGCCATCACTATCAAACTTCTCTACAGCAGGAAAACAAAAACCTTCCTGACTTCCGTCGCTTTATTTGGTACGGCGCTTATGGGGAAGGCTGGGCTTTATACTGCGAATCTCTTGGAAAAGAACTCGGACTTTATAAAGATCCTTATCAATACTTCGGTATGCTGAGCGAAGAAATGCACCGCGCAATACGGTTGGTGGTTGATGCCGGCATTCATACAAAAGGATGGACGAGAGAACAAGCTATTCAGTTTTCACTGGAGAATGAAGCAGAGTCTGAAGCAGACATCACTGCAGAAATCGAACGTTACATGGCCATTCCCGGACAAGCATTAAGCTATAAAGTTGGTCAGTTGAAAATTATTGAGTTACGCCAGAAAGCACAACAAAAGTTAGGTGATAAATTTTCATTGGCAAAATTTCACGACGAATTGTTGAAAGATGGTTGCCTGCCGATTGCTGTGCTGGAGGCGAAGATGAATAAATGGATGGAAATGCAATGAGGAATTAAGAATGAGGAATTGAGAATTAGTAATGATAAGTGTTCGAAACCTTGGTGGCTTTCAGGTTTGCTGAAAATTTAAAAGCAGATCAGGTTGTTGATTTACGCGGATGAACAGGCATGAGAGCGGAACAAAACAATGTCACGATGAGTGTAGTCGAACAAAAACAATGTCACGGTGAGCGTAGTCGAACAAAAACAATGTCACGGTGAGCGTAGTCGAACAAAAACAATGTCACGATGAGTGTAGTCGAACAAAAACAATGTCACGGTGAGCGTAGTCGAACAAAAACAATGTCACGGTGAGCGTAGTCGAACCGCGACATTGTTTTTGTTGGAGCCTTCCTAAAAAAATTGTCCTTCTTCGACTCCGCTCTGAATAACAATTTTTTTGCATTTCGCGGCGACAGACAATTATTCATCCGCATAAATTCAGTAGTTCATGGTTTCGAACATCCATGATAATGAATCAGAGTATTACTGAAGGTTTGTTTAGTCGTTGCCGCAAGAGCCATATTATCCTTTACACCTTCTTTAAATTGTCAATGCTGCCAGAATACTGAAATCAAATAATACTGCATCATAAGCTTCCATTCATAAAACCAAAAAGTGTGTATGCGTTTTTCATTCTTATTTATTCTTGTGTTTTTCACCGTCACACTAATAAACCTTTCTGCTTTCGAATCTCAGGCTCAGAATAATTACCAATTCACCATTGATCTTGTAAACGTTTCGAATGATGAGGTGAATGTGGAATTGAAATGTCCGCAATTAAAAGATGACACAGTGCGATATGAACTGCCAAAGATTGTTCCCGGCACCTATTCCATTTACGATTACGGAAGATTCATTGATAATTTTTCCGCTAAAGACCGCGAGGGAAAACAATTAGAAGTAAAGCACGATGATGAAAATACCTGGACCATTAGCAATGCATCAAAACTTTCTAAAATTACGTACAGCGTAAATGATTCTTATGACGCGTACGACAAAGACAATCCCATCTTTGAACCTGCCGGCAGCAACATTCAGAAAGATTCCAACTTCGTGCTCAACACATTTGCTTTTGCCGGCTATTTTGAAAATCATGAGAACCTGCCGTATGAAGTAACCGTACTTCACCGGCCTGATGTATATGGAAGCACAGCCATGATTGATGAAGATGCCGCATCAACTGCCGACCGGTTTACAAAACCAAATTATCATGAACTTGCGGATAATCCCATCATGTACAATGTGCCTGATACTGCTACAGTGAGAGTTGGAAATTGCGATGTGCTGATCTCTGTCTATTCTCCTTCCGGCATTGTGCCCGCAGCTTACGTTGCCGGAAAATTGGATACACTGTTGCAGGCACAGGGAAAATACCTTGGTGGTTCTTTACCTGTAAATAAATATGCATTTATCATCTACCTCGATCACGATGAAGGTATTTCCGGGGCGCAAGGTGCATTGGAACATTCTTATTGTTCGATGTATTATATGCCTGAACTTCCAAAAGAAACATTCGTGGCTTACTTTACAGATTATGCTGCACATGAATTTTTTCACATCATCACGCCTTTAAATATTCAGTCTGAAGAAATTCAGTATTTCGACTTCAATCATCCAAAAATGTCAGCACATCTTTGGCTTTATGAAGGCACCACTGAATACCATGCACAACTTGTGCAGGAAAAATATAAGCTGATAACGCCGGAAGCATTTCTTGATGTGATAAGCGACAAGATGAGCGGCGCTGCATTCAGCTACAACGACACTTTACCTTTCACTGAATTGAGTAAAGGTTGTCTTGACCGTTATAAAGATCAGTACGGAAATGTTTACCAGAAAGGCGCACTCATCGCCATGTGTCTTGATATCAGGCTGCGATCGTTGTCCAATGGAAGCTACGGCATTCAGAACCTGATGAAGGACCTTAGTAAAGAATATGGAAAAGATCATCCGTTTAAAGATGATGAGCTTTTTGATAAGATTGGCGCGCTTACTTATCCATCTATAACTGACTTTCTGAAAAAATATGTCGGAGGAAGCAGTCCGTTGCCTTTTGAAGAAACCTTCCAGATGGTGGGTGTAAATTATACAGCGGTTGAAAAACAGCAGGATTTCAGTCTTGGAAGAGCGGGTCTTTCTGTGGACACTTCAAATGGCCGTGTTGTAGTGAACGATATTTCAGGCATGAATGATTTTGGAAGAATGATTGGTTATCGCACTAACGATGAAATAATTTCCATCAACGGAAAGGAAATTTATGTCTACAATTATGTTCAATTCAGAAACGAATGGTTAACTACCGTGAAAGAAGGTGATCCGATTACTGTCGTAGTGAGCCGCCAAAAATCAAATGGGAAATTCAAAAAAGTAACCTTAAAAACCAAAGTCACGAAGACAGAAGTTTCAGTTTATAACCTACTCGGATTTTCAGAAAATCCAACGCCATCGCAATTGACTATTCGCAATGCCTGGCTGAATCCATAAAAATAGCTGACCAATAAAATCAGCAATGCATTGCATCTCCCAAAAAAATTCCAATAGCATATGGAAACCAATTTGTCTATGCAATATTCTCCTTGGTCTAAAAAATTTTCTGCGCTGCACAAATTAATGCTGCTTTAATCTTTAATTGAAAAGACGCCTGCTGCTAACATTCCTTCGGTCCATTTCACAATAGATGAATCAGATCATAAAACAGACCATACAACAGCCATGCTAAAATCGCATACACTGCTGTTTGGATTTACATTAATCACTTCATCCGTTCTGGCTGATAAAGTTTCTTTACCTGCCATCCGTACAGTAACCGCTCCTAAGATTGATGGCGAACTGAGTGACGCCTGCTGGCAAAATATTCCTGCTGCCACCAATTTCATAACGCTTGCCCCTGATTATGGTAAACCGGAAAGTCAGCGAAGTGAAGTGAAAGTTACTTATGACGATCAGGCCATCTACATTGGTGCATATCTCTACGATACTGATCCGAAAAAAATCAAACATCAATTATCTCAACGTGATGCAACCGATGCGCTGGCAGATAATTTTATTGTAGGCTTTGATACCTACAATGACGGTTTGAATGGTTATCGTTTCCTGGTAACAGCGGCAGGTGTTCAATTTGATGAAAAGGGTTCACCTTCCAATGCACATGATGTAAGTTGGGATGCAGTATGGCAAAGCGCTGCTGCTATAAAAAACGATGGTTGGGTTTGTGAAATGAAGATTCCCTATTCCGCTATCCGTTTTCCATCATCGCCTGTTCAGGATTGGGGCATGCAATTCGGACGCAACATCATACGCAATGGCGAACTCGATTTATGGAGCCCGGTAGATCCTAAAGTGGCCGGCATCATCAATCAATGGGGAACGCTTAAAGGTCTTGAAAACATTAAGCCTCCGTTGCGGCTCTCCTTTTCACCTTACCTCACCGCAGGTTACCAGGTTACACCCATCAGCAACGATCCTGTTGAATATGCAACTGATAAATTACTGAGCGGTGGCATGGATGTAAAGTATGGCGTGAATGAAAGTTTTACGCTGGATGCTACTTTGATTCCGGATTTCGGACAGGTGCAATCCGATAATCTTGTATTGAACATTTCTCCATTTGAAACCAAGTTTGATGAGAAGCGGCCTTTCTTTACCGAGGGAACAGAGTTGTTTAATCAGGACAATGGAGGCAGCTCCTCACAATTATTTTATTCAAGGCGGATTGGCGGATTGCCCATTCATTATTATGATGTTCAAAGTGAAGTAAAAGAGGGAGAAATACTTATCAGGAATCCGTCAGAAACCAAACTGTACAATGCCACAAAATTTTCAGGAAGAACCAATCATGGTTTTGGTTTAGGCATTCTTAACGCGGTAACAAGGGCTACGTATGCTGAAATAAAAAATGAAGAAACCGGTGAAGTACGTGAAGTGGAAACCAATCCCCTTTCTAATTACAACGTGCTGGTATTTGATCAGTCACTCAAATACAATTCAAAAATAAGTTTTGAAAACACCAATGTAATGCGAAGCGGCAATGCACGCGATGCCAATGTTTCCTCAGTACATTATGATCTCAGGAACAAATCAAACTCATTGGAAGCGGTAGGATTTGGAAACGTGAGTATGCTATTTGAAAACGGAAACCAACCCATCACGGGCGGCTATTACCAGGTTAATCTGAATGATACGAAAGGGAAATTCACGCCCTGGTTCTGGCATGAACTCATCACACCGGACTACGATCAGAACGATTTCGGCATTCTATTTTACAACAACCAGATGACCAACGGTGCCGGACTCAGTTACAACAACCAGGAATTAAAAACAGGACCTTTCTACAATATCAACTTCTGGTACAGTCTCAATTATAAGACACTTGTAAAACCATTGGTGTATGAAGAATGGGAAACCAATGGAGGGTTCAATGGCACCTTTAAAAATTTCTGGAGTGCAGGCATTAATTTTTATTCAAAACCTGTATGGTACTACGATTATTATGAGCCAAGGGTGGAAGGAAGAAAATATTACCATTATCCTTTCGGCTACGGCAGTGCGTGGATCAATTCAGATTACCGGAAGAAATTTTCAGCGAGCGCTTCCATAGGTTATGGTGATGCGCCCGGATCCGGCAATCCGTTTTATGAAGCATCCATCGCTCCGCTCTACACTGTGAATGATCACTTTTCAATCGGATATGATTTATATGCGAGCAGTGATCATGGCACAGAAAGCTTTGTAACTATTGATGCTGCTGACAATATTATATTCGGAACGCGCACTACTTACACGGTTTCCAATAACCTGCGGTTGCGTTATACCTTCAACCCGAAGATGAACGTTTCTTTCCGCGGAAGATATTATTGGAGCAAAGTTAACTGGGTGGATTATCAACTGCTTAATGAAGACGGAACGCTGGGTGAAACAGATTACACAGGCAACAATGATATCAACTTCAATGTATTCAATATTGATGCGGTATATGCCTGGGAGTTTGCACCCGGAAGTTATCTGAATGTGATCTGGAAAAACAACATTCAGCAATACGACGATCTCGGAATGGATGATTACTTCGCCAATTGCACGAAGACTTTTCAAACGCCACAAAGCAATGGCATATCTGTCAAGCTGATTTATTACCTGGATTATCTCTCGTTAAAGAAAAAGACGACATCCTAACATTTATTCAGAACCTTCCCTCCTGCACATCTTTCAAAAACTGAATCACACCCGGATAATAATGTTGCTGGTCATCCCACATCGCAAGGTGACTGCCATCAGGGCAATATAAATATCTTCCATGCTTCACCAGCTTACTCATTTCTTCCATTTCTTCAGGATTCATGGTATCGTACTTTGCACCAACCATTAAAGTGGGTACATGAATGTTTTGCAAATCATTCCAACGATCCCAATGCAGTAACCGTCCGCCGGTTTTAAATTCACTGGGTCCTTGCATCATCACATAAATGGTTGGATTAACGTGCTTGAAACTTCGCATTAGAGGATCAGGATTGGGAACGATACGGCAGATGTGCTTATCATAGTATTCTTTCTGAACCAGTTCAAGATAAACAGGATTCTGGAAATCCCCTTTCTTTTCAAAAACTTCAAGTGAATCAACCAATGATTTCCGCATTTCGCTTCTGAGTTTATTATTGTATTGTTCGTAGCGCGGAATGCTGGCCACCATATTCGAAACAATCAGTCCTTTCAGATTCTCCTGGTACTTCAATGCATATTCCATGGCAAGTATGCCACCCCAGGAATTTCCAAGCAGGTAAAAATTATCCTTGTTTAATCCCAATGCTTTTCTAACCTGTTCCACTTCTTCCACAAACCGTTCAGTTGTCCATAAGCTGCTGTCGTCCGGTTGATCGCTGTAATAAGAACCCAACTGATCGTATTCATAAAATTCGATGTTTGCTTTTGGAAAAAAGCTCTCAAAGCATTCCATGTATTCATGGGTCATGGCAGGTCCGCCATGCAGCAGCAATACTTTGATGGCTCCATTTCCAAAACGCTTGGTCCATACTTTATACTTCCCGTCTATTGTAATCATTTTGATGCCTGCCGTCTGCACCCCTGAATCAGTCACATCAAGATAGCTGCAGTTATCCGTTGTAATATTCTCAGTAGCGACAGGTGTATTTTGTTTACACGCGGATAGAAAAAGCAGCAATACTATTCCTGTGCAGTACAATGCTTTCATAGGTAATTATTTATTCGAAATATAAGTTTTTAAAAGGAAACAGCGACCAACAAGTTTTCAATTGGTGCAGCAGAACTCAGGAGCACTGGAAAAGACAAGGAAAATTTTTTGAGGAATTCTTCAATATACCTGCTAGGCTTCCGCCACCACTTCCTTCATCTTAGTGAGCTCCAATACTTTATCGCCAAGCCCTGCCAACTCATAAGAGTGAATCAGCGAATTGATCAATGCAAGAATAATCTCACGATTGGTACAAGGTAAATAATGAGAAGATTTGGGCGTTACATGCTGCTTTTTCAGAAACAACGTGATATCGTCACGCGAAAAAATAATACCCTTATTAAACGGGTTGATATAAAATAACAGGCTGCTTTTTATTTTCTGTTCTGATTCATCAGGGTCAATCAGGTCTTTGTGAAAAGACAATACAAAATGCTGCGGAAGATTAATACCATAAACGGGCATTTTGATTTTATCAGCAAGAATCAAATACAATACTGAGAGGGAAACGGGATTTCCCTTTTTCGATTCAAGCATAATATTCAGATAAGCATTCTGCGGATCGTGGATGTTCGTGGTATTTCCTGTAAATCCGTTGAGCTGATACATTACGTGGTTAAATACATTCACCTGCTCCAATGGCGTCAGGTTGTAATTCATCTCCAGCCAGATTTCTTTACTGAGCTTATCGATCTGTGCATTGATCTTCGATACACTTAAATCGGGATATTGATAACGGGCGATGAGGATTGCGGCTTCGAGCAAATTATCCTGCCTTTTCTTTGCCCACCGTTTCAGGTCTTTCAATAAAGTTTCAAACTGAATGAGGTGAATCAGTTCTTCAAGGCGATAGTGAAGGTTTGGATCGAAAGTTTTTTCCCACGCCTCTTCGAGTGAAGGGATAATGGCCGTTCCCAGTGTTATCAGACGATCTGTTACATGCCTGTAAACTTCCTCATCAGGATCATCTAACAGGTTGATAAGGGCACTTAACTCATTTTCTTTCAGATGCGCTTTCAAATGTGTGTCAGAACAGGTTTAGCTTCCTTTGCGTTTAAATCGGCCGAATGCTTTCTTAGGAGCATCTTTTGCTTTTTCCAGCAGCTCCATGCAGTCGTCCAAAGATAAATCCTTCGGTTCTTTTCCGGGAGGAATCTTCGCATTAAGTTTTCCACTTTTCACATAAGGTCCCCATTTGCCTTCCAATATGGAAATACCATTCTCTTTAAATTCTTTTATAACACTGGATGCTTTTGCTTTTATCAATTCAATGGATTCATCCAGCGTTATCGTCATCGGATCCTGGTCCTTCTTCAATGAATAGAATTTTTTATCATGCAACACATAAGGTCCAAACCGACCTTCGCTCACCGTTACATCCAGGTTTTCATACGTGCCTGCAATGCGTGGCAATTTGAAAAGTTCCATCGCATCTTCGAATGTGATGGTTTCCAGATTCATCCCGCTGCGAAGCTTCGCATATTTCGGTTTTTCTTCATCTTCGGTTGCACCCACCTGCACCATCGGACCATAACGTCCCATTCTCGCAATAACTTTACGTCCGGTTTTTGGATCAACTCCCAGTTCGCGTTCTCCTGATACGCGTTCTGCATTCTCTAAAGTATTTTCCACGTTTTTATGAAAGGGTTTATAAAAGTCATCAATCATTTCATCCCACTTTTTCATTCCGTTGGAAATATCATCAAACTCACGTTCTATCTCTGCAGTAAAACCATAATCCATCACCGTTTGAAAATGCTGCATCAGGAAATCATTCACCAGCATGCCAATGTCCGTTGGAAACATTTTTGATTTCTCTGTTCCGAATGTTTCTGTGTCAACCACTTTCGTAACTGTATCATTCTTCAACTTCAGCATACGGTACTCACGACGCAAACCTTCTTTATCCTTCTTCTCTACATAACCTCTTTTTTGAATGGTGCTGATAGTCGGTGCATAAGTTGAAGGTCGTCCGATTCCAAGCTCTTCCAGTTTCTTTACCAATGATGCTTCCGTATAACGCGCAGCAGGACGGGTGAATCTTTCTGTTGCATTCATCTCCACAAAATCAAGCACCTGGCCAACCGTAAGCGGTGGCAGCGTAGTAGATTCTTCAGTGGCAGCAACTGTAGTTTCCACCTTCTCGTCATCATCCACCGATTCCATATATACTTTCAGAAATCCATCAAACATCAGCACTTCGCCACTGGCCACCAGTTCTTCTTCTTTTACTTTAGAAATGGAAATTTTCGCCGTTGTTTTTTCTAATTGTGCATCACTCATCTGTGAAGCAATTGCCCGTTTCCAAATCAGGCTGTATAAACGTTGCTCATCATACTCTCCTTCTATTTCTTTGTTTTCAATGTAAGAAGGACGAATGGCTTCATGTGCTTCCTGTGCATTGGCAGTCTTTGTTGCATATTTTCTTTGCTGCGAATAATTCTTCCCGTATGATTTTACAATTTCATCATGAATGGATTTTAAAGCGGTTTCGGAAAGATTGGTTGAATCAGTACGCATGTAAGTAATCTTACCGGATTCATATAATCGTTGTGCCACCAACATGGTTTTTGCAACCGAGTAACCAAGCTTTCTGCTGGCTTCCTGCTGAAGGGTAGAAGTCGTAAACGGTGCAGAAGGGGATTTTTTCCCGGGTTTCACCTGCACATCCTTTACAGTATAATCAGAACCGATACAAGCATTTAGAAATGCTTCCGCATCCTTTTCTTTCGATTTATTTTTCGGAAGTTCCGCTTTAAACGTTACTGCATTACCGAACTTATCTTTTGCTTTAAATAAAGCGATGATCTTATAACTTGATTCAGATGCGAAATTGTTGATCTCTCTCTCGCGTTCCACAATCAAACGAACCGCCACCGACTGCACGCGACCGGCAGACAATGATTTTGAATTAGAAATTTTTCGCCACAAAATGGGCGACAGCTCAAAGCCCACCAGGCGATCAAGTATCCTGCGCGCCTGTTGCGCATTCACCATATTCAGGTCGATAAAGCGTGGATGGCTGACTGCTTCAAGAATAGCGGGTTTGGTAATTTCATGAAATACAATTCGCTTGGTTGCCTTCACATCCAATCCCAATGCCTCACACAAGTGCCATGATATCGCTTCACCTTCGCGGTCTTCATCCGTTGCAAGCCAAACTTCAGCGGCATCTTTGGCAAGTCGTTTCAATTCCTTAACAACATCCTTTTTCTCAGCACTTATTTCATAAGTCGGTTCGTAACGGTTTGCTACATTAATAGCCTTATCCGACTTTGGTAAATCACGGATGTGTCCATAACTTGATTTAACAATATAATTATCATCAAGAAATTTTTCCAGCGTTTTAGCTTTCGCAGGACTCTCCACGATCATCAAATGCTTTCCGCCTTCTTTAGTTTTCTTCTTTGCCATGCAACTGCCGATAAGTAACTATTACAAAAAATCTTCATCCTCACTTCGCCGCAAAGTAAAAAGTTTAACTGTGAATAATCAAAATTTTTATCCTTTCTGAGAATGGGGCTCAATATTCAACTGTTGAAAGGCGTGAAAAACGAAGTCACTTTTCCTTATCTGCCAATACTGCGCGCAAGAGAGACTATTCGGAATGAACTACCAAAATTTTGCCCCTACGGGACAAGCGTTAGATTATGGTTGAAGAAAATTATTATGACAATTTATAGTCAATCAATAATATACACAATGCATCTAAAATCATCGATGCTCATTTCTTTAAAAATCGTTACGCCAAACGCCATCTGAAATTTTTTCCCTGATCAATTGCTTGCTGTTGCATTTTTTACATTGCGGACGGGAAAAAAATTTCTTTACAATATGCTTCGGGCAGGAAATCATCCCACATGTTTCGCATCGATATCTTATAATACGAGTGCCTGACGTAAGAAAAAGACCATGCTTTACTTCATGCTGCCCTGCTTCGCAATAATAAACTTCTCTGTTTGACATGGAATGGTGAATGGTGAATAGTGAATGAGCTAAATGAACTAATGACCCAATGATTAACGACCAATGACTTAAACTTATAAACTGAAGACTAACGACTAAGGACTAAGGACTAAGGACTAACGACTAAGGACTACTCACTACTCTCTCCTCTCTCCTCTTCCACAAATCCAACTCCCAACAAATCCAGCTCCTGCAACACCGGCAGATAAACCTGCGACATCACAGGAATATGAACACCGGTAAGGAAAATTTCAGATTGCAATAACAGTCGCACCATTATTCCCAATGGCAGTCCAACTGTTTTTGCCATGGCTGTATTCAGCACATCATCACCTTTCAAAATCATAGTGCTCAACTGCTGTTTCTTTTTACCTTCCATTTCATAGCGCACTTCATGACGCATTACAATCATATCGTTGTCGGAAGGTTGCATCATCCATTTTCGCTCCAGCAGATTTTGCAGAATCTGCGCGGGCGTTCCGTGATCCAACGGAATTTTTTCATCACTGAAAATTCCTAACCATTCCAGCCGGTTCAGCACGCTGTTTTTCAGTCCGAGAAATTTTGCTGTTTTTGATTTTGCACTTTTGCCAGTCCATTTTTCCTTTTCAGGAAGATAGCAATTCACCCAGTCCGCATACGACATCGCTTGAGAGTTATTTAATGTATAACTGTCGTCAGTCAAACCAAGCTGCACCAATGCATTCCATGCATCACAATACCCTTCCTTTCGCAAAGTGGAACGCAAAATTGTTTGCACTCCTTCCAATCCATATTTTGAAATATAAGCCATTGAATCACGATTGGGATAAGATTCAAATTTTCCATAACCACTGATTTTAAATGCTTCTGTAGTGGTGAACATGCGGTGATAAGGAACAAATTTCTGCACGCCGTTTTCGAGATACTGCGCCGTGCTTTGTCCTGCCAGCACCACGTTTCTGGGATTCCATGTCACTTTGTAATGCCACGGATTATCATCTGATTCAGGCGCCACCAATCCTCCTGTTCCTGATTTAAAAGAAGTGATCCTGCCGCCCTTTTCCTGAATCGCATGAATCATTTTCATGGCGCTCATGTGATCAATACCCGGATCAAGACCCATTTCGCACATAAACAATAAACCGGCTCTTTTCACATCTTCATTCAACTGTTGCAATTCGGGCGTAACATAAGATGCTGTTACGAGGTGCTTTTTAAATGCAAGACAATCTTTGGCCACTAAAATATGAAGATGCGGAGGCAGCATGGAGATGATAATATCATGTGCTTCAATTTCTGTTCTTCTCATTGTTTCGTCTGTTGCATCAAAAGCAATCGCACGGCCAGCGGTATGGCTTCCCACCTTTGCAGATGCTGATGAAACTGACTGATCACCCACTGTAACGGAAGCATTCCATTCCAGCGCATGCTCAAGCAGGTAATGTATTAAAACAGTGGCGGAGCGTCCGGCACCTAACAACAGGATTCTGTTCATCACTAAAAAAAATTAACTTGCAAAAGTAATCAACGCCAGGTTGACGTTTTAACAATCACCAGAAAATGATTTTTTCAATTACGCAAGGATATCATGAATATGAAAGAACTTGATCTGATTGTTCCCTATAAAGAACTGGAAGATATCAACGAGTTGCCGGTTGAATTCCAACAATTATTAATGAAAGCCAAAGAAGCTATTGATGATGCATATGCACCATATTCCAATTTTCGGGTTGGCGCAGCAGCATTGCTTGAAAACGGAGTGGTTGTTAAAGGCAGCAACCAGGAAAATGCTTCTTCACCTGTAGGAATTTGTGCTGAAAGAGTTACGCTGTCTGCAGTTTCTGCGTCCCATCCGAATGTTGCCATTGTTGCGATTGCCATATCTGCAAAGCCATCGAACTACACACTTACAGCTCCTGTTGCGCCGTGTGGCATTTGCCGCCAAACGATCGCTGAATATGAAGAACGTTTTGAGAAAAACATTCAGATAATCCTGCAAGGCGAATCCGGTAAAATTCTCTGGATCAATTCGGCAAAAAGATTATTGCCCTTTTCTTTCGGAAGGGATGATCTGAATCCATAAGTAAATAATGTATACCGGTAAAATTGGCTTGAAAGACAACCTCGACGCTTTTTATGCGCAATATTGAGCCACGCAAAGAATTAATGTATGCTTCCGCTATTCTTTGTGTGAGTATTATTTTGTTATGGCTATATAAAATTCCTGTCCTGGGAATCACTTATTTCTGGGATGAAGGTTGGTCCTACGGTGTCGCGATTTACAAAATGTCTGAACGCATACCCAGTTTGCTGCCAGCTTCTCTTCCGCCTGAATTATCGCGTGGACATCCGTTAATGTATTATTTCATCAATGCGCTGGTAGCAAAGACTTTTGGCTTTTCTCCTTCAGTGATGCATTTATTTTCATTACTGATAGCTACCGTTTTTCTCATTGTATTTTTTTTAATGTTACTGCGATTCACAAATCCCACATTCGCGCTCCTTGGTTCTCTGCTCATAATGACGCAGGAAGCATTCATTGCGCAATCATCACTTATGCTACCGGAAATTTTCATTTCGTTACTGGTGATGACGACCATTTATTTCCTGATCACAGATCATATTTTGTGGTATATCGTTTCCGCAACCATGCTGGTTTTGACGAAAGAATCAGGTCTCGTTGTCGCAGCTTCTGCCAGCCTGATTTATTTTTCACATCTGATCAGGCAATACTTAATAAAGCATCATACATTTTCAAAATTGATAAAAGGCAGCCTGCTTTTATTCCTTCCGATAATAACAGGTCTTACCTTTTATGCGATCCAGAAAGCCACTTTCGGATGGTTCCTTTTTCCGTTACATGTTCAGATGGCAAGCTTCAGCCAGGAAGCAATTACAAATCATTTGATGGTCATTTGGCAATTTGTTTTTTGGGGTTACGGAAGGAAGAACCTTTTTGTAATGCTGGTAATAATGTGCTTTCTCGCATTGCTGTCCGCTTTGTATCAGAGAAAGAAATTCAACAATACTATTTGGAAACTGACTGCGATGTTATTAATTGTATTCAGTTGCTACACACTATTCTCTGCTATCAATTACATCTCCTTGCGCTACCTGATGCCGCTCATTGCCATATTTATTTTCCTGCTGACGGTCTGGGGATATCAGCTTTCTAAAGTCGGATATCGTTTAATAGGTTTTCTGATGTTGGTTTCAATCGGACTTGCTTTGTTTCATGATTTTACAAACGAACCTTCATGGATTGATGATGTTTCCATAAACTATGCAGACAACATTTTAGTGCAACAATCTGCAATCCATTTTATGGAAAACAGCGCGCCAAAGTCAGAAACTATTTGCACAAACTATACACTCTATTTTTTGTTAACGCACCCTGAACTTTCTGCACTTCAAGGACCTGCCTTTTCAAATGTATTCCGTGATACCCTGATTGATGATGCTGACTTTTACATCTTCTGCAATTATCCTCTTGTAGAGAGTTATTATGATGCGGTTAAGTCAAATGATGAATTCCATTCGATAAATAAAATTGAAAAGGGTAATGCCTGGTGTGAAATTTTTGCACGAAAATGAATTATTACATTTTGAGTATTGTAATGCATTTCTTATGGGTCAATTCAATTTTGGAATCAGGGTTTTAATTACCACTTTCTTCAGGTAACTTTGCCGGTATTCAACCTGAGCTGAAAATTTCAACATCAGCATTCATTTTAGTGAAACGAAGCTTTTGCTTTGTTCCATTTTTTTAACACATTCAATAACCATTTATATGATTGGAACAGCAAAAATCAACCACATTGAACTCGAAGAAAAATACGGCGCGCACAATTATCATCCATTGCCTGTTGTGCTTGCAAAAGGAAAAGGTGTATTCGTGTGGGATACCGATGGTAAACGGTACTTCGATTTTCTTTCCGCTTATTCAGCAGTCAACCAGGGACATTGCCATCCGCGCATTATTGAAGCACTGACAGAACAGGCACAACAACTCACACTTACCTCCAGGGCATTTTATAATAATGCGCTGGGTGAATATGAACAATACATTACTACTATGTTTGGCTACGACAAGGTGATGCCTGTAAATTCCGGTGCTGAAGCAGTAGAAACCGCACTCAAACTTTGTCGCAAGTGGGGACATAAAGTAAAAGGCATTCCTGAAGGAACAGCGAAAATCATTGTCTGTTCTGAAAACTTTCATGGCAGAACAATCGGAATTATTTCCTTCTCGAGTGATGGACCTTCTAAAGATGGATTCGGTCCGTTGCTGCAGGGCTTTATTACCGTTGAATACAATAATCTTCCCGCATTAAAGGAAGCACTGGAAGATCCTGCTGTAGCTGGTTTTTTAGTGGAACCTATTCAGGGAGAAGCCGGTGTTCATGTGCCTGACGACGGATATTTAGCGAATGCTTTCAATTTGTGCAAAGAAAAAAATGTGCTGTTTCTCGGAGATGAAATTCAAACAGGACTCGCACGCACAGGCAGAATGCTTTGCTGTGAATACGAAGCCGTTCGACCTGATATTTTAATTTTAGGCAAAGCGCTTTCAGGTGGCGTTTTGCCCGTTTCCGCGGTATTAGCTGATGATGAAATTATGCTGACCATCAAACCCGGAGAGCATGGTTCTACCTATGGTGGAAATCCATTGGCGTGCAAAGTGGCTATTGCAGCATTGGATGTTTTGAAAGAAGAAGAGTTAGCGGAGAATGCATTTATCCTTGGGAACCTTCTTAGAAAAGAACTTAATAATATAGATTCAGGTGTAATAAAACTTGTGCGCGGAAAAGGATTGCTGAATGCCATTGTAGTACAACCCAAAGAAGGGAAAGAAGCATGGGACCTCTGCCTCGCACTAAAGGAAAACGGATTGCTTGCCAAACCCACTCATGGAGATAAGATAAGATTTGCTCCGCCGTTGGTAATTACTGAAGAGCAATTGATGGAGTGCGTGGAGATTATAAGGGCGACGGTAGCGGAGTTTGAAGGATGAAGTGCGGATGTGCCGATTAAATTGATGTGCCGATATGCCGATGGAGTTGATAGGATGATGTTCTGATAAAATGGAAGCGAAATGTGTGAAGTGATAATGAAGAAATGAAATGATCCTCAGATAAATCAACTTAACGACATGCTCACCAATTCCGCCAGTTACAATCGAATATTGACTCTCCACTAGCGACTTTTACTAAGGACTAACTTCTATCGACTTTTTACTCACTACTCACTACTTAATCATCACTCCCCTCTTCCCCATCATCGGAATCTCCGTAAAATTATTTTCAACAATACTTTCTGTTACAAAAACATAACGCTTGTCGAAGAGTGTTCCTTCATACCAGAAGCTAACCCAAAATTCATTGGTGATGCCAAAGAGGCGTTTATCGATCCATTCAACTTTAACATATTCATTAGCACTGATCTTTTCGAAAAACTGCCGTAAGGTGCTGGTCTTAATGTTTTTTCCATCCAGACTGCCATAACCCTGTGAACTGATCAGCACACCATCAATCTGTTGCGCTTTCATGTTGAGCAGGTAAACATTCCATTCTTCCATTCCCGTTTCGTTTATTTCAGGAACTACCGCAACTGCAACATCCTGCACTCTCTCAATCTGAATATCTTTTATCATAGTTTTAGATTCTGGCAACAAAATTACATTTCCATTTTCAGAACAGTTCCGGATACGGTTTGTAAAATGCATTACAAATCTGCCACTGCCCAATCTACCATGTCATACACTTCCTGGTAAGCATTCAGCATTTTTGGTCCGCGCTGGTGTCCCAGCCTTACAATTACCATGTGCTTATCAGGAATACAAATAATCCATTGTCCGTTGAGTCCGCGGGCGTAAAAAATATTGCCACGTTCAGGCATCAGCCACCATTGATAGCCATAATAATTGGTTGCTGCTCCGGTTTCATCCGGCAACCCGACAGGCAGCAAAGATTGTTTAACATAGGCAGCAGGAACCAACTGCTTACCACGCCAGTTACCCTCATGTAAATACAAATCACCAATGCGTGCAAAATCACGTGCATTGGTATTAAAGCAGCAATACGCCTTTTCAATTCCACCTTCGTGATCAAGCGACCAGAGCGCATCGTGTTCAGCACCCATCGGTTTCCATAATTTTTCAGACGCATATTCACTCATTGATTTCCCGGTAGCAGCTTTTAATACCAATGATAATAATTGCGTATCACCACTCCTATACCTATAATCTTTGCCCGGACTTCCCTTCAACTTCAATGATGTTACTTGTCCATAAAGGTCAGTTCCGTAATAACCCTTTGTAGTTTGCGACATCAATCCTGAATAACTTTCATCCCAATCGGAATTGCTGCTCATCATAAGCAGTTCACGAATAGTGATAACATTCATTTTGGGATCCTTAAAATCTTTGATATAATTCCCGATCGGATCATCCAGTGATTTAATGCTGCCATCATCCAATGCAATACCCGTTAAAATACCGATGATAGATTTAGAGCAGGAAAATGAATTCGATAATGAATGATCATTATAACCTTCCCAATATTCTTCAAAGCAGATCGAATCATTTCTTATAACAACAAAAGCAACACTCTTAATCGAATCCAGTTCCCGTTGAAGTGCTTTAGAAGGCTTTATCGTATTATAATTCCTGGACAGCGGCCATGGTTGCGGCATACCTGCTTTAACTGTACGGTTAGAAAATAACTTGTAATCGTCGATATCTACATAATTGTACAGAATTGCTTTGTAGAGATAATTATTTCCTGTTATAGTAGTGATGCAAAAAACAATCGCTTCCAACGCCACCAAAGAAATAATAATCCATTTCCACTTCTTCATTCGTCTTCATTAAATAAATGAGCGTTGAACAATGTTGCAAAATTTGCTTTCAAATTGCTTTTAACTTCTTCCATATCCAGTGGTCTACCCAATTCTTTCTGCATGGAAGTAACACTCTTATCGGTAATGCCGCAAGGAATAATGTAATTGAACAGACTCAGATCCGTGTTAACATTAAATGCAAATCCATGCATGGTAACCCAACGACTGCAACGAACACCAATGGCGCAAATCTTTCGCGCCCTTGACGGACTTTCCGGCTCCAGCCACACGCCTGTTTCACCTTTTGAGCGTCCGGCTTCAATGCCATAGGTTCTCAAAGTGAGTATAACAGATTCTTCCAATAGCCGCAGGTATTTTCCGATGTCTGTAAAAAAATAATCGAGGTCAATAATAGGGTAGCCGACAATTTGCCCGGGACCATGATACGTGATATCACCACCGCGATTGATTTTGAAAAATGAAATATTCCGTTCGCGCAATCCTTCCTCATTGATAAGAAGATTTTTCATGGAACCGCTTTTCCCAAGTGTAAATACATGCGGATGCTCGCAAAAAAGAAGGTAATGTTTGGGTTGGTAGCTTGCATCCGGATTTTTGCGTTGTTCAATTTTCCGGTTGATAATGCCGGAAAACAAATTTTCCTGGTAGTCCCAGGCTGCCTGGTATTCAATGCGGCCCAGATCGCGAAACTGAATAACCTGCTTCGCGGCTGTTTCAGTTTTTATGGCATCCATTACTGCTTCTTTACTTTCCATTGGAAATTAGGTTTCGGCGTTAACACGAATTTATAGAAACTGGTTTAGAACCCACTAACATTTAATTAAAGGGTTACAGCTTGCTTAAAAAAACATCCCCGCCTGTTTTCATCCTACAAGCGGGGAAGTAACCAAATTAAAAACCAATTTTAATTCGCCAATTCTGTTTTCAGGTATTCAATCACATTCACTTCTACGGGATCTACTTTTCTGATTTCTGCGAGAAAGTAGGAAACCCAGTCTCCGAGGTGAATCAGGTACAACGATTTTTCAATGATGCTGTCGCCCTTTGAATACACTTCAATAATGTTAGGTGTGTATTGAGAGATAATGTTCTTTGCGATATTCATCCGTTGCTGAATTCTTGGATAGTCCGTATCATTTCTTAGCAACACAACAGCATACTTTCCTGGAGCTCTCCATCCTACCAGTTCATTATGATTCATTTCAGGAATCACATGGTGCCAGCAGAGTACTTTTGAATTTTCGTTCAGTTGCTGGCGCCAGCGCATGGCCACAGCTTCCATATTGGCAGCACTGTAGATCACAGTCATTTTCTTATTTAACTTTTTAGCAATCGACTTGGCTAATTTCAGGATGCGTTTCTGCTCTTTATCGAGATGTGAAATAGCCTCTTCAATGCCCACAATAAATCCATTGTCGATGAGATTGTAATACGCCAGGATAAATAATTGCTGCATAAATGAATAGGCCAGGCACGAACGCGGTGGCATGCCTCCGGGAATAATGATGTAATCGAGGCCGGCGGTTTTTGCAATCGAGAGCATGGAACCACCTGAGGTAACACAAACGATTTTACAATTTCTTTTGATGCCGTCTTCCATCGCATGCAATGTTTCTTCTGTATTGCCGGAATAGGAAGATGCGATCAGCAATGTGTGTTCATCAGCAAATTCAGGAAGCATGTAATCCTTACAAACAACAAAAGGCAATTTCATCTTTTCAGAAATCAATTCAGCTACAAGATTCGCCCCGATACCGGAACCACCTAAACCCGCCACCACCACATTCCTGATTTCCTTGTGCCGTGGTGACAGCTTCACATTTTTTCCGATTTCTATGGCTTCTGCCATCTGTTTTGTAAAATTCGCTATCAGATTATCCATCATAATTTTATTAATTTTAGTTACAATTTCAATTCAATGAGTAAACATAATGAATTGGGTGTAAAAGGTGAAATTTTAGCACTCGAATTTCTTGAAAAAAAAGGGTACACCATGCTGGAAATCAACTGGCGTTTTGAAAAAACAGAAATTGATATCATTGCCCGCTATCAGCAGACACTGGTAATTGTAGAGGTAAAAACCCGCACCGGTAACCATTTTGGCTTTCCTGAACAGGCAGTGGGTATTGACAAACAACGAAACCTTGCTATTGCAACGGAGGAATATTTGGAAAGGAATAACCTGGATATGGATGTGAGATTTGATGTGATTTCCATCACTTTTAAGAATGATCAGCCGGAGATATTTCACATTGAGGATGCGTTTTTTCCGTATGAATTATAAATAGGTAACCCTTCCAATTGAACTACTATAAATATTGACAACCACCCTGTAACGTTGCTTACTAAAATCGTTTTTAAACAGGATCTGATTATGAGTGAAATCCGTGAAAATAAGATCATAAAATAAAACTGCCTCCGTGATACACAGAGGCAGTTTCATATTCCGGCAAAAAATCAATTTTAATTCACACGTACTAATTTCTTCCAAAGCAATGTATCTCCAACAGAGAATCTTACCATATACACTCCAGCTTCCACAACTGTAACCGGATAAGTATAAGTGCCGGCTTGCTGATTTTTGCCATCAAGTAGGGTTACGATCTTCTGTCCGAGTGAATTCCACAATTCAATATTTACAGATGCAGCTTTCGGCAAAGTGTATTCAATTACTGCCTGGCTGCTAAACGGATTAGGATAGATATTCACATCAAAATTGTATTGCAGATCATTGATACCAACGTTCAGAATCGTGATGATTTCCGTGGTGGTAATCGTACAACCTGAAGCATCTGTTGCAATAAGTGTGACCGTGTAAGTTCCACCAGCTGCATATAAATGAGTCGGATTCTGCTGCGTAGAAGTTCCACCATCTCCGAATGTCCAACTCCAGGAGGTTGCGCCTGAAGAGTTACTGTTAAAGGAAACAATATCATTTTCATAAACAATCACCGGTGAATAATTGATTGCCGCAGCAAGAATTGTCACGGTCACTGTTTGATTCACAGTGTCGCAACCGTCTGTTCCGCAGGCAATCAACTGCACTTCATAATTACCAGTAGCTGTATAAGTATGACAAGGATCATTTTGTGAGGAAGTGTTGCCGTCTCCAAAAGACCAGGAGACCGAAGTAGCGGTTGCAGGTACAGAATCATTAAAGCAAACCTGTCCTTCACACTGATATGCTGCATTGAATGAAGAACAGTTATCCTGATCAACATTTACTGTAAGCCAAACGGTATCTACAGGATTATTGGGATCATTGCTGGTAACCACAACGTATTCGGTGTAGGTGCCATCCGGAAGGCCTTCACTGTTTACCGTCACATTAATTTCCTGGGAGGTACCTGGACTCAATGTTCCGTTTCCTGTTGGATTCAGAGAAACCCAATCATTTACCAGCATTGAATTGATCCAGGACATGGTGTTGCCCATTGTTGTGCCGGAGTTATTATCTATCGTCTTATAATCAAATCCAAGATAAACCAGATGACCATAACCGATACTTTCATATCCCACAACAGTTTCTCCTAAATAAGTGATCAGATCATTTATGGGGGAAGTAAGATTGAGAGAATGCGAATTTTTTGGTCCGTCCGCTATTTCACTCCCGAGCGATTGTGTTATCGGATGTGTTGTATTTACCACTTGTAAAGTCTGGTTAGTGGCAACAGCACCATAAGTACCTGAAAGCAATCCTGTGTTAAACAAGCAGCTTACTTTTGAAGAGCTGGTTCCGCACAAGATCACAGTGCCACCATTATTAATAAAGCTTTGAAGCGGTATTGAAAAATTCAGGTAATCACTTGGTGTACCAACAGCTTTCGCCATCAGGCACACATTCTTACCCACAAGTGCGGCCGCCAGATCTTCAGCATTGGTAGTATTTATTTCCTGAATACTGGTTGCTCCCGGATAATAAGTGTTGATCGCGCTGATAGTATTAAAATAAGTTTCAAAAGTCTCCACTCCATAGGTTATTGCAAGGATATTTGGCTTGTCACCCTGAAAATTATATTCATGTTCCTGCACATCATATGTTAAATCACCGGCTCCGCTGTTGGTGATGGTAAAAGGCAATGTTGCCGTTGAGGTGTTGCAGTTGAGGTTAAAGGTCAGGTTACTCGGATTCACCTTTATAATAGGCGCGGCTTGTACAATAACTGTTTTAATTACAGTATCTGATCCTCCGCAATTGGAAGAAATCAATTGAACTGAATAACTGCCAGTGCTGGCAAAAGTGTGCGTAGGATTGGGTGAAACTGAAGTGCCGCCATCACCAAAATCCCAGGCGAAATCGATAGGATTGTTGGTGGAATTATCTGCAAAATTTACTGGTGCACCATAAGCCGGATTGCTGCTGCTGAGGGTAAAGTCTGCAACTGGTGTAACAGTGCCACCAATCACTGAAGTATAGGATGCTGCATAACCGCTGTTTGTTTGTGAGCTGTTAGAGGTCCAGGTAATGAACAGCTTTCCGGAGGTACCGGTTACAGAAGGATATGGGAATGGAAAACCGGATACACTTAGCAGCAATGGTGCGGATGCATCTACTCCATCATATACTTTCAGGAAATCGCTGTTGGCCTGAGAAGCAAATGCAGAAAAATTAAGTGTGATGCTTCCCGCGCAGGGTGGTGAAATCAGCATGGTGCAATTCTCATTGTTCTGATAGTTTCCCAATGGTCCACCGGTATCGTAAAAAGTTCCGCTCGTAAGTGACACTGTTGGAAGATCGCATACATTAAACTCAGGATCAACAGTAATATAATCAGGTTTCACAATGGTGTGCGTTCCAAAAGCATTGGTGACTTTCAGTGTTACATCAAACGTTCCCACCTCGTTGTATACAATGCCTGTAGGATTTTGCGCTGTGGAAGTTGCCGGAATTCCACCTTCAAACTGCCATTCCCAGGATGTTGGAACATTCACGCTGAGATCAAAATAATTAACAACACCACCGAAATTAACATTAGTAACGTCGGAAGTAAAATCAGCAACAGGTGCTACACTGGACGGCTCAAAAATTACAGAGTAGTCTTCCGTTTGACCGAATTGCGATGAATAACAGGAGCCGGAAATAGTGTTCACGTTTTTATCGTCCGTAATCCGCATCCGCAAAGGCACATTTAATACAGCACTTGTTGGTGTATAAATGATGCCGCCATGAATATCAATTACGGCATTGTCCTGATAGATCAGCTCATTGGTTTCATTAAAAACACCATCACCGTTGTAATCAAGCCAGACGCGAAGGTCCTCACTTTTACCGGGTCCGGTATTGATTGTTAGTTGAACAGGATCACCTGCAACAAGGTGTGTAAAATCAGAACAGGAGAAATCCTGATATCCTTCCGGGCTACTGCCAACACTGATATTATCAATCTCATTCATCTTCACTTTAAAGATGCCAAAACCGGTTGATGGCTGCGTGGTTACAGGAGTACATGATGCAGCAGTTGGCTGACCTACATTATCAATGGTGATGTAATCAACTTTTACCAGTGTATCTGAGGTATTGCACAATGCTAATCCATTTACGATTAATGTTACTGTGTATACGCCAACGGCACCATAAGTATGTGACGGACTCATTTCGGTAGAAGTATTTCCATCGCCGAAATCCCATAAATAACTGATTCCGTTTAAACTATTGTTTACAAAGGAAACAGGAACAGTAGCCGTGCAGAAAGAAGTTTGAGGCGCTGAAAAAATCGCAGTCACCGCATCATTAAACGGACCGCCCACATTTACACCATACCAGGCATTTACCGTTTGAACGGCCTGGTTCGAGCAATCTCCAAAAAGATCCTGCGCAGCTTGTAAAGAAAGATCCCGTAAATCAGCATATTGCGAATTGGGTGTCAGGTAAACTGTGTTTGCACGAAAAGCAATGGCACCGGCATCAATAAGCCCTAAACCTTCCACAAAATAAGAGTTACCTACATCATTCACTCCTTCTCCTCCTTCGGTAAGCAGGTAATACCAGAAATTGCCCACGCCACTTCCTGAATGTACCTCCGGACAATTAGACCAGTACAAACCACCATAACAATCCGGATTGCTGAATTCATTCGGGTTGGCCATGTTCCTGATAAGGTAATTGAACTGATCGCCCAGGTACCAGCTTGAGTTCGGGATATTGAGAAAACGGATCGTAACTCCAAAAATATCAGACATTGATTCATTGATGCCACCAGGCTCGCAGGAATAAACAAGTCCTGACGAATTTTCCGTTACACCATGTGTTAACTCATGGCCGCAAACTTCAAGCGATGTGAGCGGTGTTACGCCCATACCTGCATCACCATCCAGATAACTCATATAAGTTCCATCCCAGAATGCATTGATGCCACCACCGGCATGCACCAGGCTTTTCAGTTTTTGATTGCCCGCTCCGTCCACCGATTTCCAGTTGTAATTGTTATTATAGTAATCGTAGGTAGCTTCTGCACCAAAATGTGCATCAAGCGCATAAATATCAAAGCCACCATTGTAGTTCCAGTTCTTGCTGGAGCCTGTGAAATCATTGCCTTCAAAAGCATTAAAGGTTTCGATTCCTGCTCCCCGTGTATATTCACGCAGTCTGAAATTATTGGTAGCAAAACTGTCAGAAACAATTGGTTGTGTACCGCAATAAGCTGTTACAGCCGTTCCCGGAACATCCGTTTCATGAATGCGTGATTCTGTTTTAACAATTGAACCATTCTGAGCGTCTACATAAATCCATTCACGTTTCCATGGATCCTTTGAATAAACATCACACTTATATACCAGGTGATAACTTCCATCCATCGGAAGGATCATCAGCTTATTATTATCCGTTTCCTCCCGCTCATGCCACCATGCTTTCGCATTCATTGAATTGCACGCAGATTGATAAGCTTGTGCTGCGGTGATAGCAGGTGTGGTGGAAATGGATATGCCATTATACCATTCTCCATTGGCAGACTTTACACGGTCGCCTTTTGCGTGAATGTAATACACTCCATACTCGACTGGCACTCCTTTATAATGCTCACGGTAGCGGGTATGGGTGAACCCAGACTTATCACTGAATTGCTGGTACTGCACCAGATCGTTGGCAGCTGGTAATTTTAATACCTGGTTTTTCAACCAGTCCTTTGCAGTTGCAAGAGGAATAAATTCGTTTTCATTCAAACGAATAAATGAAATAGTGTTTCTTTTTTCGTTTACAAAAACCTGAGAAGCTCCTTTATAAAAAGGGGTGGCCGCTGATCCTGTATAGTGTTTATTGGCCTGCTGCGCAAAAGCGGAGAATGAAAAAATGCATGCGAATGTCAGGAATGCGGGAGTAAGGAATCTTTTCATGTAAAATTGTTTATGGGTTATGGGTCTAAATTTACTGATTCGTTCATCCTAAACAAATAAAGTTTGTGTGTAGCATGAACTAAGAAGATGGTATAGTGTACAAAATCATGGTCTGAGACAGTAAAAAAATACGTAGTGCTGCATATGATTTTATTGCTGAATGGTGAGATTTGATTAAACAGATCTCTACATTATTGGAGTGATTGACTGGAAAAGATTTAAGCAGCATTACAACATGAATAACATAAACAACATAAACAATATAAACCCTTCAAACCCTACAAACCCTTCAAACCCTTCAAACCCTTCAAACTCTTCTCCCCTCCTCCTTCCTCCCACTCAGCAAATACAACACCGCCATACGAATGGCGACACCGTTTTCCACCTGGTCTAAGATGATAGAGTGTTTGGAATCTGCAACGTCACTTGTAATTTCAACGCCACGGTTTATTGGTCCGGGATGCATGATTACGATATCTTTTCCCACTTCATCCAATAGTTTTTTATTCACGCCGAAGTAGAGTGCATATTCACGAAGTGACGCGAAGTATTGAATCTCCTGTCTTTCCAGTTGAATGCGCAGAATATTGGCCACGTCACACCATTCAAGTGCCTTACGAACATCATATTCCACCTTCACTCCTAAGGATTCAATATACATCGGAATTAATGTAGGCGGACCAGCTACCATCACCTCAGCTCCCAATTTTTTAAGGCAGAAAATATTTGAAAGTGCAACACGAGAATGACGAATGTCGCCGATGATGGCAATCTTCTTCCCTTCCACGGTGCCCAGTTTTTCTCTTATCGAAAACGCATCGAGCAATGCCTGTGTCGGGTGTTCATGTGTGCCGTCGCCGGCATTGATAATGCTCGCGTTGATGTGCTGCGACAGAAAAACAGGTGCCCCCGCGCTTGGATGCCTCATCACCACCATATCCACTTTCATGGCGAGAATATTATTGACGGTATCAATAAGTGTTTCTCCTTTTTTTACTGAAGAACCTGAAGAAGAAAAATTAATAGTGTCTGCTGATAATCTTTTTTCCGCCAGTTCAAAAGAAATTCGGGTTCGTGTTGAATTTTCGTAGAAAAGATTGACGATAGTTGTATCACGTAAAGAAGGCACTTTCTTGATCGGACGGTTGAGCACTTCTTTGAATTCATCTGCCGATTCGAAAATAGTTTCAATGTCCTCACGCGTGAGGTATTTGATGCCCAGCAAATGTTTTACACTCAGTGCATTCATGATTCGTTGGGTTTTGCCGGTACAATCCAGATACGGTCAGCGCCTTCACTTTTTTCCCAATCCACTTTTACTCTTTCAGAAGTGAGCGAATCTATCGTGATGCCAATGTAATCAGGTTGAATGGGAAGCTGCCGTGTAAATCTCCTGTCCACCAGCACAAGCAATTCCACTTTTGCAGGTCTTCCGAAATCAAGTAAAGCATCCATTGCAGACCGGATGGTTCTTCCTGAAAACAATACATCATCAATGAGTACCACGTTTTTATTTTCGGTAGAAAATTTAATGCTGGTAGCTTTGGGAATCAGTTGCTTCTCCGCGGTACGATAATCATCGCGATAAAAAGTAGGGTCAATAATGCCATAGAGAATTTCATTGCCGGTAATCTCTGTGAGCCGTCTGTGAATGCGATCGGAAAGATAGATGCCACGTGGCTGCACCCCAATGATAGCAGTATTGGAGAAATCTTTCTGAGTTTCTATGAGCTGAAAACAAAGCCGGTTAAGCGTTAGAAGGAATCGTTTGCTATCAAGGATAATCCGCGGCTGCAAGCTGTGATAAGTTTTGGCAAATATAGCACTTCGATTAAGACATAAGCAAGATAGTTTGAGAAGGATCAAAGCTGAATTTCCTGAAAGCTTCTCACAAGGCCGAAAATGGGTTCGATATGTTTTGAGTAATTCGCTCCATCATTAAATTATTCTTGAAAAGATTTGATTAGATTTTAAAATTAAATGATTGTATAATGGAAATTTCCTCCATCTAAAATCATATGAATGTCCCTATCGGGACAAAATGCGCACGCATAAAATTTCTACCAAAAGAATGTCCTTACGGGACATAAAACAATTTATTCAAACTGAATACAAACTAAATAAAGAGCCAGCTTCACTCCGGCTTCGCCGCAACCATTTAACCATTTAACAATTTAACCATTTAGCCATGTAGCCATTTAACCATCTAACCATTTCACTTTTCAACGTAACCACTTTCAATTATCAGCAATAATTTTTACTTTAGTTCCCGCGAAGCTATTTCGCCTGTATCATTTTATATCCTATCTATGAATCACTGGAGCGAATATCCGTTTGTCCGTATTCTATTTGCATTTCTTGCCGGACTGCTTACCTGCATCTTTTCACCAGTTCACTTCCCCGACTGGCTTTTACCTGTGATGGTTTTACTGGTTCTGTTCATTCATATTTCTTCGCGAAGCAAGACCATACGACTGTATAAATATGCAGCCTTTATTGGATGCATTTTCCAGTTGACTGCATTTGTATTTGGCAATGTGCTTACCCATCACAAGATTGACCAACATGATTCAGATCAATTTGTTTATAAAAGTCCTAAAGCAGGATTCTTCGTGGTAAAGATCACAGAGCCACCCATCGAAAAAGAAAAAACTTATAAGATATTGGTTTCCGTTTCACAAGCTGTGGACTCAGTATCTGCAACACCAACATTTGGCAGGTCAATCTTATATCTGAAAAAAGACAGTGCCTCGGCGCATCTTCATTATGGCGATCTGTTAATGGTGAGAAACAACTTTCAATCCGTAGCGCAGCCATCAAACCCTGATCAGTTTGATTACAAAAAATATTTATGGTACAGGGAAATTTATGCAACCGCTTTTTTGAACCGGGAAGATTGGCATTTATTAACCGGCAAGTCTGTAAATCCGTTATTTCAATTTACATTTTTGTTACGCGATTTTTCCATCAAAGCGCTTCAAAATTATATTCCCTCAGAACGGGAAGCAGCAGTGGCCGAAGCATTGGTCATCGGATTCCGCGATCACATGTCAATGGAAACAACACAATCATACACCGCTGCCGGCGTGGTGCATGTGCTGGCAGTCTCAGGACTGCATGTGGCCATTGTTTTTGCACTTCTTCATCAGTTATTATTTTTCCTTAACAGGAAAAAACACGGCAAGCTTATTCAAGCAATCATCATCCTGGCTGCTATCTGGATATTTACCATGGTAACAGGCCTGTCGGGATCGGTGGTTCGGGCTTCCACTATGTTTTCATTTATCACGATCGGAAAAAACATGAAACGACCTGTGAACCTGTTCAATATTCTTGCATGCTCTGCTATGGTGATTTTATTGATTGATCCGTTGCTCGTAATGGATGTCGGTTTCCAACTCTCCTATCTCGCTGTGCTTGGCATTGGCACACTCAATAATTATATAGATCGGTGGCTGCCAAGGGAAAATAAAATAGTGGATTATCTGTGGAAGATGGTGGCAATGTCGCTTGCCGCGCAGATTGCAACACTTCCTCTCACCACCTATTACTTTCACCAGTTTCCCGCTTACTTTCTGTTTGCAAACATTGTTGTAATTCCCATTGCCGGCATCTTACTCTATCTCGGCATTACATTGATTGCTCTTCAATTTATAAGTCCATTGGCAACCCTTCTTGGCAAAGCCATCAACTTGATAACGTACCTTATGAATGAATTTATTGAACATATTCAAAAGTTGCCCGCAGCCTCTATCCACCTTCCTGAAATAAGTCTCTTACAGTTACTGCTGTTCGGTGCTGTTATCATACTTATCAGCAGGTTCTTCATTACGGGTGCAAAAAAATTATTCTTCGCAGGCATGATCTGCACATTGCTATTTATCACCTTTCATTGCGTAAATGTTTGCGAGCTCCTGCAACAAAAAACATTCACCGTATATGATTTCAGGAAAGCCGGAGTCCTCGAGTTCAGGTCGGGCAATTCGGCTGAATTGTATAAATGCGCAGGAATTATTTCTACTCAGGACTCAGCTTACCTGGAACAGCATTGGCGGTTAAGCAATATTGTTCCGATAGTCAATGCTGACCAAAAAAAGGATTTCAAAAAGAAACTCCATCCACAATTCTCAAACTGTTGTTCATTCGTTCAATTTTACAATTACAGGTTAGCCATTGTAAACAGTCCGTTTCAGGTTCAGCCAAAAACAAAAAAAATAAAAGTAAACGCTTTGCTGATTTCAGGGAATCCTTCGCTACATCTTAAAGACGTGTTACCGTATTTTGAAACTGCCCACATTATTTTTGATACGAGCAACAGTCCATATCACGTAAACAAATGGAAGGAAGAAGCCAGCCAACTTGGATTTGCAATACATGATGTTGCAACAGAAGGTGCATTTGTGCAGCATATTTGACTGATCACCTACTTCAAAAATCTTTGACTCACCGGGCGAACTGTTACATTGTTAAATTGCTACAATCCTACATTTTAAAGTGTTTGCAGATTCGGAAAGTCATCCTGACCATTAAACAATTTAACAATGCTTTAATAAAACATGAACCTTACGAAATCGACGAGGTTCTAACCGAAGTATTACATTTGCGAAACAAGCCACCCCATGAACTTTTTATTCGTAAAAACCGAAAAACAGGACAGACTGTTTTATATTATTCTTGCAAGGCCTGAGAAAAAGAATGCATTGAATGATACCGTTGTCAAAGAATTGACCCACGCATTACAACTTGCCACAGACGATGATGAGGTAAAAATTATTATTCTGAAAGCGGAAGGTGATGTATTCAGTGCAGGAGCAGATCTTGAATACCTGCAACGCCTGCAAAATTTTTCTTACGAAGAAAACCTGGCAGATTCCACCTTACTGAAAACACTGCTGCTCAAAATCTATACGCATCCCAAAATCGTGATTGCGCAGGTGGAAGGTCATGCTATCGCCGGTGGTTGCGGACTTGCGGCTGTCTGTGATTTTTGTTTCTCAGTGCCTGATGCTAAATTTGGTTATACAGAGGTAAAGATTGGATTTATACCTGCATTGGTAATGGTATTTCTGTTAAGAAAAATCAATGGCGCAAAAGCAAGGGAGTTATTGTTTACCGGGAAGTTGGTTACTGCTGCTGAAGCACTGTCCTATGGCCTGATCAATGAAATAATTCCCAAAGAGGATATCGGGATCACTGTAAAATCTTTCGCTATTAAACTTTCTGAAGAAGCATCTTCCCAATCATTGGCAGCGACAAAAGAAATGATGCAAAAGGTAACGACGATGGAACTTGATGATGCATTGAACTATGCCGCTGAAATGAATGCCAAAACACGGAGCAGTGATGATTGCAGGAAAGGCGTTGGTGCTTTTTTGAAGAAGGAGAAATTTAAGTGGTGATGGGGCAATTGTTTAATTGTTTAATTGTTTAATTGTTTAATTGTTTAATTGTTTAATTGTTTAATTGTTTAATTGTTGCGGCAAAGCCGGAGATTATTTTCGAGAAGAAAATATAATTGCAGTGACATTACCTCATATGCTGTATTACGTTATTAATTTTTCCAATTGTTGTTGCAATTTTTTCTGATTGGTTTTTTCAAAAATTATTTCTCTGCATCCGTTGAAAGTTGCAAATGATTTCAGCTTTGCGGCAAAAGCAGTCAGCATTTCATCGTCCTGGTGAATGCCAGTTTCAAACACGAGGTTTCTTACATAAAAAATCTTTTCTGCCCTGTCCGCTTTGGGATCCATACGTGCGATAAAATGGTCGCCGAACAACACGGGAAGCGTGAAGTAGCCGAATTTTCTTTTATGTTCCGGCAGATAACATTCAATAGTATAATCAAAATTGAATAGCCGCTTCATGCGTAAACGTTGTATCAAAAGATTGTCAAAGGGAGAAAGAATATGCACTTCTTTTTCATTTGTTGCTTCGAGAGATTTAATAGCTGTTTTTGCCGGTCCATAAAATTTCGTTTGCTCATGACCTTCCAGTTTCCATTCGATCACTTGTCCTTCCTTCAGCATTTTACGCACTGCTTTGTTTATGTAATCACTCCAGCCACCACGCTGGTAGTGCATTTCTTTTTCCGTAAGAATGCCATGTGCACGCACGGATGTTTCCACCAGATGCATTGCATATTCCATTTTGGTTGGGAAACGAGTATTGACATCGGAAGGCAGAATGTTTTCAGCAAGGTCATATACTTTCTGAAAACCTTGCCTGTGACTGACCATCAGTTTTCCTTCCATAAACAATTGTTCGAGCGCGCGTTTCGCCGGCTTCCAGTAATACCAGCTTTGCCGGCTTGCTTCCGTAGTTTCAAAATCCTTCGACTGCAAAGGTCCTTCCCGTTTTATTCTGCTCAATACGTGCCGCTTTACCTTTTTGTCCTGCTCAAACCAATGCGATTTTCCCTTCGCATATGCCCGCTTCCTGATCAATGAAAAACGATAGTCTTTCATTGGCAGAAAAGAAGCCGCATGTCCCCAGTATTCAAAAAGTTTCTTTTCACTGAGCAATTCACTCAGCCAGCTACTTTTAAATTCCGGTATGCGCGACCAAAGCACATGGTGGTGCGCTCTTTCAACAACTGATAAAGTATCAATCTGTACATAGCCAAGGTGCTCAATGGTTTTGAGCAGATCACTTTTTGTGCGCAGTTGCTGTCCGGTCAACCACTGGCTTTCAATTGCTGTGTTTGCTGCCCTGGCTATGGAAATCTCGCCTTTCATGCTCATACTTTGATCGTTGCTAAGATAACAGGTCTTGCTTTTTGCGTATGTTTTTAATTCTTTGTCAGCGATTATCGCTATCAGAATTCAGAAAATTTCAGGGGGCCGTTCTAAATGGGGACATCTGCTGATGAATGCGAATGGCTTTCAACGAATAACGGATGCCTAACAACAATGAAATAAAAGCGCCGCCTGCTATCAGCGGAATGTTCTCCGCCATGATGCAGAAATCATAGGCACCATGGAGTATCACAGCAAACAATAAACCCTGCAGCTGAAGAAAAATAGCATTGTTTTTAAACTTTGCAAGTCCGACATAATAACCCATTATCACTCCGAAGGTGGCGTGAGCAGGAACAGCCGTAAACATCCGGAGCACTGCGTTTCCCATTCCATACTGACTCACATAGAAAATATTTTCGAGTGTGGCGAAGCCCATTGCCACCATTACGGAATAAGTAATGCCGTCAAATGGTTCGTTAAAATCTCTTTTCCTGAAAGCATAGATCCGGAGCATAAAGAACTTTGAAAATTCCTCGCTCCCACCTACCACCACAAAGGTGAATAAGAAAGTTCTGAGTGTTGCATTCATTACCGGCAACTTAGAGCTACCGATATCTTCTAATAAAATGGCGGGTAAAATGGCAATCATGCCAAGGATAAATGAGAATATCAGCAATCTTCTCGGCTCACTGTCAAATTTATCTTTCCAATAAACAAATATTGCAATGGCAAGTCCCGGCGCGATTGCCATTCCCAGTGTCAGGTACGGGATCATAAATTAATTTGTGAAAATTTAAACAGAATAAAGGGATAATAAAAATCAACCAGATGGATTTGACGCTAATTCCGCCAGTAAAAAATGCCGGAAATATTTCCGGCATTCCTTTATTTGTTCAACTTCAGAGGATGTCAATTTATCAAAAGCGTCTCAAGCGACGTTGCAGCTCTTTGCGTGCAAAGAATATTCTGCTTTTAACAGTTCCCAATGGAATGGAAAGGTGAAAGGCAATTTCGTGGTATCTGTAGCCTTCGAAGTACATTAGGAAGGGAACACGAATGCTTTCATCAATATCAGCTAAAGCACGTTCAATCTCTGTCATTCCAAGCTTCACCTCACCGTCATTAACAGTTGTTTTAGCGAGTGTGTTGATGTAAAACTGATTTTCAGTTTCATCCGTTACAGTCTGGCGTTTGGCCTGGCGACGATAGTTGTTGATGAAGCTATTCTTCATGATCGTGTACAACCATGCTTTCAGATTGGTATCCATCCTGAACTTATCTCTATTGAGAAGAGCGCGATACAAAGTTTCCTGAATAAGGTCCTTTGCATCTTCAATATCCTTTGTCAGGTTATAAGCGAACGAATAAAGCGACTCGGCTGCTTGTTCCACCTGTGTATCAAATTCTAAAGTTGACATGTTGAAGAGTTGTATGTTTTAATCACTAATGAGAAGCAAAGATAAAACATTTTGTTTAACTTTTATGCTTTTTCGTTAAACATTATATTTTGACGCTTCCAATTACACAAATAGCCGAAGAGGCTGGTACATTTTCATACTATGCGAATCACTAAAAAAACGACGTTTTTACAACCTTCCTAAAAAAACGAGAAATCCCGTTAAAACGACGTTAAAGCATTTGTTTAACATTCTGATGCTTTAATTATACAGCAAATGAGTCCTCAAACTGGCACCGCAAATGGTTTTAAAGGGTTGCTTAAATAGCATTACGAAACAATCCGGATGATATTGGAAAGCAATAATATATGGAAGGAACGCTGGTATTTAGATGTGTAACGATGATTCGCCCATTTCAGGATGATACACCTGCCCAAATAATAAGCTATTGGTATTACATGCCTGCGGAGGCAAATGAGGCTTCAAAATTTCAATTCTTAAACTGATGCTTATGGGTGAAAGTCGAAATGAAAGAGCGGCAGAACATTATAGGTTCAATAATGAAACCGGCGATGTGCCTGCAACCCACCACTCCTGCCTACTGATTATCAATAATTCCCTTTAAGTCACTGATTGCATTAATCAATTGCACATTACGAGGAGCTTTAATTGTATTTGTGCAAATAATATAGCCGGATAAAAAGATCTTGCATTTCGGAAATAATTTAGCAAGCTTTGAAACATACCCTGAAAGTTCAACAGGTGCCGGAAAACTGGTGAAAATACTGTACACCTGATTTGGTTTAAATACACTACTCACCTTTTCAACATCGCGCAGCGGAACATTTTGTCCGAGGTACATGATATGGTGCTGCTTTTTCCTGAGCAAATAATTGAGATACAGCAACCCCAACTCATGTAACTCTCCTTCCGGTAAATAGAGCAATGTTTTGCTTACTGCACTGCTCCTGACCACTTCCAAGCGGTCAATTGCGACAATCAACTTTTGACGGATGAGGTTGGATATAAAATGCTCCTGCGCAGGATTAACTGAACCGGTTTGCCACAGGATGCCAATGTTCCGCAAAAAAGGAAATACAATTTGCTCCATCGCAGCTTCAAAACCTAAATGGGCGATGTTGATGCTGATCACTCTCTCAAATTCAGATTCGTCAAGTTCTACCATTGCAAGGGTGAGCGCATCCACCTGGTTAGGAAATTCAAAATTAGTGGAGGTAATGGAACGCACTTTATCTTCAATTTCAGCCTGCTTCATTTTCGCAACCTGCGAAATTTTAAATCCGTTCCTGTTTAACAACGATATATTCAGCAGCAATGTGAGCTCATCATCATTGTACTGCCTGATGTTTGTGTCAGAACGTGTTGGCTTCAGCAGTCCATACCGTTGTTCCCAGATACGGATCGTATGTGCTTTAACACCGGACAGCGCTTCAAATTGTTTGATGTGATAGTTTGCCATTCACGCTTTTATTTAAACAATTTTCTTTTCACTTAACATTCAACAGAGGCCTCTATGCAATATCCATTCACTTGAAAAACTTTTCGAAAGATGATGATTTATAAATTAGCCAGCGCCAAAACAGTGGTGATTGCAGTGCAACAGACTCTTATAAATGATGGGATAAACAAAGAATCAGGTAAATTGTTTACCCGGCACTTTTTTATGTACAACTAAACGGCCACCGTATGCAGATCAATTTTCATTTCATTCACCTGCAGCTACAGCAAACCAAACGTGTCAATCTTTGCAGACAACTATTTTCATTGTTTGCTGCCAATTTTCGCATTCAACTTTTAACAGGTAACTACCAGGGGCCACATTAGAAAGATCAGCAGTGGCCTTATCGTTTTCATATTGAATCTTAACAGGAAGCAGAAGGCCTGTTAAATCAATCAGCTCGGCATGAATAATTCCCGCAGGTAAGCCCTCCAGGTTCAAAACGTCCGCGGTTGGATTCGGAAATACTTTCAGTGCTCTTTCAGAAAAATCAACAAGAAAAATTTTTAAAGGAAGTGTGGTGAATTTTTTGATTTCACTGTTGGCAGATATCAGTATTACGTTGGTATCGCACTTGGATTGAATGTACCATTGATAAGGAGTGTTTATTGAAAGATCATTCAACACCTTGCTGTTGCCGGATGCATTTACTGAACTCCAGCTTGAATCGTAAGCGGACTTATAAAAAACTTTATATCCTGTTGCATTGGTAGCATTTCCCCAGGTTAACTTTGCACTCGTTTGAGTAATATTTTTTGTCTTTAATGTTTTTTCTGTTGGTCTGGCACAGGGCGTCCATTCGTAACGGTGAGCACGATAGATCACTCCTTTCTTACTTTCATTCAAAGTCATTTCCCACACAATATTACCCAGGCTATCCACTTCTGTAATATTCGGAGATCCCTCGCCCAATTCACTGCCTGCATAAATAGATCCCCAGTTAATAAGTGTATGACCGTCAAAAAGTCGTTGTACATTTCCCATCGCATATCCTTGCACGGATTCTCCATCGATGTAGGGATGCGCGTAAGACCAGATCAACGAAGCAGTTTTATTCACTTCATCAAGTTTGTATTCTTTTGCAAAAGATATCTTGACAGGATGATAGTTTCCATTATCATACATCGTTATATTGCCATTGGCAATCCGCCGCACATCGTGCTGATAGTTGAAACCAAGTGTATCATTCAGAAAAACAAATTCATTCTTAACGCCTCCTAACCGCCACATCATCTCACCGGTTTCCCTGTTAATTTTTATCGCCTGGTCAAGTTTACGGCAGGACAGTAAAATATTACCATCAGTATCCAGATCAATAGAATTAGCATGCACATAATCTATAATACTGAAAAATAAGGCTTCGTGCAAGGCTTCCGGAATGTCAATGTAGTCCCAGCTTCTCCATTCAAATATTACATTCTTTGCTGTATCAAGCTCTTGTACAATAGCTCCTATCACTGTTGCCTGATCGCTGTAATCAGGATCGTAGACAGTCATGTCAATGGTTTGATAATCGAGACCAATCATAAATGAATGACCATCAGGACAGGCAATGAAATCATGCACATCTGTTATATAGCCGTTTCCAACTTTATAACTATTGATCATGTTGAATGAAGAGTCCTGCATCTGGTAACTCTGCGTGGTTTCATCGTAAAATGTGATATACCCATTTCTGTTGATGTCGAAATTAAGTCCTTTCACCTGCGATTTCTTTCTGTATGGAAATTGACCATCGCTTGTCATAATTGCGACTTGTTCAATTGGCGCTCCCAACAGGCTTATCGTATGATAAAATATATCGCCCTGCGCGGGATCTGTATTCACATTAATTTTGAATGGCGGCGGTGTCAATGAGGTGTTGTCAAAACCTTCTTCTTCAACTACACCAAAATCTTCACGCAACATTTGTTTCCTGAACATTTCAAATTGTTTGGCTGATTCATTCGATGGAGCCGGTCGTGTATGAAAATGGAAATTAAATCCTTGCAGTATTTCGCCGGTAATCGTTAAGATTCCTTTACGCACAGCTACGGATACTTCTTCATCAAATTCGAATGCCACTAAAGGAGTAAGCAATATAGTTTTGCCATCGTCTGACAACAGACTGCTTACTATGTGTTCACCGCTTTTTGATCCGTATATCCTGAAAATATTTTGTTGCTGTATAGAAGCAGGATCAATCAATCTTCCGTCTCTCAGGATAATATTCCTGCTCGTTTGCTGAAGTATTGATCCGGGTTTGGGAGACACATAACTAAATTGCGCGATGGCAGTATAAAAAAATACAATCAATAAAAGATGCAGGAGAATTACTTTCTTCATATCCGGGATTTGAGTTAAAAGTATACAATTGATACTTTCAAAACAATCCGCCAGTACTATTCTATCATCACTTTTTGAATCACAGAAACATCGTTTACACGCATCCTGAGAAAATAAATACCGTTTGCAAACGAATGCAATGGTATTAAAAAGGTTGTATTGCCTTGCACAACATGGAACGGTGTTGAATATATCTCTTTTCCCAGAAGATCAGATAACAGTAGTTGAACACTCACTGATCCTGTTTGCTTGAGAGAAACATTAAGATGCTCATGGGCAGGATTAGGAAATACAGAAATTACTACACCCAAACCGGTAATTTCATTCAGCGTAATGAATGTTTGCAAATCAGAAAGTGAAGATGCTTTGCTATTTCCAGTGCAAACTGTTTGAATTCGCCAATCATAGGAAGCACCTGACTTTAAGTTTTCAAATGAATAAGAAGAAGTACCTGATGGCATCTTCACGGTATCCCATTGAGTGTATCCTGATTCATGAAACAGTAACAGATAAGATCCTGCATTTTTCACTTCCTTCCAATGAATATCAGCAGCGGTTTCTGAAACCTGTGAAACCGTAAGTGAATCAGGAGCTATCAGAATGCAGGGAGTCCATTCATAGCGATGTGCGCGATAGGTTACAAAATCTATAGTATCGTTAAAATGCATTTCCCATACAATGTTGCCGATGCTGTCTATTTCCGTCATGTTCGGTGAACCTGTGCCGGGAATAATATAACCCCAGTTAATAAAGGTATTTCCGTTTGAAAGCCGTTGCGCATTACCCATTGCCCAACTCTGCAGGTTCTTGCCATTTATAAGCGGATGTTGATAGGAAAATACCAGTTTCGCCGTTTTATTGATTTCATCCACTTCATATTCTTTAAACGTTGCGACAGGCGGAGAATGATAACAACCGTTATCAAAAACAGTAAGGTGACCATTCTTCAAGCGACGGCAATCATGCTGAAAATTAAATTGCACAGGATCATTTGTAAAAGCGAATTCATTCTTACCACCTCCCATTCTCCAGATCAGGTCACCGGTTGAAGAATTAATTTTCAATATTTGGTCAAGCATGCGACATGACATAAGAATGTTTCCATCATCATCCACTTCAATGGAGTTTGGATGCACGTAGTCAATAATTTGTGTTGAAAAATAGATGTGTTTTGCATCCATAATATCAATGTGATCCCAGCTTCTCCACTCAAAAACAAGATTCTTATTTGAATCCAACTCCTGTAAAATGGCACCAATAACGCTGGCATCGGAATGATAGTTGGGACTGTACACCGTCATATCAACAATCTGCGGATCATCAGCAATTATAAATGAATGTCCATTGGGAAGCAGAATAAAATCATGCGGATCTGTTGCATAACCATTCGCGGCAGTGTATGTATTAATAACATTATAGGAGGAATCCCAAACTTCGAAATAAGCTGAATCATAATTGAAGACAGTCAGATAACCGTTCTTATTAATATCAAAAGTGCTGCCTTTAGCAATTGTTTGTTGCGCAAATACGGAATCGCCGTCACTCGTCATGATAGAAATAAATTTATTAGGGGAACCCTGGAAATTGAAAGTGTAGTAGAAAATATCACCTGGTGAAGGTTCTTTATTCACATCAATAGTAAATTTTGGAAAGGTTTCTGAATCCCGCACAATGGCAGGATTATTTCGCGTGGTGCCAAAGTCATCACTCATTACTTTTTTTGCCGCAGCTTCCAGTTGCATGCTTTCCTTTATTGAATAATGCGGTTGTATAACGAATGAAAACTGGTAACCTTCCAAGTGTGTTCCTTCCATAGTTATCAGCGAATTATTTATGGTAACGTTAACACTTTCTCCTTGTGAAAATAATTTGATGGGTTTTAACAGTAATGTTTTCTGATCATCTGCAATACTTACATTCATAAGATGCTGTCCACTCAGAGATCCGGTTACAACGTACCAATTGTCTCCGCCATATGAATCGGGCTTCAGCTTACTGGCTGCTCTAAGAATAATCGTGCGGTCAGGATGATGATATTTTGAACCGGGCACAGGAGCAACGTACACAAACTGCGCTGATAAAGCCTGGATGAAAAGAAAGAAAGTAAAAACCGTGAACAGCAGGTGTTTCATAGCATAAAACGTATCTGGGAAAATTACCAAATAAATTTCATACGAATTATTCATGATGTTATTGCTTGCACATTTCAAGATGGCGCATTTGGAACTGAGGAAAGCAATTGGAAACGCAGATAATGCCGTATCATTTGTTTTCACCATTCGGCTGCGGGAAAAGTCGGCATAGATGCCGTATCATTTGTTTTCACCAGTCGGCTGCGGGAAAAGCTTACAGTGATGCCGTATCATTTGTTTTCACCATTCGGCTGCGGAAAAGTCTGCATAGATGCCGGACACGTTTTTTTGCGCCCTTCGGCTGCGCTCAGGGAGCAAAAAAACCGGACGTTTGGCGTAGCCGAAGCGCGTTCATTTAATATGGATCACATCCAACCCAAAGTACCTGCAAATCTTTCCACCGTCCAATACATGGCGATGATGGCAATACAAAGTGAAAGAGGAATAACAATTCTCTTCCTGTACCAGGAACGTTGACCAAACCATTTTCCGAATAAGAAATATGCAAGAAGGATAATAGTAATTTGTCCCAATTCAACTCCGACATTAAAAGTGATGAGGCCTGTGAGAAATTCTTTTTGAGGAAGTCCCAGTCCGATCAATACGCTGGCGAATCCCATTCCATGAACCAATCCGAACAGAAAAATAATGAGGATGCGCCACGGATGCAATTCTGAAGTGATAATATTTTCAAGCGCCACCAGCACAATCGAAAGCGCAATCACCGGTTCAATAATTTCTGAAGGAGGAGTGATCACACCATACATGGCAAGTCCGAGTGTGATGGAATGTGCAATGGTGAATGCCGTCGCCTGCCAGATCACATTTTTAAGATTGGAGCTCAGTAAAAAAATACTGAGTATGAACAGCATGTGATCTGTACCATAAGGAATGATGTGCCGGAAACCAAGCTTCAGATAGGCAAGCCCGATGTCGCCGCGCGACATCTTGCTGAAATCATAATTCAATGTATGCGCAAATGATACAACCGTGCCTGCAATCAAAACCAGGATCGTGAGCACTGATACTCTTTTCAAAAGCATGAATCGTGATTCTTTCATCTGGCTTTATGAGGTGATTGTCGCTTTTTGAAATGGCTTCAAAAAGAAGATGAAATTAATTATGATTTTGAAATTGCGAGCTTCGCAGGTTGTGAATCGATAATCATTTTTGCCTGCTGTGCGAGGTCTTCCGTGAGATATGGATTAGTGGCTAATGCCAGTTGAATCAATGCCGTTCCTTTTTCCGCCTGATTGTTTTTACAATAGATCAATCCGGCCCTGCAAAGCAACACAGGATTCTTTGAGCCGGTACGCATCGCTTTTTCAATGAAAGGAACACACTCTTTAAACTCGCCGCGTTGATAATATACCCAGGCCATCATCTCATTCACTTCAATATTATCGGGTCTGCGTTTATATTCTGCCTGCGCATGTTTTAGCGCAGCATCATTATCACCGGTTTTTAAATAAACATACGCAAGTTCTTTATCCGCGTAATGTCCGGCATCGCCTTCTTCATCATTTGAATTCGCATGGAGGCTTAGCAGCTTGATCACTTCCTCTCCCATTGAATCGGCCTTCGCAGTCTGTCCGGTTAAGCGATAAAGATCCATGAGTTCATCGCCAAAAGAATAATCTTTTACAAGTGATGCTGCCTGTTCAAAATAGGTAATGGCCTGCGGGTAATTTTTCTTTGCCTGTTCAATTCTTCCAAGGGCTGCAAGACCATAGGCATAATTAGGCCGTAAACTGTTTGCGGCTTTGTAATACATTTCAGCGGTATCAATCTTTCCGGTAATCTCGTAAAGCCTGCCTAAATACAACCGCACCCATTCAGTTTGTTCCATGCCGGGCAAACCTGCATCCACAGCCATTTTCATCACTTCAATGGCGCCGGGAATATCGCCATAGATTTCGCGCAGATAAGATACGCGTGAATAAGACCGCAGATCGGGACGAATGCCACACATGGAGTCGGCCATGTAAACGGCGCTGTCGTATTTTCCAAGCTCAACATATCCATCCGTCAGCACGCCGTAGACAAATGCAGCATGCGGGTTGATCCGCTGCGCTTCTTTCCCAATATCAAGCCCTTGCTGAAAATGATGCTGAGAAAGATAAACAGTGGCTAATGTTGCCAATGCTTCATAGTTATTGGCCTCTTTTTTAATCACGCTATTCAACAGCTTGATGCAGGCAGCATCATAATAGTTATAATCGCCGGTAACACGCGCTTCCTGTATGTAGGCCTGCGCCAGTTGTATTTTAGATTTCGCATCTTCCGGGTTCTTGCGCACTTTTTCAAGCAATCCTTCAATGGCTGCTTTGGTGTTCACCCATTCTTTGCCCATGGAAGTACCTCCTATCCTGTTCTTAAGTGGAAGCACATCGGGCTCTTCTTGCCGAAAAGCAACGATTAATCCGACAAATACAATGAGAATGAGGATGGAAAGGAGGTAAAAGTTCTTTTTGATAAACTTCATGTGGCGTTTTTTTGAAGGTGGGAAATCTTGTTATTCTGGTTTAACAGCTCCACTTACGAAATCAAGTGCCGCTTCGATTTATAAAATTGAAATTATTTTTCAGGTGATTCATAGTTTTAGTGAAGGATTCAAGTGAAATTATAACCAAATTGCTTAAAAGAAATTAGCAAGTCTGTTTGTAGTAATTTATAGTTCAGCTCATTTCGCAACGATCATCATTTTTGTTTCCGCAGTATATTGTGTGATCAATTGCATGGAGGCATTAGATGACTACAACTAAGCTAGTGTATTTAATTAGTTTGTTTGAAGTCATCCGATGACTGCTGATTTACTATTGCGCAAACAATCACAAGGACGCTTGCGCCAAAAGGAGTGCAGGAGTGCATACCGGTAAGAAGGCAGATAGGAAAAAATGGTATCTTTCCAATGTATAAATGCGCTTTAACAACCATAATAAAAAGAATGAGTTGCTTCTTAATATAATGACTGACTAATTACACAGCTATGAAGACAAAGTTCTTATTCCTCCTCTTATTACAGGTTCCGTTTTGGGAGTACCTATCCGCACAAAATCCTTCCCTGGTGGTAGATATCAATACAGATCCGCTGTCGCTGATCATCTATGAATCAGGATTGCTTGTCTATAACGATCGCCTCTATTTTTCAGCAGTCGACAATGCAGGGCCTTATCTATGTAGCACTGACGGAACTATGGCCGGAACAACGAGAGACCTGAAACCGGGAATCAATTATTCAGCAGACGGCCCGCTTAATTCCAGGTGTACAGTCTCGGATGGTTTTCTTTACTACTGCGCAGGGGCAACCGATGTGGGTGCCAATCAACTATGGAAAACAGACGGAACACCCGGTGGCAGTCAGTTGCTCGGTGGATTAAATTGTAATAACCTGATTGACCTCTCCGGTATTATCTATTTTTCAGCCACCGATGCAGCACATGGAAATGAAATATGGAGGACCGATGGTACACCAGCAGGAACCTACCTCTTTAAAGATATCGTTGCAGGTGCAAACAGTTCTGATCCGTTATCCCCCGCAGCTATTCTTGGCAATAAAATTATTTTTAACGCTGATTACGGTCTATTATACGTGACAGATGGAACAACGGCAGGCACATTCCCCCTGCAACAGAATTCGGATCAGGAAGGATATCTTTTTTACGACTGTATGGTGAATTTTCAGGGTGCTGTCTATTTTATTATTCGCGATGATTTAAGTAATGCGAGCCTTTGGAAAACGGATGGAACGGTTTCAGGAACCGTATTGGTAAAGGGCATTGAAACCTCACTCACTTTTTATGGAGATGTAGCGGACCTGGTAGTTGCCGGTAACCAATTATTTTTTATGGCAGAAACAGAAGATTTTGGTAAGGAACTTTGGGTAAGCGATGGTACATCGGAGGGAACTAAAATGGTTGCAGACATCCGGCCCGGAACTGAAGATGGACTCTGGGATGGTTCCTATGGCTTATATCCCATTAACGACAAAGTTTATTTCGGAGCGAACGATGGAATGAAAGGAAATGAACCCTGGTGCAGCGATGGAACCGCTGCAGGCACGCAGCGGATTACAGACCTGAAACCAAACGGCGGCAGTTCTGATCCATTCAGCTTTGTTGCTTTGGGTGACAAAATTTTGTTCTCTGCGCGTATGGGAGGATTAGATAATGATTTATTTATTACAGATGGAACGGCAGCAGGCACTTCTTTTCTTTCTGAAACACCATTTCCAAGCACACTCTATTTTATCGCATCTTTTGGTGGGAAGATATACTACATCAATGATCTCGTTTATCAGCGCGCTGAATTGTGGGTTACTGATGGTACCGTTACAGGCACGCAGCAGTTTGAAATTCCCATTGCACAAAATGCGTCTTCGATGCCTGCTGCAATGGTAAGCCTTGGCCCTTCGAAATATATTTTTTCCATTTGGGATGATGATTCATTAAGTCAAATGTGGTTCACAGATGGCACTACGGCTGGCAGTGAAAAGATTTTTACAAATGCCAAGAAGGATGAGATTTTAATCGCACCGGAAGCATTAAACGGAACTGCATTTTTTGTGAGCCTGGATAGTGCCTATTTTCCTGAACTATGGAAAACTGACGGAACCGTACAGGGTACTGTAAAGGTGAAAAATATGGAACCTTATTTCGACGGTGGAACAGTGATCCTTAATAATCTATTGTACTTTATTGGAAATGATTTAACCTCACAATATCACCAACTATGGCGTACAGATGGTACTGAAGCAGGAACCTATCCCGTAAGTGAGCTTGATTATTCCGCAGCAGATAACCTTGTTCTTTATTACAATCACCTGTTCTTTTCTGCCGGAACAGATAGCTATGGCTTTGAGCTTTGGACCAGCGATGGTACTGCGGCGGGAACAATGATGTTTAAAGACATTAAGGAGGGAACTGGTAGTGCGTATCCTGATAATATTGCTTCCGCCAATGGGAAGCTCTACTTCGCTGCGGAGACAAACGATGTGGGCCTTGAACCATGGATCTCTGACGGCACTCCGGACGGAACTGTGCTCCTGAAAGATGCACTGGCTGGAATCAATGATTCAGATCCCGGTAAATTTACTGCCATCGGTGATTTCGTTTATTTCTCTGCAGCCGATGTTTTATACACAAAACAGCTATGGAAAACGGATGGCACCAATACCACGATAATCCTGGATGGGATTGATGGATATGATGGTTATAGTCTTTCAGAATTTACCGAATATAATGGCCGTCTTTATTTTGTCATTGGTCACAGTATGCTCGCTACGCTCAATGACGCAGAAACAAAAACGGAGAGTGTCTACGAGATGGCGGGAGAAATCAGTAACCTCCACGAGGTAAACAATGAGCTGTATTTTACAGTGATGAATACAGATAATTTTTTTCCTGTTGGTCATCTTTGGCAAAGCAATGGAACAACTTCCGGAACATATCAGCTTGACTTCTTTCCTGCTGTTGTAAGCGAATTGTCAACAGAGGTGTCCGGTCAGATTCTCTTAACGGATGGAAACCTTATGTTTCTGGGCTTGAATGATGAAGCTACAGGCACTGAGCTTTGGAAATACGAAGCTGCAGGCAACACGGGAATCCAAAATCATGTATCCAATTCCTCTTTGCTTAACGTTTTTCCAAACCCGTCTTCATCGGGAGTTTTTCAATTCAATGTCCCGGAGTTAAAGAATCCTGCGCTATTGGAGTTGAGTGACATCTCAGGCAGAAAAGTTTATGAAGAGAAAATCGGGAATGGAAGCGGTGCAATTGATATCTCTGGATTTTCGAAAGGACTTTATGTTCTTACTATCAGCAACCAGGAACTGCGGAGTGTTTCAAAGTTAATTTATGAGTGAGGTTCTGCCCCCGTTGGCGCGGATTTGTAATCCATGTCTGCTGAGTTTAGGGATTTTTAATCCCTCATTGCCCTCATCGGTGGCGAATAACATTTTGCGGGATTTCGCTTGCCTCCCGAATATCGATTAACGATTTTTGATTTGACACGGCGGCGGTGTAAAATTTAAATCAGTAACTTTCGGAGAAGGAAATTTGCAACCGGTAGATTAATACTAATATCAAACATGAAAAACTTTATCCCCGAATCTATTTTCAGCAATACGATTTTGAATTTACTGGGTGCAATACTGCTTTGCAATTTCACCTCCGCACAATCGGTTACACAGGTTGCAGACATTAACCCCAATGGAGCATCCTATTTTTCTTCCGTAAGTAAGCTCAATGACCACCTGTATATTTTTGGAGCTGATGACGGTACTCATGGCCGTGAACCCTGGATCAGCGACTTAACGGAAGCCGGTACTTATCTCTTGAAAGATGTTGATCCGGGAAGTGGAAATGGATGGACAGGTGGAGAGTACAGTGTAGTGGCCGTTGCCAATAATAAATGGGTGCTTGTTTTACAGGATCCCATAAATGGATATGAATTAAATGTAACGGATGGAACTGAAGCAGGTACAACTTTAATAAAGGACATCATACCCGGGTATGCTTCACCTTTAATTCAACTACTTACTCCTGGCATCAATGGAAAAGCTTTTTTTCTTGGCAAGAGTGATATCAACAACATTTACATGGATTTTTGGGTGACTGATGGCACCTTCAGTGGAACCATACCGCTGGTGCAGCATGCAAATACCTATTTATCCTATTACAGCATCTGGAATGGTATTTTTTATGGCTATATGGAAATGAATGGTGTCAATAACGTGGTGAGAAGTGATGGAACTGTGGCTGGAACGTATTCCCTGATCCCTTCACCTGCTTCAGGGGGTTATAATCTTACTCTTTTCAATGACCTGTTGTTTTTCGTCGCAACCGATCCTGATCATGGGTCTGAATTATGGAGATCAGATGGAACCGTTGCTGGAACTTACATGATAAAGGATATTTCGCCCGGTGTGACAAATAGCTTATTTGGTTCAGGCTTTACAAAATTCAACGACAAACTGCTATTCGCTGCTAATAACAAATGGTACTCAACGGATGGTTCTGCTTCAGGTACCATGGAAATACCGATCTGGAATCCCAATACTGCCATGTTCACAGCGATGCTAGGTGTTGCTGAAAACTATTTCCTCGTCAGGAAAACAGGAACTTTAGATACCATCGAAGTTTGGGCATCAGACGGTACATTATCAGGGGGAACACTACTCCAAAAATATGCAGATCCATCATCGCCCGGAAATGTAGACTGCATTTTCTGGGGAAGTGTCAATAATCATTCAGTCTATGAAATCGAAGAAGACGAAACCGCCTACGGACCGCTAAGACACAGCTTATGGAAAACCGATGGCACGGCAGCAGGCACCGATACCCTGATCTCCTATGATTGGTGCAACGACTGTGAAAGATTTTATGACCATATGGTCACTTGCGATGCCATCTATTTTACACAAAAGGAAAGTGCCAACAGTGCTGATATGTGGTATACAGACGGAATTACGATGACAGGAATTGATCTCATCCCAAATAAACTTTTTCGCCCGTATTTAGAGTTCCAGGATGACAGTCTCGTATTGATTGGATTAAGTGATGAACCGGATGATGCGAACAACGAGCCCTGGATGTTCAGCACCAATTGTATACTGCCTACCGGAACTAAAGAAAACGATGCCTTACCAGATATTCAGATTTTTCCCAATCCTGCCCATGAGTATCTCTATGTAAAATTGAGCAAGATATACTCATTTAAAAATGTTCGAATTGAATTAATAGATACGTATGGAAAAAGGTGTTGTCAGAAAACAGAAGCACTACCAATCAAAACCTGGAGCTCCTACTGCATAATATTCCACCAGGATTTTATCTCTTACATATTTATTCAGCTGGACAACGCATTGCAGGAAAAGTGGTAATCGAATAATACGATGGAATAGAATTTTTCCGCAACGTTTAATAAGTACCCTCACTCGCCCGTTTGCAGGCAAGCATTGAAAAATGATACGAAGACACAAAGTCACGAAGCAATCATTGATCTCCTATCCGGAGATTGTTCCCCTGTTTGGCGCAAGGTACTGTCTTCATTTCCAAATTAGTTTCGAATGACTACAACAACGCTAGTGTCTTTAATTAGTTTGTTTGAAGTCATCCGATGACTTCTGATTTAATGTTATGCAACATTCACAGATGCTCCAAAGAAAAAAATGAATGTTAGTCTCCGTTAAGTTTTTGTTTAATCCCTTTTGCTCAATTATTCCTATAATTTTTTTGTTATAAATTTGGAAAAACGTATACCTATGAGATGCTCTCCGCTCTTTAAAAAGAATTTGTTCCCGTTATTTGCTTACTCCCTGGTTTTTATTTCCTGTTCTTTCCTTACTACTCCATCTTTCTCTCAGGCAGTATCTGCCGAATGGCAGTATGAATATTCGTATGCCGCGAGTCCACATGGAGGCTTTGTGGATTCGAATGATGTTTATCATGTGTTGGTACAGAAGGTATTTGGCAATGCATCTGCGCACTTGCTGGCAATAGATAGCTCAGGTAACCTGGTTGGGGATGAAACTATAGCCGGTAATCCATTAACTTCCATTTACCTTGATAAAAAAATTAAACAGCTATTTCCTGTCCCCTTTGGTGAATAAAATCTATTCCTTCGATGCGAACGGCAGTGAAAGGTGGCATGTGACGCTCCCCTTCAGCAGCTATAACATGGTGGTAGACGATGCAGGAAGCTCCTATGTTGTTGCTTCCTATTTTAATGATGGGTCCCACAAGCACATTGCCGCTATGAAAATAGATTCATCAGGCAATTTATTATGGACAGCGTATCCGGTCCCGGGCAATATCAGCGAGGAAGAATGCCATGCTATGCTTCCGGACAACCAGGGTGGTCTTTATATCACAGGCGATATACAGCATGACGGTCAGAATAACATTTTCTATACCTTAAAAATAAACAGCGATGGAAGCATTGGCTGGACTCATGGAAGCGGGTTATGATAGTTATATATCTATAGCGATGGCCATTGCTGCAGACGATTTTAACAACACTTATATTACAGGTTATGCTCGTGGCTCTAACAAAGACAAATCCGTAACCATTAAATTTTCTTCTGCAGGTGTTGTACAGTGGACCAGGATCGATAGCGCAGATTATATGCTTCCATATGATATAGCACTTGATGCAGGCAACAACGTTATCGTATTTGGAGAAAGGGATCTTACCATGTTCGTTACCAAATATGATAATTCAGGCATCGAACTTTGGAGCACCGACTTCACTGCATTGAGCGGCATAGATGTATGGCCCCTCAGTATGGCTATTGATCAATTTGATAATATCCTAATGCTGGGCGCTTCTGAAACAGGAGATTATTGGGAAAATTACAACTATACAACCGTCAAATATTCTCCTTCCGGTGTGTTGCAGTGGTATGCAGATTATGATAACTCCTATGATACCAATTCGGAAGACAAACTACAGTTGGCAGGTTTTGACAGTTATGGAAATGTGATTGTTACAGGTTACACCGAGGACGATGCCAGTCTGGATTTCTTTAAGGTCGATGTTTTCAAATACGAAAAGGGTGCAGTGGTCACAGGTATTGAAAATCCTCCATCCTATACAAGTGTATTTCCCAATCCTTTTCATCAAACATTCCAGCTTGAATTACAGGGCAATGAAGAATATTTAACCCTGGAACTCTACAATGCGCTTGGTGAAATGGTATTGCATAAAGAGATATCCGGCAGGCAGGCAATGATAAATACCGGCATTACTTCACCGGGAATGTACCTGGCCATTCTTAAAAAAGATTCGAAGATCATCAGCAAATTCAAAATGGTCGCTGATTAATTTTTCTGCTGTGGTGTTATTTGGAATGAATGCCACATAAAGTTCTCATTTAGCGCAAGCGTCAGTGACTATTACAGAACGGTTCGAAATTATTTCAATTCGTTAAGCTTCTTGTATTTGTTCGGATAAACCATATGGAGAAGAAAAACCCTTTTAATCATGCTCGCGCAAATAATGTCATTAAGCTAAGGAACTTTCAATGCCGGAGGCATTTCACATTTATAGAAAAAGGAACACTCCCCCGTTGGCTCTGATTTGTAATCCGTGTCTACTGAGTTTAGGGATTTTTAATCCCTCATTGCCCTCATCGGTGGCGAAGAACATTTTGCGGGATTTCGCTTGCCTCACGAATACAGATTAACGATTGCTGATATAGAAAAATAAAAAAAACCGGATGGCTGAGTGATCAGCACATCCGGCTCTCTATTAAACGCCACGTTTAATTATTTTACATGATTGATTTTCATGGTCGCTGTTACTATTCCATTGTAAGCTACTGTTGCAATGTAAACACCTGTTGCAAGATTTGCAGGAGCATTCCAACTCACTACATAACTACCAACTTTCTTCGGTTGATCCTCTACGGTTGCAATGAATTTACCGGTAAGATCAACGACGCGGATCGTAACTCTTGAATCTGCAGTCAGATGATATTTGAAGTTGGTTACATCTGTAAACGGATTCGGATAATTCTGCACCGCTACTATTTCAGGTGCTCCGATATCCAAACCTCCTGCTCTCATGCCCGACATGTAAATGCCTGCCGGTCCGCTGCATTTGCCATAACCACTCCAGGGCACTTGCACATAAGGAAATGCTGCACGGAAAGCAGTATCATTTGCTTCAATACCGGTGGTATAACCAAGCACATCCAACAGATCAGTTGTAACCGGACTTTGTCCGATGCCAATGGTATGATCATCGTACCACAACCCGATCGCTGCAAGTGCAACACCACCCACCGCTTGTAATTCAATGCGTGTTACATCATCTTCCAGTCTTCTTCCATTCGGAAATCCATCCATGTTTGGAATAAACTGCAATGCAGTAGTTGTATTGTAAGCCGGATCAGTTAAGCCAAGCACTGCTGCCTGAATCAAACCTTCTGAGCTGAATTTAGGATCATTGCGAGGTGTTGGCGGAACGGCCATGTTCAGACGAAGCATATCACCAAACGTTGGCAGAAAATTATTCACGAAAGGTTTTCCGGGAGCAAGTGGATTACCATCCGGTTTTCCAACCGCAAGCTGATAAGGTGCAAGATTCGGAACACCTGTGTAAAATATCGGCAACAGATCAACTGATCTTGGCTGGCTTTTGCGAAGCAGGTAACCGCCAAAAATATTCGGGTCAAGCGCTGTTCCAATGGTCGCTGGATTTCCATAAATCGCAAACAGACCATCAGCACCATTGGTAAAGTCAACATTACCCAATACTGTTTGTGATGCCTTTTGTATGCGCAATGGAGCTAATCCCGGAACCGCGCCACCAAAAAGGTCATCATCCATGTAAAGACCTAATTCAGGATTACAGAAATAGGGTTCGAATGATGCATCATTGTATGGTGTAGTTGAATTCCAATAATCCTTATCACCAATCGGAATCACTGCTTCATTGGTAAGCGGCATTCCCAAACGGGACACCTGCACCAACGGTGATTGACCTGATACCACCACTGTGGTGCCATTTGATTTCAGCGTAGTCACTTTTTTACGACTGGCTGACGCCCACACACCAATTACATAATCTCCATCCAGGATATTCGCTGCCTGCTGAACATTCTTACCATCTTTTTGCAAAGTTGCAATCGGAATTTTCATCGCGATCACATGCACATTGTGACAAGCTACTGCATCCACAGGAGCATTAACTCCTGTTCCACCAGCGCGTGTCTGACCAAGATCAAACACACCACCAAGATCAACAAAGAAAGGATCATCGGCAGGACCGCAGTAAACAATTTCACCACCCGGACCTGAAGCTTGTGTAACAGCAGAAGTATACAATGCTTCATAGGTGCTTCCTAAACCAAGAGTAGGATCTTCAATAGAACGCGGGCCAATATTCGGAGGTGGTACAACGCCGTTGGATACTATTCCTTTGGAAATACCATTCTCCGTTTTCCAGCATGAATACGTGGTCTTCAGGTTTTGTGCACCCAAACGGATGTTAAAGAACGTTGAAGGATCTTCATTCTCCTTCCTGAAACGGAATTGGTACTTGATATCATCACCTGCAGTAGCTGCATCATTCTTGATGTGAATTTCATACGAAACATCTGTTCCGAATGAATAGTAATTAGGACCGCCCTGTGGTAATTCAAGAGGAACATATCCTGCGATGATCGTGATGTAATTCGGATCATCAGGACTTCTGAATGCATACAGGTCAGTATTATCTGCCAATGGATCATTGGCAATCATGGGTGCTTCGCGGTGGCTGGATGCTTCAAGGTCTGTATGCTTCGAAGAGAAATACAGTAAAGCCCCAATGACACCTGCCACAAGCACCACTTTCGCTGAAATTTTTATAATTGATTTCATGTGTTATTATTTAGTTGTGGTTGACAAAAGTGATTAGTAGGTGTAGTTATAATGGTAGTCGTATCCGCTCCAGGGACTGGCAGCGAACGGGAAGGATGTTTTGAAAGGCGCATCATTGGATTCAACACCTGTAGAGTAAGTGAGCACATCCAATAAATCCTGCGTTACAGGGCTCTGACCGATACCAATTGTGTGGTCATCGTACCAGAGTCCGATAGCAGCAAGTGCAACACCACCCACAGCTTGTAATTCAATACGTGTAACATCATCTTCCAAACGTCTTCCATTCGGGAATCCATCCATGTTAGGAATGAATTGCAGATCCGTTGTTCCATTGTAAGCAGGGTCAGTCAAGCCAAGCACTGCTGCCTGAATCAACCCTTCAGAACTGAACTTCGGATCATCCCGTGGGGTAACAGGCACTGCCATATTCAACCGAAGCATGTCGCCGAATGTTGGAAGAAAATTATTTACGAATGGTTTACCAGCGGCTAAAGGATTGCCATCAGGTTTGCCAACTGCTAATTGATAAGGTGCAAGATTCGGAACACCTGTATAAAAGATCGGGAGAATATCTACTGAACGTGGTTCATTATCGCGCAATAAATAGCCGCCGAAAATGGCAGGATCCAAAGCGGTTCCGGTAGTAGCGGCATTTCCATAAAGCACAAACAATCCATCATTGCCGTTTCCAAAGTTCACATTGCCTAACACAGTTTGTGAAGCTTTTTGAATCCGGAGTTGTGACAATGCAGGCACGGCTGTTCCGAACAAAGCATCATCCATGTAAAGAGCCAATTCAGGATTGGTAAAGTATTGTTCAAACTGTGCATCATTGTAAGGTGTCGTCCAGTTCCACAAATCTTTTTTACCTATCGGGATAATGGCTTCATTGGTCAATGGCATGCCCAATCTGGAAACCTGTACATATTTTCCTGTACTTACTGCACCGCCGGTACCATCAAGTGTTTTCACTTTTTTGCGGCTCGCTGAAGCCCATACACCAATCACGAAATCACCGTCAAGAATGTTGGCAGCTTGTTGAACGCTTTTGCCATCTTTCTGTAGTTTGTTAATTGGAATGCTCATGGCAATCACATGCACATTACGGCCTGCAATACCATCACGGGGAGCATCAGCTCCGGTTCCGCCATTGCGTGTCTGGCCGAGATCAAAAATGCCTCCGAGGTCAACGAAGAATGGATCGTCAGCAGGTCCGCAATAAATAGTTGAACCATCATCCGCCGTAGTGATCGCATCACTGATCAGTTGATCGTAGTTGGTGCCCAAACCCACAACAGGATCTTCAATGGAACGAGGTCCAATGTTGTTGGGTGGTACCGGACCTTCGGCAATCTTTTCAAATGGACTGCCATCAACACTCTTCAGGCATTTGTAGGTAGTCTTAATGTTTTGTAATCCGAGACGAATGTTGAAGAATGTAGTAGGATCTTCATTTGTCGCAGAAAATTTGAAACGGTAGGTGATATCATCACCTGCTGTGGACGCATCATTTTTGATATGGATTTCATAATTGATATCCTGACCAAAAGTGCTGTAATTCGGACCACCCATAGGCAACTCCAGGGGAATGTAGTTGGCCATGATGATGATACGATCAGGATCTTCCGGCGAGCGGAAGCAATAGAGATCCGTGTTGTCTGCTAACGGATCATCTGAAATCAGTGGTGCTTCGCGATGACTGGAAGCTACCAACAAGTCGCGATTGCTACCAACGTAGAGGAGGCCTCCTACTACCAGTGACAACAAAGCAACCTTGAATAGGGTGTTAAGCTTTTGTTTCATAAAGAGTTTTTTAGGTGAAGTAAATCAGGGTAATTACGAAGCCGCTCAACCGATGGATTTTTATAATGAAAGAAAGATTGTGAATGCTGTAACATTGAGGGAATGTTTACCGACTAAGAATTGATGTGACGATGAAACAATGTGCAAAGTCCAATGACTAATGACTAATGACTACTGACTTAAGACGAAAAGGCTTAAGGCTTAAGACTGAGTGATTAAAGAATAAAGATTAAGCACTATCGAACCAGTCCATCCGTTTTCTCAGATTAATTGTAATTTGTTCCCATGCGATTTTCACTGCTGTTGTTTTTCACGCTACTGTTGCTCTCTGCATGTTGGCTGGGCTGCACGAAGGATGCTGTGGAAACAATTCACATGGATACCACCATCACAAATAATGATCCTCCACCCTACTTTGGAGTATCAGAAGTCCAGATCAATAATTATATCAACAGAATGTATATTGATTTGATTGGAAGAGCTCCCTCTCAGGATGAAATCTTAACTGCACACGATTACCTGATAAGTCATGATTTAAGCGCAGCGGCAAAGGATACGCTTATACAACAATTAATAAGTACAAGAAGCTATTTCAATGTATTGTTCAGTCTTACCAGCGCAGACTTCATCAATGGAAGCGACAGTGCGCTGATTGCTTACCAGATAGCTGTAATCAAACTCATTTATCACTACGATTCACTGGCCGGCAACACTGCGATTTTAATTTTCTACCAATATGAACTCTACAGATTGCAAAAGCTGCAGGATGTTACCGATGCTTTTATGAATGGAAGCATTTCAGTTAATGAATATTTCGCCGCATTCCTCGACAATTACTTTTATGATCAGTTAAATATGGGTACAGAAAATTTTGTTAAAGCTGCCTTCGGCGATTTGTTACTACGCAGTCCTACTCAATCAGAATTATTCAATGGAGTTACCATGGTTGATAATAATCCTGCCTTTTTGTTTCAGACCGACGGTGACAGTAAAGGAGACTTTGTTACCATTGTTACCACGAATGATGAATTCTATGAAGGACTTGTGATCAAAGCATACAATCAATTGCTGTTGCGTGATGCCACCTCACAGGAACTCACCGCAGGAACCATTGCCATGCAGGTGAGTAAAGATTATCCTGCTTTTCAAAAAGAGTTAATGAAGACGGCAGAATACGCTGGATTTTAATCAGTTTCTAATTTAAGTTTCTGTTTTCAAATGTTAGTTTACTTTTTCAATTATGAATTGATGAAACAATTAGTACTCAGAGTTCCCGCTACGAAGGAGCGCACCCTGAGCGGAGCCGAAGGGTGCATGAATAGCATAAACTTCAATCTGTTTCAAAACACGTTCTTAGAAAAATGAAATATTTTAAATCACTGTCAGCTTTACTCCTTTTAAGCATTCTTTTTTCAGGCTGTAAAAAAGATATTTCTCAACAGGTTCTTTATGACAATGTAATTTATGAAGTGAATCCTGTGAGCGTGTATGCAAACAATGCAGAGAAGGTAAAACAGAAAAGTTCCGAACAATTTATTTCCGTCCTCTATTCCAATCTTACCAATAAATCTATTCCCGGAGATGATCTGAACAACCTTGCAGAACTCGCGCTTTCATTTGGCGATAAAGAATTGATGAACCGTGTGCTGCTCGAAAATATGCTGGGAGAACCTGACATCAAAATTCCCACCAATGAAGAAATGCGAAGCAACATTGAAGCATTTGTAAACGAGACCTATCTCAGGTTCTTTCTTCGCAATCCTACGCCCTACGAAAAATATTTCTTTAAAGACCTGATCAATAAAGACGCATCCCTCACCAGTGAAATGGTGTATGTTGCGTTTGCACAATCCAATGAGTACCTCTTCTATTAATCAATGAAAACAAATTCATGAAGAGAAGAACATTTATAAAAAAAGCAGGAATAGCAACCGCAGGCATGTTAGCGGCTCCGTATCTGCTTCCATCCGGAAGATTATTTGCAGGTACTGGCGACCGGCTTGCAAATCATGTGGTGGTGGTGCTGTTTGCAGGAGGGGTTCGGCATCAGGAATCCATTGATCAATCTTATTTGTCTGCACAGGGATTTGCCACTACCGGAAATTTATTGCAAAATATGCTGGTTGGAAATGCACCTTCCACCAATCTGGTTTATTCACCCTGGCAACCGATTCTTTCCAGTCCGCTTGTTAAACAAGGCACCTTGTTTAAAGAAATGCGCTATGCAACAGGTCCCACCGGACACTTTAACGGGCATACTGCTGCCATCACCGGTAACTATACAGACGTCTCGCTTAACCTGAATTTAAATCCTGATTTTCCAACCGTTTTTGAATACTACCGCAAGCATACTGATCCTGCCAGAAGCGCCATCAACTCCTGGTGGATGAGTGAAGGTCTCGGTCCTTATCCTGCTTTGAATTACAGCAGAAACGGAATGTATGGTCCGATGTATGGCGCGAATTACCTCCGGCCTGCAACCACCTTCGGAAGCTATGGACTCGATTATTTGTCTGATGCAATCACTTTTCAGCCGGACGATGTTGTTAAAATTAATTCCATGAAAAGTTTCCTGGATAAAAATTTTGATAAAACAGCGGCTGATTATCCAGGCATCATCAATACACCTGAAGATCGTGAAAAAATAAAAAGCTTCATCTATCAAACACTAAATAAAACTTCAACCAACCAGATTGAATGGCCATTGCCTCCGGGTATCAGCACTGCGGAACTCACCGGCGATTTAGTGAATATGGCTTATGCATGGCAGGTGCTGCAGAACTTTGCGCCGGAGTTACTGGTGATCAATAGTTTTGATTTAGACGCCTGTCATTTCAATTTCACTGATTACTTAAGCTATATGCACAAAGCAGATTATGGGGTGGGCTGGTTGTGGGACAAAATTCAACACGATCCTGTACTCGCCAATGACACCATACTGATTTGCATGCCGGATCATGGACGTAATGAATTGCCCAACAGCGTTTATGATGCAAATGGCTTGCGCGCATTCGATCATACCAGTGATGAAAATTCAAGAAGATTGTTTGCATTGATTGTTGGACCGGCAGCCAGGGTAAAACAGGATCAGGTGGTTGGTGATTTAATTAATCCTGTCGGTGAAACAATTGATCTTGTTCCCACCGTTGCGCACATCCTCGGATTTCATGAATACATTCCCGGAGGATTATTACCGGGCAGAATTTTAGAAGAAGCATTTGTATAACATCCAAATTCAATTGAACAGCAAAATCATGCATACGCTTAAAAATAGAAAATGGAATGTTCATCAACTAACCGCAAAACGGTATTACTTTTTATTGTACGTCGTGCTTGCGTTATTATTTTTTTCCTGCGAAAAAAATATCAGCACTGAAACGCCTGAGCTTCCATTCAATCCGTTTGATACCATCAGTTATAATCAAAGTATTGTTCCGGCAGTTCCTCCTGACTCCGCAACGTTTGCCGGCATCCATCAATATATTCTTTCAGTGAAATGTGGAGTGAAAGGTTGTCATGACGGATCATTCGAGCCTGACTACCGCACTGTTCAAAGCGCTTACAATACATTGGTGCTTGCGCATGTTCTCAAGAATACTGCAGATTCTTTTTATACTTATCGTGTTGTTCCGGGCGACACTGCGCTTTCATGGTTGTGGTATCGGTTAACTACCAATGATGTAACATTGGGCAGAATGCCGTTGTATGATACGTTATATCCTGCGCAACGTGGAAAAATCAGTCAATGGATTATGGCGGGTGCTCCAGATCTTTTCGGCAACTCACCGGCAAATCCTACTTATCAGCCTGCTTTCTATGGATTAGTTGCTTATCTGCCTGATCAGAATAATTTTAGAGTGGATACTTTACGCGGAGAAATACTTACCAATCCGTTTATGGTAACGCAAAATACAAATGTGAAAATCTGGATCGGAATCTATGACGATATCACTCCGCCCTTTCAATTCACTTTTAACAAGGTAAAATTTTCAACTGACGCGTTTAACTGGGACGATGCGATAGAAGTACCATTGCAATCACAATTATTTCCGCACATGGAAACGCTGTTTGGTGCAACGCTGCCTTTCTATCTGTACTGCACCATCAATACTTCCGCATTTGAATTAAATGATATTGTTTACTTGCGCGCCTATGTAGAAGATGAAGATCATACTTCGCCAACCGAATTACCCGAAAACGGTTCGCAGCTTTACATCCAAACTTATTGTTCCTTTGTCGTTCAATGAAATATCTGACTAACAGCAATTTGAAAAATGGATGCATATTGTTGATGCTGTTGTTTCTTTTCTCTTGTAAGAAAGATGACTCCCCGGCAAATCCTACTATCAGCAAAATTCCTGAAATTACATTGCTTTCCGTTTCACCAACTGCTGTACACAACCTTTCGGATTCCCTTTTATTTATCGTGGGTTACGTTGATGGTGATGGAGATCTTGGAGATTATGAAGCAGATTCATTATCGCTTTGGATAACTGATAACCGTTTTCCACTCACCGAAAAATTTCACATCATTCCGCTGGCTCCGCAGGGAACTTCCCTTGTCATTACCGGAGAATTAAAAGTGCTGCTTGAACATATCATGCTGAAGGATCAATCATCCGTTTCTGAAACAGCTACGTTTACGGTTCAATTAAAGGACAGGGCGGGACATTGGAGTAACACTGTGACATCAGAAACAATAACGATTCTGCAATAATTAAGGAAGATTTTTTGCTACCCTGATTATGATCACTCACATAAAAAATTAATACGATCAAGCAACTGTTCTTTATACCCATCATTCTTCTCTGCACTGCAATCTGTGATGGGCAATCCTTTGCTCCTATAGGTGCAACCTGGCATTACTCAGCTAGTGCGAACGGTGCTGCACCTGGCCATTCAGAATATTATCTCTACGAATCGCAACTTGATACAATGGTTGGCGGTCATGCGTGTAAAAAAATCTCCGTTACTTATTATCAATATTCCGGCGCGGTAACTCATCCTCCATCCATCTTTACTTACCAGGAAAACGATACAGTTTTCTATTACAATATCCTTTACTCAAAATATTTTCCGCTTTATATTTTCAACGTTTCGCAAGGTGACACGTTGGTTTTTCATTCACCCATCATTCCTTCCAATCCTGCCGACACGTTGTGGCAATCCATTATTGACTCAGTTACAAATTTTGTTGTAGACAATGATACCCTTGAATGGATTTGGACAACTGAACCCAATCTGGATGCATATTCATTCCAGGGAGGTTATATTGAGAAACTTGGTTGTCCTTTTTTAATGTTGCATCAGCCGCATGCCATTTTCCCCGAATGGGATGGACCGATGAGATGCTATAATGACAGTGAAATCTCATTCAATTTCAACACCTATCCATGCGACTATCTTCTTACCAACGGTATAAATGAAAACAAAAATCAGTTCGGACTTTTCATCTTTCCAAATCCTGCCTCGTATGAACTCAACGTTCAAACTAAACTGAACCGGGAGTTTCGATTCAGCATCTGCAATTCGTTTGGGCAATTAATGAATACGGGAATTTTACAACCAGGCGCTGCAAAAATTCCGCTCAGCAATTATTCCAACGGACTTTATAGCATTGAATTAAATGATGGCAGCAGAACTGAACGACAATTTTTCCCGGTAGCGCACTAAATGCTACATCAATAACTTTTAGATATTTTATCGTGCAAAGGTTTTAGGTGGTGCTTACCAAATTGGGCTATTATAAAACATTGCTTTCTTAAATTCCTCCTCAAGCATTAGCATACACTTTCAAAACAGTTTCCCTCAGCGGATTTCCTGTTTCAGAACAAGCCATTTCCATCAGATCGGCAATTTGTTCTGCTTTTACCCAATCATCAAAATTTGCATTGGGCATGCTCTTTCTGTTGGGAGGCGTATCAATGGTGCTTGGCACAAAAACGGTCGCCGTTACATTTGTTCCTTTTGCATCGGTGTTTAATAATTCGGCAAGCTTAATCACCAATGATTTGGATAGCGCATAAGCCATATTGCTTTTACCTGCAGCAGCATCGAGCGCCGGTCGTGCTCCAACAAAAATCAACCTGCCAAATGCGTTTTCTTTCATATGTGCAAATAGTGGACGTGCAATATGGTAAGCAGTCATAAAATTCAGGTTATACATTTTTAAAAGCTCCTCATCATTTGCTTTCGCGATATCACCTGAAGCAAATCCGCCGGCAAGCATAAGCGCAGCATCCACTTTTTTATATTTTGAAATGATGGATGCGACAAAAGCTGAAGTATCATTTTCATTCGCAAGATCTACAATACGTACTTCCAGATTTTCATTTTTTGGGAAAGCATCAAGCATACTTTGCTGTCGCGCGGTTCCTATCACTTTGTGTCCGCTTTGCAGAAATTTTTCCACCACAGCCATTCCTAAATTACCATTCGCACCGGTGATGATGACAGTTCTGTTTTGCATGAAGGGTTTAAAATGAGTCCTTAGTCCTTAGTCCTTAGTCTTTAGTCTTTAGTCCTGTTAGAAAATCCTATCTTGTATGTCCTAATTCCTAATTCTTCATCCTGCTCATATCATTAATATTCACCGAATGCGTATTTCGATAAATCATGGTAATGATAGCAAGACCAACAGCCACTTCAGCCGCAGCCACCGCCATAATAAAGAAAACAAAAATCTGTCCGGCAGGATCCTGGTGATAAGCCGAAAAGGCAACCAGTAAAAGATTGACTGAATTCAGCATCAACTCCACACTCATAAAGATGATGATTGCATTGCTGCGTGTGAGTACACCAACTACTCCAATCACAAACAAAACAGCACTCAGGTAAACGAAGTGCTCAATAGGAACTGTCTGAAAAATCTGCGGCATCATGTTGTTCTGATTATGCAATGTGTAGGTTAATCGTCATTAGCTGCTATTCTTATCTCACTTTATCGCTTCCAGTCCTATCGAACGGTCACTGGCATCCTTTTTCCCCAGCACCACTGCGCCGGTCATTGCCACTAAAAACAAAATAGAAGCAACTTCAAATGGCATTTGATACTTGGAATACAGGATGAAGCCAAGCACTTTTATGGAACCAATGCGTTGATCTGCAATAGCTGCTTCCTGTTGCACCTGCAGACTGGCATCTTTTAATGCTGCAACAAGCAACAGTAATAAGAGGCCACCGGTAACACCTGCACTGATCTTAAACATAGCCGAGCGCTTCTGCTCTGCGATGCTATCGAGATTCATCATCATCAACACATAGAGAAACAATACCATAATGGCACCTGCGTACACAATCACATTTACCATTCCCACGAAAGTGGCATCCAGCATGAAAATGTAATTGGCCGAAATGCAAAAAAAAGTGAGCACCAGGTACAACACACTGTGTATCGGATTCTTTGAAACCACCACCATGATGGCAAAAAAGATGGTGACAAATGCTATGAAATAAAAAGCTGAAGTGAGCATTGCAAACTATTGTTACTGTTTGAAGAATTACCGCTTACCGGATTTTCAATTCAGGCTATGCGTCCTTTAAAGTGGTTATCGGTGGCACAATTTCATTTCTTTTAAAGCCTTCTACCAACCTGTCTTTTGCATAAATGAAATCATTGCGGTTAAAGCTTGCAGGCGCAAAAGTGGTTTCTAAAAAAATGGCTTCTTTAGGACAAGCATCTTCACAAAATCCGCAGAAGATACAGCGCAGCATGTTGATCTCATATTTCACTGCATACTTTTCTTCCCGGTACAAACGCTCCTCACCGGCTTTCCGCTCGCCCGCCTCCATAGTAATCGCTTCCGCGGGGCAAGCCACTGCGCATAAACCACAGGCAGTGCATCGCTCAGCACCATTTTCATCACGCCGCAATACATGCAGTCCGCGGAATACTGCGGGCACTGCACGTTTGGTCTCAGGATATTGTATAGTTGCCTTTCGCTTGAAAAAATGTCGCAGTGTAATGCCCATGCCCTGGAAAATAGCAGGCAGGTACATCCTTTCCACCATCGTCATTTTCTTCTGTTCCAGAATTTTTCTTCTATTACTAACTGCTTGCATGGTTCATTTTTTCAATTAGAATTCCTGTGCTCATTTTGGACCTGAAGTATATTTCAAAATTAATTCCTGAAAAGCAGTAGTCCGACTGCTGTTGCCAGCACATTAAAAATTGCCAGGGGAATCAATCCCTTCCAGCCAAGATTCATCAACTGATCATAACGGAACCGCGGAATGGTCCAGCGAACCCACATGAAAAAGAAAATGAAGAAAAATATTTTCGCGAAGAAGAAAGCAAGCCCGATAATAGTGACCAAATTCTGGGAACCCGTTGCCTGCAGCAAATTATCCATAAAAGGAAAATTGTAACCTCCGAAATACAACGTAGCCATGATAGCACCGGAAATGAACATGTTGATGTATTCAGAAAATAAGTAGAACCCCAGTTTCATGGAACTGTATTCCGTATGATATCCTCCTACCAATTCTGTTTCGCATTCCGGTAAATCAAATGGTGTACGATTAGTTTCGGCAAAAGCACAGATCAGGAAAATTAAAAATCCCAACGGCTGATAAATAATATTCCAATGCATTCCATGCTGCTGTGTTACAATATCACGCAGACTCATGGTACCGGAAACAAGCAGCAGCGCGACAATGGAAAGTCCCATGCTTAATTCATAGCTGATAATTTGTGAAGAAGCCCGAATGGCTCCCATCAATGAAAATTTATTATTGGAAGCCCAGCCACCAATCATGATTCCATACACGCCAACTGATACAACTGCAAACACATATAAAATTCCAATGTCCAGGTCAACGATCTGCAACTGAACGTCTGTTCCAAAAACGGTGAGTGTAGCTCCCCAGGGAACAACAATTCCTGTCATCAATGCACACATGATCGCAATACAAGGACCGAGAACAAAAAGGAATTTGTTGGAAGCAACAGGAATCACCTCTTCCTTCATGAAAAATTTCAATCCATCAGCAAGCGGTTGAAAAATTCCGCCTGGCCCTGCCCTGTTCGGACCAATACGATCCTGCATAAATGCCGCCACCTTGCGTTCCGCAAAAGTGGAATACAATGCAACCAACATCGTAACCGCAAACAATGCAAGAATCAAAATCAATGTAGGAAGTAAACCAAGTAACGTCATCCGTAAAATTTAACTTATCAAATTCACCTGTGCCATTCAATCCATTATTTTTAATATCCAATTCTTCACCTGCAGTTCATAACATATGAGTTATACTCATCTGATCTAAGTCACTCCCTCAAACGAATCCCATTTAGCATTATCTAATTTGGAGTACAACTGCTCCGGCAGCTCCACTGTTTCTTTTGAATATTTATTCGCTGTTATCACAGACCATTTCTCCACTGCCCGCGGACCTTCCACTACCCAATCCTTCACCTCAAAATGATCCCATCTGCATTCATTGCAAATGAATTCTTTCACTTCATCGTATTGATCCTTTCTTGCAGTTACGCGATATACTTCTTCGCCACGCATCCACAATACTACTTTACCGGAACATTTCGGGCAATCACGGTGAGCATCCATTGGATTTAAAAACCAAACACGGTTCCGGAAACGGAAATGACGGTCAGTTAATGCACCCACCGGACAAACATCAATCATATTTCCTGAAAAATCATTTTCAACAGCCTTCTGAATGTAAGTTGAAATTTCAGAAGCTTCGCCACGCCATAAGACACCATGCACTCTTTGTTCAGTCAACTGATCAGCTACCTGCGTGCAACGGTAACACAGGATGCAACGCGTCATGTGCAATTTGATATGCGGACCGATATCAATCGGATCAAATTCCCTGCGATGAAATTCACTGCGTGTTTTTTGCAAGCCATGTTCAAAGGCAAAGTTCTGCAGTTCACATTCACCTGCCTGGTCACAAATCGGACAATCAAGCGGATGATTCACCAACAGAAATTCTACAATGCCACGTCTTGTTTCCAGCACTTCCGGTGAAGTTGAATTCAATACCACCATTCCATCCTGCACGGCTGTACAGCAGGAAGCTACCAGTTTCGGCATCGGTCGTGGATCTTTGGTTGAACCTTGCGCCACTTTCACCAAACAAGCACGGCATTTTCCACCGCTGCCTTTAAGCGAAGTATAATAACACATTGCAGGAGGAACCACCTCACCACCAATCTTGCGCGCCGCATTCATGATGGTGGTTCCTTCTTCTACTTCGATTTCTATGTTGTCTATCGTTACTTTGATCATTATATTTTTTTCTCAATCAATGATTCTTTCTTGCAAAGAAGGAACAGATCCTCCAGCGCCCTCCCAATAAATCGTTCCGTATTCCTCACTCAATTTCACCTTCCTGAAAATATCCTTATCCTTTAGTTGATGCACAACAGAATTTGGATTTTTTTCATGCTTTTTGAAAAACACTTCAAAATTAAAAATCCTTACTTCACCAGTATTGAATTCAAGAGTTACTTTGAATGGATCAACCTCAATAATTCTCACCACTTGATGTATCATAACTGATTACTTTAATGGTTCAATTTTTTTCCAACCGCTCCTGCGATCAGCTCCATTCTAATCCTGCAACGAACTGGAAGCAACAGCTGATTCTGCCAGCCCATAATTTCTCACCAAACACTCTTTCGGTTCCCTCACATGCCATTCAAACTCATCCCTGAAATGACGAATGGCAGCAGCTACCGGCCACGCTGCCGCATCACCTAAAGGGCAAATTGTATTGCCTTCAATCTTTCTCTGTACATCCCACAGCAAATCAATATCCGTCATCTTACCATGGCCGTTTTCTATGTTGTGAAGAATGCGTTCCATCCAACCTGTTCCTTCTCTGCAAGGTGAACATTGTCCGCAACTCTCATGATGATAAAATCGCGTGAAGTTCCAGGTGTTGCGAACGATGCACTGATCTTCATCATACACAATAAAACCACCGGAACCTAACATCGTACCCGTGAGAAAACCACCATCAGACAACGACTCATAACTCATGAGCCGTGGTTCTCCATTGGTAGTTTTTAATATTAATCCGGAAGGAAGAATCGGAACCGATGAACCACCGGCCACCACAGCTTTCATTCTCTTGCCGTCTTTTATACCTCCGCAAAAAGTTGGAGAAAAAATAAATTCTTCCACCGGCAAGCCGAGTTCAATTTCAAAAACACCCGGATTATTAATATTGCCACAGGCAGAAATTAGTTTTGTTCCTGCACTTTTTGGTGTTCCTATTTTAGCATATTCATCACCACTGTTATTAATGATCCATGGAACAGTTGCAATGCTTTCTACATTATTAACAACTGTTGGATTATTATACAAACCACTTACAGCCGGAAAGGGTGGTTTGATCCTGGGGTTACCGCGCTTGCCTTCCAACGATTCAATCAATGCGGTCTCTTCACCGCAGATATAGGCGCCTGCCCCGGTTTGCACCACGATTTCTAAATTGTAACCGGTTCCTAAAATATTCCTGCCGACCAGTCCGGCTGCTTTTGCTTCAGCAATCGCTTTTTCTAAAATTTTAATGATCCATCTGAACTCACCACGAATATAGATGAAGGAAAGATTTGCTTCAAGCGCAAAACTGGAAGTCACGATCCCTTCAATTAGCAAGTGCGGAAGCTTTTCCATCAGGAACCTGTCCTTGAAAGTTCCCGGTTCACTTTCATCAGCATTTACAACAAGGTATCGCGGGCGACCAGATTTCTTATCAATGAAACTCCACTTCAATCCTGTTGGAAATCCTGCTCCACCTCTTCCACGCAATCCTGATTTCTTTACTTCTTCCACCACATCATTCGGTGCCATTTTCAGCGCCTTTTCTACGGAAGCATAACCACCATTGGCACGATACACCGCAAATGTTTCGATACCGGCGATTTCTAATTTGTCTAATAATAATTTCCGACTCATTTCCTGCGCTTACTTTTTTCTAATTTTTATTCCTGTTTCCCAAATTATCTCTTCAAATTCATCCGAACCTTCATTTACTTTTTTCTCACTACTCACTACTCACTACTAATTATTCACCTGCGCCCGCTTCCTCAACTCACCCAACAACTGATCAACCTTTTCCTCTGTGTCCAAAAACTCATGATAGTGTTCGCCACATTGCAGCATGGGTGCGTAACCGCATGCAGCTAAACATTCCACCGTCTTCAGTGTAAACAATCCGTCAGAAGTTGTTTCTCCTTTTTTGATATTCAGCTTTTGTTCCAATTGGCTCACTAATTTTTCAGCACCGCGAATCATGCAAGGTCCGGTCTGGCAAACTTCAAGCAGAAATCTTCCAACCGGCTTCATGTTATACATCGAATAAAATGTGGCCACCTCATAAACTTCAATCGGTTGTATATGAAGAAGCCGTCCCACATAATCCATTGCTTCCACACTCAGCCAGCCGCCAAACTCATCCTGCGCAAGGTGAAGTAATGGAAGCAATGCGGACTTTTGTTTTCCTTCGGGATAACGGTTAATGATTTCAGTTACCTTTTGCAAAGTGGCCTCAGAAAATTCAACCTTTTGTCCTGTTCGAATAGCAAGCATAAATTGTATCGTTCCTGAAAAATTATTTTCAAAAAAATTTGAAATGCATCAAGTATCAGGCATCCAGTTCACCGGCAATCACATTCAGACTGCTCAAAGTAACGATAGCGTCTGAAATCAAAGAACCTTTCACCATTTCAGTATACGCCTGATAGTAAATGAAACACGGCCTGCGAAAGTGCAAACGGTAAGGCGCCCGTCCTCCGTCACTGATCAGGTAAAATCCCAATTCACCATTTCCTCCTTCCACTGCCTGGTACACTTCTCCTTTGGGCGCATCAATCTCTCCCATCACAATTTTGAAATGATAAATCAACGCTTCCATATTGTTGTACACTTCATCTTTCGGAGGAAGATAGTACGCAGGTACATCGGCATGAAAAGATGTTTTGTCTGCCAGTTGATCCAGCTTTTGCATCGCTTGTTTTACAATGCTCAATGATTGCCACATTTCTTCTTCTCTTACCAGGAAACGATCATGCGTATCACCTTTTGTTCCTACAGGAATGATAAAATCGAAATCTTCATAAGAAGAATAAGGATCCAAAGCACGCACATCATAATCAACTCCTGCTGCCCGCAGATTCGGACCTGTAAATCCATAGTTCATCGCACGTTCGGCGGTAATAGGTCCGGCGCCAACAGTGCGCTCAATAAAAATTCTGTTGCGCATCACCATGTTTTCGAATTCCTTCAACACCTTTGGAAACTCTGCAACAAATTTTTCCAGCTTGCGAAATGCGATATCATTGAAGTCGCGTTCGAGGCCACCTACCCGCCCGATGTTAGTGGTTAACCTGCTGCCGCAAACTTCCTCCCATATCTCATAAATTTTTTCCCGCTGCTGCATGCAATACAGAAAACCGGTATAAGCTCCTGTATCAACCACCAGGATGGAATTGCAAATAAGGTGGTCGGCAATGCGCGCCAGCTCCATAATGATCACGCGCAGGTAATCAACGCGTTTTGGAATTTTGACACCCAGCAATTTTTCCACCGTAAGATGCCAACCCATGTTGTTGATCGGTGATGAACAATAATTCAAACGGTCTGTAAGCGGTGTGATCTGGTAAAACGGACGGTGCTCCGCAATTTTTTCAAATGCACGGTGGATGTAACCGATGGTTGATACTCCGCTAACAATCCGCTCTCCGTCGATCTCTACAATATTTTGAAAAACGCCATGCGTAGCAGGATGGGTCGGGCCGAGATTGAGCGTCATCGTCTCCTTCTCCAATTCCTGATCAGCAAGTTTTATATGTTGGTTGTTGGTGAGCATTTATCTTTTATGTTGAAAAAATAAGGAACGCATGTTTTAATTACTGATCACTTCCATCTGAAGTAAAAAATGTGATCACTTAGTTGTCATTTAAAATTAATTTCGGATCCCTTCCAAACATTTCATCATTCTTATCCCTTCTTGTATTGTCTTCCAATGGATATTCTTTTCTCATAGGGAAAATCGTCATTTCATCTACGTTCAGTATCCTTTTCAGATTCGGATGCCCGTCAAACAAAATCCCATAAAAATCATACGTCTCCCGCTCCATCCAGTTGGCTGATTCAAATACAGCAGTTGCGGAAGGAATGTGCGGAGGATCGCCGGTAATCGCCACTTTAATTCTCAACCGGATATTATTAGTAAAACTGTGCAGGTGATACACTACTTCAAACTTTGCCGAACGATGCGGATAATGCACACCACAGAGATCCGTAAGAAAAGTGAAAGCCAGTGTTTCATCATTGTGCAAAAATTCCAATACAGGAATAATTTTATCACAGGAACAATTCATGGTCAACAAACCATAGGGTTCATCCGGCGCTGTAACAGCATCACCAAACTGCGTTGTTAACTTTTGAATGATCAAACCAGCATCAATATTCGACATGGGAATTAAAAATTAAGACTTAAGAATTAGGAATTAATCGCCTTTCATTTACTAACGACTAAAGACTAACGACTAACTACTCACTACTCACTACTCACTTCCCCACCACTTCAATCCCATACGACTTCAACAGCGCCTGGTACTCCGGAGAATTTCTTCTTCCTAATGATTCATTTTGAACGAGGTCCTGAATTCTCATCAACCCATCGATGATCTGTTCAGGTCGTGGAGGACAACCTGGTACATACACATCAACAGGGATAATCTGATCAATGCCCTGTAGTACAGAATAAGTATCGAAAATGCCGCCACTGCATGCACAGGCACCTACTGAAATCACCCATCGCGGTTCAGCCATTTGTTCATACACCTGTTTCAAAATAGGTCCCATTTTTTTTGCGATGGTTCCCATCACCATCAGCAAATCTGCCTGTCGCGGAGAAAAGCTTACCCGCTCTGCACCAAATCTTGCAAAGTCGTAATGTGAAGCCATGGTGGACATAAACTCAATACCGCAACAAGAAGTGGCAAATGGCAATGGCCAGATGGAATTCTTTCTTGCAAGCCCCACCACTTTTTCCAGGCTGGTGGCAAAAAAACCGGCACCGGTTATTCCTTCAGGAGCTTCCGCTACTGATATCTTTCTATTTGCATCAATCACCGTATCCATAGTCCGTTCTTATCAGTGCTTTATACATGAGTTGATTTCAAAGGTTAATTTCCAGCTTAAAATGAATTTCCTCTTAAAACTTACATCAAACAACTTCATTCCCATTCTGGTTCTGTATTAAACTTTGCGTTTTTATTTTCTATCTATATCACGGTTATTCCCAATCGAGTGCACCTGATCTTACGATGTAAATAAATCCTGCCAAGAGCAATCCAATGAACAATCCCATGGTCAATAAACCATTCCAACCCAATTCGCTAAAGTTCACCGCCCAGGGATAGAGGAACACAATTTCCACATCAAACAAAACAAAGAGAATGGCAGTCAGGAAATACTTAATGGCAAAAGGCTGCCTTGCATTTCCTACTGATTTTATGCCGCTTTCAAATGCCTGCAGCTTTTTCCTGGTTCGAAGTTTTGGTCCTAACAGGTGAGTTACAATCATCGTGGTTCCGACAAACCCTGCAGCAAAAATAAATTGAATCACTATCGGAAAATAACTGATAGAAGTTGAATTTGCTGTTTGCGTAGTAGCCTGCAAAAGTATCATCACCGGAAGGGTTTATTACCTTATTTCGAAGGCTCACAAAGGAACGAACGAAATGCGAGATAAGCAAATAGCTATTGCACCTAAACATCAGCTGCCACGAGAGGAAAGTTACGGACGATGTACCTGAAAAAAGGAAACTGCATACATAAAAGATTAATGCATCATATCCTGAAGTACTATTTTGTGTTATGCAAAAAATTTTGTCAAACAGGTATTGGAAATTAATAGTCGTGAGTTCCAGGATTTTCCTTGGACTACTGTTTTTTACCGGCGGATTATCGAAACTGATTCCCTTCCCAAATCTGATGGGCCCTGTTTGGCTGGAAAGTGAACTTGCTAAATATGGATTGGAATTGTTTGCCCGTTTCATAGCGTATATTCAGCTCATAACCGGCATATTGTTGCTTACGGGGAGGTTTCAATTGTTAGGCGCCCTCGTGTTGTTTCCCATGTTGCTCAACATACTTGCCATCACGATATCGTTGCAGTGGAGAGGCACTCCTTATGTGGTGTGTTTCTTTTTAATCCAAAACATTGTGCTGTTGATCGACGATTATCCACGCTTGCTATCACTCATTACTGACGATATGGCTTCTGTACATCAGCTTAATTTCAAACGCCGGAATAGAAAAGCTGACGAGCTGCTGGTATTGGGAAGCATGATTCTGCTCGTAGGCGTAACTTGTTACGATAACAGTCATAGCATAGCATGGACAATGATTGTCTTCGGCACTGGTGTATTAATAATAGCTGCTTGTTATGAGTTTATTTTCAGAAAATAAAACAGGCTTTTATTTTTGAGTAACCAGCCTTCCACCCTACTTTGATTCTTTGTCATTATCAGACATTATACCTGTTTCCAGTAAAGAATCCGATGATTGGAAAGGCCATTGCTGCAAAGTTTTAGCTCTTATCAGGAAAACAAAAACTCCTGCCAGGATAATGCTCAATGCCCCTATAATATATTCCCAGCCTGAAGAAAAGAAGATGAATAACCAGATCATGATTCCAAACACGGCAGGCAACGGATACAACCACATTTTGTATGGCAAAAAGAAACTGTCTTTTTTGTTTCGCAAATAGATTACGCCGACAGACTGTCCAACAAACTGAATAAGAATCCGCATTACAATGATGGCAGTAATCACCTCCTTCAGCTTAAACAACAGACTGAATACAAAAGCTGTGGCAGCCAGAATCATCAACGAAACATGAGGTATCTTTTTAACAGGATGCACTCTTGCAAAAATGTTAAAGAAATTTCCATCCACTGCCGCGGCATAAGGCACTCTTGAGTAACCCAACATCACAGCAAATAAAGAAGAAATTGCAATCCAGAGAATCATGATGGTTGCAATGGTAGCTGCGGCTTTTCCATAAATAGCTTCGAAAAATGTGGACACAATAAACTCAGAATCTTTTGCCTGCTGCCAGGGTATTACACCAAGTATGCAAATTTGCATCAGGAGGTAAAGCAGTGCAATTCCGGCAATGGATATAAAAATGCTGCGCGGAATATTCATTTCCGGATTTTTTATTTCTCCACCCAAATGGCAAACATTGTAATAGCCGAGATAGGAATAAACAGTTTTGATGGAAGCATTTCCCAATCCAAGAAAAAATAAGGAACTGAAATCAAACGCGTTTTCCGGATACGAGAAAGCCAATGATGTATCAAAATGCGTGAGTCCTCCGACAATCAGCCAGCCAATGGTGACTATTACACCTACCCATAAAAACACAGACAACTTTCCAATGGAAATAATATTCCTGTTAAGCAATACGAAAATAAAAATGATGACAGCGCCTGATGCAAGTTTCTGTTCTATAGCTGAAAGGGGAACCACATATTGTAAATACATGGAGAAACCTATGGCACCTGAAGCAATCACCAACGGTGCCTGTATCACGGTTTGCCAGATATATAGAAAAGACATGAGCGATCCCCATTTTTTTTCACCATAAATTTTCCGGAGAAACTGGTAACTCCCTCCTGCCATGGGTAATGCTGCCCCTAATTCACTCCATACAAATCCATCCATCAGCGCAAGAAATGCCCCAAGTATCCAGGCAAGAATGCACTGTGGACCGTTCATCGCACCGATAATAAACGGAATGGTTACAAACGGACCAATACCTACCATATCAATCATGTTGATGGCAGTAGCCTGCATCAAACCAAGACCACGAACGAGTGATTGATCCTTTGATGGGTTAGTCAATGAAATAGAATTGCCGTCAAGATACTTGCAAAATTGAGACATTGATTAAAAATCAATTTTGAATGCCTGACCATGCAGTATTGGTTGCTTCAAAAGGAACTCCCAACACTTAAGTTTTCAAAATATACCCGGTGCTCATCCGTGAGTCAGTGGCAATACAATATAAACATTTTCAACAACCACCGTGCGCCAAAAAAAAACTCCCCTCCGAAGAATCGAAGGGGAGAAAAAGTCCTAACTATGGCTACTAGTTTCGGCTTTTTATTGTTGGCCTTTCTTGTAATCGGCCAGAAACTTTTCCAGGCCTATATCTGTAAGTGGATGTTTAAGCAAACCAAGTATGGACTCCAATGGACAAGTACAAACATCGGCTCCGGCTTCTGCGCATCTTACAATGTGCAATGGATTCCTGATGGACGCTGCTAAAACTTCTGTCTTATATCCATAGTTCCCATAAATATGCACAATTTGTTCAATAAGTTGAACACCATCCCAACTGGCATCATCAATTCTTCCTATAAAAGGTGATACAAAGTTTGCCCCTGCCTTGGCTGCTAACAAAGCCTGACCTGCTGAAAATACCAGCGTGCAGTTTGTCTTAATACCATTATCTGAAAACCATTTAAGCGCCTTTATCCCATCTTTTATCATAGGCACTTTCACTACTATAGCCGGATGAAGTGCTGCCAGGCGTTTACCTTCCTCCAACATGCCCTTGAAATCAGTCGAAATAACTTCAGCGCTTACATTCTTACCTACCAGCTCACAAATCTTAATGTAGTGATTGAGTATATTCTGTTCTCCTTTAATTCCTTCCTTCGCCATAAGCGATGGATTGGTGGTTACGCCATCCAGAATGCCAAGGTCATGCGCTTCCTCTATCTGACTAATATTGGCCGTGTCGATAAAAAACTTCATGCTGGATATAGTCTTCTTTTAAGTGGAGAAAAAGTGGGCAAGATACTTACATCGCACCGCTACAACCATCTACCCTTGCTGCCTTCCGACCCTGGGGGAGTTCAATAGGAGCTGGTCGTATAAGCCTTGCCCGCGACAAAAGTAATGGGAAAAGCCTCAAAAAGATGAGCGGGGGAAAAAAATAGTTTTAAACAACAAACCGCAAAAAGCTGTGTAAAAGAAATCTGCCAAAAAATCAAGCGGTTATGAATCAGCTAATTAAATAAAAAATGAACCTTTAGTCAACTAACTAGTTGAAAATCAACAATAAAGACAATCTATGCTGAAGAAATGCGCTGAATATTAATCGGGATAAATTCTGTATAGAAACCAATTCACTCCTCAGATGCAATTCTTTCACGAAATAAAGATCCCTAAGTAATCCAGGCCTTCACTAAACATTTAGCCGCGTGGTAATTTATCCATTTGCTTTTCCCCCGACAATGCCAGATAATTCATTTTCATTATTGAACTTTTCTTTCTGGCATTGTATGGGGATGCTAAAAGTCAATACGATGGGTAGCTGTACTCCGGCTTCGACGCAACAATTTAAGCAATTAGCAATTTATGAATTCCCCAAGTAGTTTATCTTTATCCAAAACGGAAACATCTTGGATACCATCACACATGTTGTTTTTGGGGCTGCTTTAGGCGAAGCGCTTGCAGGAAAGAAAATGGGAAAGCAGGCAATGCTTTGGGGAGCGCTTGCCAACAACGCACCTGACCTTGATGTCTTTCCCGGAATTTTTCAAACGGTTCCTGATTCACTCCTCTCACATCGTGGGTTTACGCACTCCATTCTGTTCGCATTGCTGGTGCCTCCGCTTCTTGCATGGCTCTTTCAGCGGCTCTTTCGGAAAAAAGATTACAGCTTCCGAACATGGTATATCATTTTTGCAACAGGCTTTTTCGCGCACATCACACTCGATTCGTTTACCAACTATGGAACAGGTTGGTTTGAGCCTTTCAGTCATTATCGCGTCTCCTTCAATACCATTTTTGTATTAGATCCTTTCTTTACTATCTCATTGCTGATTGCATTCTTTGTTTTGTTAATCATGAGATACAATGCTCCATCCAGGAAATATTTTTTATACGGCGGACTGATCATCAGTAGCTGTTACTTGCTTTTCACATTTGTCAATAAGCTTTCCATCGACCGCATTTTCAAAAAGTCGTTGGCGGAAAAAAAAGTGATCGTCACTTCCTTCATTACCACTCCAACGCCTTTAAATAATTTATTATGGTACGACCTTGCAAAAACGAAAGACGGATTCTACATCGGGTACAGGTCAATATTTGACAAGCAACCTGCCATGCAGCTGACCTTTGTTCCGCAAAATGATTCTATGCTCGGTGATCTGCGATCAGACAAGGGTGTTCAAAAACTCATTCGCTTTTCACAGGATTATTATTGCATCACAAAGCATGATTCTTCAGGGATCAATTTCCACGACATGCGCTTCGGACAGATCGGAGGATGGGATAATCCGAATGCTGACTTCGTATTTTCTTATTACATCACCAAAGAACCTGGGAATTATGTGAACATCAACCAGGGCAGGTTTGAAGCGTCGACGGGTGAAGCCTTTAATTCGTTGATCCGAAGGATAAGAGGCGTTGATTAAGCTTTATTAGTGAATGGTGAATAGTGAAAAAAGTTGACCATGAGACGCAATGACCAATGACTAATGACTCACTACTCACTACTCACTACTCCCCTCACTCCTTCTTCACCTCCTGCGGTCCACCCAATGATTCTCTCATCGTGGTATCCGCCTGAATATTCTTCATCTTATAGTAATCCATAATTCCCATATTGCCACTTCGGAAAGCATCCGCCATGGCCTGTGGAATCAATGCTTCTGCTTCTATCACTTTGGCCCGCATCTCTGCACCACGCGCTTTCATTTCCTGTTCTGTTGCAACAGCCATCGCCCGACGTTCCTCTGCTTTCGCCTGTGCAATATTTTTATCGGCATTGGCCTGGTCCATTTGCAATTGCGCGCCAATATTTTTTCCCACATCAATGTCCGCAATATCAATAGACAGAATTTCAAAGGCTGTGCCTGCATCCAATCCTTTTGCCAACACCACTTTTGAAATAGAGTCAGGATTTTCCAACACATCCTTGTGAGAAGAAGCTGAACCGATACAACTCACAATGCCCTCACCTACTCTTGCCAACACGGTTTCTTCTCCGGCACCACCTACCAGTTTATTTATGTTGGTTCGCACAGTAACCCGCGCTTTCGATATCAATTGAATACCATTTTTTGCAACTGCAGTCACCGGCGGTGTGTCAATCACTTTTGGTTGCACGCTCATTTGTACCGCTTCAAAAACATCACGACCTGCGAGATTGATAGCAGTTGCCATTTTCCAATCCAGGGGAATATTGGCCTTATCGGCAGAGATGATTGCGCGGATCACCTGGTTAACATTTCCACCTGCAAGGAAATGCGTTTCAATTTCATTGGACGAAACATGCAAGCCCGCCTTGGTTGAATTGATCAACGCGTCAACCACCAATGCTGCCGGCACTTTCCTGATGCGCATTGCGACCAGTTGTCCGATGCCAATCGGAGCGCCTGCCACCAATGCCCTGATCCATAAATTAAGCGGCACGATGTACAGAAATAAAAAAATCAGGATGATGACCAATACCGCTACTATTCCTAAAAAGACCGGATCCATTGTTTATGTTTTTAGTTTGATGAAAATTTTATTCATTGAAATCTTAATCACTTCTATCGCTTTTCCTTCGTCAATATATTCACCCATGGATTGCACTTCATAAGTGGCATCATTAAACAATCCTTTGCCGATAAAACTTATTTTGGATAACGCGATACCGGTATCTCCTACTTTTATGGATGAGGTGTCAATCTCATTCATCTTTCCTTTTACAGTATCCTTCAGCGTAAGACCATTGAACACGCCTGTTTTATATCCAACCACAATGGAAAGAAAAGTAAAAATGGCAGTACCCACCAAGGTAAGTGTTCCGGCTACCACTCCGAAATTAGAATACGAAAACACTACGCCGGCAATCATCGTCATCGTCCCGATTGCTGCAAAAAGTGTGATTCCGGGAATAAAAAAAACCTCCAGGAACACCAGCAGCCATCCTACAAACAAAATCAAAATCACCAACCACCAACTCATTGCTATTATTTTTAATCAGGTCAAATATAACACGGAATGTGGACTATTACCGAATATCAATTCCGCTTTCAATTGCCGATTGTTGAAAGGAAGCATCAAAGAGAAATTAAGTTATGAAATATAATGCGGAATAAATGCAGGCACAACGGAATTGCACCTTGTTTATCCATCGCCTCCGGTTTTAACAGGTGGTAAAAAAAGCATCCGCTCTTTTTTATCTTCACCGCAATGAAAATCAAGTTAATCACCATTGCTAAGGAAGATGACAAAAATGTGAATGCGCTTTTTCAGATGTATGCGAAGCGAATTGTACACTACACTTCATTTGAATATGTAAACATCAAACCTGATAAAGCAACATCAGCTGTGGAACAAAAAAAGAAAGACGCCGCATTGCTTCTGAAAAAAATAAATGAAGGAGACGCTGTAATCCTGTTGGATGAAAAAGGAAAAGAATTAAACTCCGTTCAACTTTCGGAATTTATTGCATCAAAAATGAACGCGTCCATCAAATCACTGGTCTTTGTAATTGGCGGTGCCTATGGATTTGACAACTCGTTATATGAACGAAGCAATACAATGATCTCTCTTTCAAAACTCACCCTGCCACATCAGCTTGCAAAAGTTTTGCTTGCCGAACAATTGTACCGCGCTTTCACCATTATCAGGAATGAAAAATACCACCACGGCGATACTTAACTACAGGAATAATACGATTGAATGTAACGCAACATTATTGCACCTCTTTGAGTGATCATAAAGTGATCATGTACTCATGGAAATAGAAAATATATGATGACCATAGCATGATCGGTCCTGTGGAACGGAAAAATTCCTGCACAATTCACTACCAATGAATATCCGTTCAAACTGCCCTCTTCCCTCCTGATCTTTTTTAACAATTTTCCTACGCAAATGAATTGTTCATCGAAGGGCATTACCTGCTCAAACCTTTCATTCAGCCATTGAAATGTTAAACATTGGCTTACTTCCCAAAAAAAAGCTCCCCCGTTTCCGGAGGAGCTTTTGAATTAAAATCTATTCAGAATTAATGCTGATATACAATCTGTCCGCTGTACACCACGCCTTCGAAGATCACGCGAACCATGTACATGCCTGCTGCATCACCTTCCTGTAACCGCACTTCTTTCAACAACTCACCATTCGCTACAGGAACCGTTTCGCCAAGCACTGACTGACCGAGTGCATTGTAAACCTGAACTACTGCATCACCATCTGCCTGACTGGTCAGGTTCAAGTGCACAATGAAGAGTCCGTTAGATGGGTTAGGATACATTTCAAATGTTGCATCCTGCAAATCGATGCCGGATTCTTTACAGGTATTGATCACCGCAACCGCTGCAGAGAGGGTCATACAACCGGTAGTAAGATTGGTAACCTTCACCTGGTAAGATCCTGCTGCAAAGGCATTGTAGTTTCTATTGGTTTCACCCGGAATCAGGTTGCCATTGTAATACCACTGGTAACCAAGTGATACATCATCAGAACCGTTACCACGAAGTTTTACCTTTCCATTGATACACAAGTCAGGATTGTCGCTTGGACTCACAATCAGGATATTTGCATTTGGAGTAGCAAGGCGATTTATATCTACTACGTTAGACGTAGTGGAACAACCAGCGCCATTCGTAACTACTACTTTAAACTTCTTGTTCACGTAAGCACCAACCGTGTAAGTGGAATTGGTCTCTCCGGCCAGGATATTTCCAAAGGAGTACCACTGGTAAGTAAGGCCTGCACCTACATTAGCGGAAAGCAGTACCGTAACATCTTTACATACAGGTGCTGGGTTAGCAGGACTTGCAGTTGCAACAGGGAATGAATTAATGGTCACATTAGCTGTTACCACACTGTCACAACCTGATGCATTCGTGTAAGTATGATTGTATGCTCCACTACTTGTTACATCACCGCCCCATGGCAATGTGTAGGTTCCGCAAGCAGCTACATTGTATGAAGAAGCATTCGAATGATTGATCGTAACATTTGCTGTTACTACACTGTCACATCCTGCTGCATTCGTGTAAGTATGCGTGTAAGCACCAGACGTAGTTGCTGATCCGCCCCATGGCAATGCATAACTATCGCAAGCTGTTGCATTGTAGGAAGAAGGTGCACTTGCATGGTTGATCGTAACATTTGCTGTTACAACACTGTCGCAACCTGCTGCATTCGTGTAAGTATGCGTGTAAGCACCAGATGTAGTGGCTGATCCGCCCCATGGCAATTCATAGCTTTCACAAGCTGTTGCACTGTAAGAAGAAGGAGCACTTGCATGATTGATCGTAACATTTGCTGTTACAACACTGTCGCAACCTGCTGCATTCGTGTAAGTATGCGTGTAAGCACCAGACGTTGTTGCTGATCCGCCCCATGGCAATGCGTAACTTTCACAAGCTGTTGCATTGTAGGAAGAAGGTGCACTTGAATGATTGATCGTAACATTTGCTGTTACAACACTGTCACATCCTGCTGCATTCGTGTAAGTATGCGTGTAAGCACCAGACGTTGTTGCTGATCCGCCCCATGGCAGTTCATAACTGTCGCAAGCTGTTGCACTGTAAGAGGAAGGTGCACTTGAATGATTGATCGTAACATTTGCTGTTACCACGCTGTCACATCCTGCTGCATTCGTGTAAGTATGCGTGTACGCACCAGACGTTGTTGCTGATCCGCCCCATGGCAGTTCATAACTGTCGCAAGCTGTTGCACTGTAAGAGGAAGGTGCACTTGCATGGTTGATCGTAACATTTGCTGTTACTATACTGTCGCAACCTGCTGCATTCAAGTAAGTATGCGTGTAAGCACCAGATGTTGTTGCTGATCCGCCCCATGGCAATGCATAGCTTTCACAAGCTGTTGCACTGTAAGAAGAAGGAGCACTTGCATGATTGATGGTGACATTTGCTGTTACCACACTGTCGCAACCTGTACCATTGGCATAAGTATGCGTGTAAGCACCACTCGTTGTTGCTGATCCGCCCCATGGCAATTCATAGCTTTCACAAGCTGATGCATTATAGGAAGTAGAAATGCTGCTGCTATTGATCGTAACATTTGCTGTTACCACGCTATCACAGCCTGCTGCGTTAGCGTAAGTGTGAACGTACGCTCCGCTTGTAGTAACTGAACCTCCCCATGGTAATGTATAACTGCTGCAAGCCGCTGCGCTAAATGAAGTAGGTGTGCTTGCATGATTGATGGTAACATTTGCAGTTACAATGCTGTCGCAACCCGCAGCATTCGTGTAAGTATGTGTGTAAGCACCACTGGTAGTTGCTGATCCGCCCCATGGCAATGCATAACTTTCACAAGCTGATGCATTGTAAGAAGAAGGAGCGCTTGAATGGTTGATGGTAACATTTGCTGTTACAACACTGTCACATCCTGCTGCATTTGTGTAAGTATGCGTGTAAGCACCACTGGTAGTTGCTGATCCGCCCCATGGCAATGCATAACTATCGCAAGCTGTTGCATTGTAGGAAGAAGGTGCACTTGAATGGTTGATCGTAACATTTGCCGTTACTACGCTGTCACATCCTGCTGCATTCGTGTAAGTGTGCGTGTAAGCACCAGAAGTAGTTGCTGATCCGCCCCATGGCAGTTCATAACTGTCGCAAGCTGTTGCACTGTAAGATGAAGGTGAACTTGCATTATTGATCGTAACATTTGCGGTTACTACGCTGTCACATCCTGCTGCATTCGTGTAAGTATGCGTGTAAGCACCAGAAGTAGTGGCTGATCCGCCCCATGGCAATGCATAGCTTTCACAAGCTGTTGCACTGTAAGAGGAAGGTGCACTTGAATGGTTGATCGTAACATTTGCGGTTACAACACTGTCACATCCTGCTGCATTCGTGTAAGTATGCGTGTAAGCACCAGACGTAGTTGCTGATCCGCCCCATGGCAATGCATAACTATCGCAAGCTGTTGCATTGTAAGAGGAAGGTGAACTTGCATTATTGATCGTAACATTTGCTGTTACTACACTGTCACATCCTGCTGCATTCGTGTAGGTATGCGTGTAAGCACCAGATGTAGTGGCTGATCCGCCCCATGGCAGTTCATAACTGTCGCAAGCTGTTGCACTGTAAGAGGAAGGTGCACTTGCATGGTTGATCGTAACATTTGCGGTTACTACACTGTCGCAACCTGCTGCATTCAAGTAAGTATGTGTGTAAGCACCAGATGTTGTGGCTGATCCGCCCCATGGCAATGCGTAACTTTCACAAGCTGTTGCTGTGTAAGATGATGGTGCGCTACTGTGATTGATAGTCACGTTGGCTGTAATCAGACTATCGCAACCTGCTGCATTCGTGTAAGTATGACCATATACACCACTTACAGTAACTGATGCGCCCCATGGCAGGGTGTAACTATCGCAGGAGGTAGCATTATAAAATGTTGGTGTAGAAGCTTGATTGATAGTTACCATAGCTGTTACAACACTGTCGCAGCCTGCTGCATTCTGGTAAGTATGTACATAGTTGCCTGATGTATTTACTGATCCGCCCCAAGGCAAGGTATAACTATCACAAGCCGATGCCGAATAAGAAGTAGGCAAGCTTGAATTGTTGATTGTAATATTTGCGGTTACCACACTGTCACATCCTTTCGAAGACGTATAAGTATGTGTATAAGCGCCAGAAGTAGTAGCTGATCCGCCCCATGGCAATGCGTAAACGTCACAGGCTGAAGTGCTGAAGGATGATGAAAGTGGCAGCGCATTTCCGACATTTGTGCTAACACTATTCGAACATCCGCTTGAAGTTGTCCAGGCAATCAGATGCGAGCCAACTGATAATCCTGTAACGTTAAATGGTGAAGCTACAGGCGCTGTTTGTGGAATACCATCAACGGTAAAAGTTGAAAATGGAAATCCAGCTCCACCTGCAAAATTCATCGTCACCGTTGCCTTACCATCGTTGCCATTAAAGCAGGTTACAGGCGTAGATACAGCAGTACCCGAACATACAATTGGAGTACCAAGGGTTGGATTATTAGTACAACCGTTATTACTGCCGCAAACCAAGGCAACGCCTGTTGCAACTATTGTAGCAGCCTGACTTATTTGAATTTGAGTTGCAGAAATAATGCTTGTAATGGTAGTTCCTGGCTGTATTCCAGACCCAGTAATAGTCATACCAGGGGAAAGACCCACCGTGCTGGCAATGCCGCTAATAGTTGTAGATAAAGCTGTATTACCTGTAATGTTAACAGTACTGGTAATGTCAAAAAAACTTCCGCCAGCATTGCCACTTACACCACCAGAGCAACTGATTGAAGGATAATAAGAAATTAAAGTAGCTGTTTTTCCTGATGAATTTACAAAGTTATAATCCACAAGTGGTGCCTGCCCGGATGTGAAGCAAACAGCCGAAGATCCCGAATAACCAAAAATGCCTGATGTCTGTCCAACTGCAGCAGGTGCAGCAAGCGTAAGACCCGTTGCACTCTCAATACTTAATATTGTTCCAATCAATTGTCCGGAAGAACTGTAAAGATTATTGCCTGCTGACAATTGAGTTGAAAAAGCAGTACCTGTGCCAGTTACCGTGTTCAATCCACTACTAACCACTATATTACCCGTACCCTTATTCACATTGGTCATTATAAACGATCCAAAACGAGTTCCTCCCTTACCACAAGGATCTGTATTGTTTCCTATAAATGTTCCCGCACCGCAACCCGGTGGCGTCCTCGCGGTAAAGTTTATGCAATTGGAAGTGTTATTAAATTGCGTATTGCTGAGAACGGGTACCTCTGAAGGAAGGAATCCTGAACTTCCAGGAACATAATCTATAACCACATATCCGGTACCCTTTGATGTAGGGTTGAAATTAATCCCAAATGCGATGTTGGCAATTTGCAAAGGAGTTGCCCCTGTGCGTTGCAGCCAGATATCAAATTTGTATTGATTACAACCAATCGCTGAATCATTGGTGATGTACACATTGTAGTTTGGCAACTGGGAATAGCTGCGGCCTGCAATGAATATCATCATTACAAGCAGTAAAACTTTGAAATACTGGGTCCTGGTAGCATTCATGTTTGTCGGATTTGAGGTTAAAAGTTTTTTCATATAATGGGTGTGAATGTATTTATTTTTTATGATATGCGGGGTTTGCAAAGAACCCCGCATATTATCTTTAAATCATCATTTAAAACGGCCGGGCTAAGAATAATCCATAGCTCACATTCGGTTCCAGCAAATTGTAATCAAGCCCTGAAGGTATGCCATCACCTGTAAGATCAGTTACATTGTATCCGAAGTTCGGGAAGGTAACATCCGGTTCCATAACGTTGAAATCGTCACCGTTTATTGAACCACTCTGATCGACATCGCCACTATAAATTGTCCATACTCCGTCAACAAATACCATCTGAGGATTCGGGTTGAACAGATCAGGGTAGGCCTGAGTAAGATCAGAACTGAAGTCGTAATCACCATCAGACATCGGTACAGCCGCTGCACTCCAGGTTTCAAGTGTATTCTTATAAATTACTGAGATGTAATAAGAGGCACTTCCTGAAGCATCATCGAATGTACAACTGATCAGTCCATCAGTATGCAGAAGTCCTCTGAAGGTATCAACCGGTTCATAGGTCGAGGCATCATTCAGTATGATGGACACGGTGTCAACTTCAGACGGATCTGAACTTCCAAGTTCAGTCTGTAACACCGACTTCATAAATCCTGGATTAAACTCATCCATGTAACCTTGTATGAACACGTGCACATCAAAGGCAACTGAACAACTGTTGATGGTAACATTCGCAGTTACTACGCTGTCACAACCTGTCGCATTCGTGTAAGTATGTACATATGCACCGGACGAAGTAACTGTACCACCCCAAGGCAAGATATAGCTATCACATTCTGTTACACTGAATGAAGTTGGAATAGAAGGCAAATTAATGTAAATGCTGCCGGTTGCCGAACCACCACAACCAAACTCATCCTGATACAGGTAGGTAACCACGTGGCTTCCTGAACTGTAAGCAGCCGGATTAAACACCGTGATGAACGGACCATTATCTACCTGATAAAGACCGCCAGACGGTGACCCATTGGTGAGTGTAAATGAAGCTGCATTCTGACAAACATCAGCAAAAGGAGCCAAAGCAACAACCGGTAAAGCATGTACTGTTATCAATTGGCTATCACTTGCACAACCCAATGAAGTGGTATACTTGATGTAATGAGGACCTAAACCAGCAGTACTTGGATCAAAGTAATAATCAGGTCCGAAAGTAAATGTACCTGCACCGCTTAATACACCACCGGGCTGACTCGGGAATACCTGGATCAAACCCTGATCCTCGCAATAGTCAGATCCAAGACCGAAGAACGAAGCATCGGCATTGATAACCTCCACTGTAGTAGTGGCCGAAGAAGAGCAACCACCGGCATTGGTAACTGTAACTGTATACACGGTAGTAGCATTAATGCCACTTGCACTTGCAGGATTCGCTGTTGAATCAGCGATCGTTGCTGCGGGAGACCATGAATAAGTTAAAGAAGTTGGAGGAAGCGGATTGAAACGGAAACCATTTCCATCTCCCGGCCAGGCAGCAGAGGTAGTTGTAGAGTTACCGGATCCATTTAGCGCATTGATGTAATGATCGGTTCCGCCTGTGGCATCTTCTATACCTATTGCAGCTGCAAACGATATTGCGCCCGCTGTGGGTCCGTAAATCATCTCAATCCTGCCAGGACTGGCTGATAACGGTCCGTAGATATTTATCTGGAACGAAATCAGAATTGAAGTAGTCGTGCTAAAGCTTGATCCTACTGCCTGATCCCATTGGAAGGCATAAACTTGTGTTCCAATTAAACCATGTCGCATGCTACCCGGGAATCCTGCTCCAAAATTCGCACCCATATCTTTAAACCATGCAGCGATCGTATTATTTGGAAGTGTAGTGGTAAACAAATTTCCTGCAGTACGATCAGGTCCGGCAGTAATCGCGACATTTCCGTTTCCTGCGCCTATCCAGCCATTGGTTGACATGGTCATCTGATTAAATGAAGAACCGTTATAAGTAAATGCAAATGGCAGCGTGATTAACACACCCCCATCATCCTGACTTCCGGTACTAAATCCGGTGAGTAATTGCGCAGCATCATTGATAGTAGTGATACCTGCACCGGACAAAGGTGTATACACCTGGCCTGATATATTGCTTAATGAATAATTATTGACCATAGCTCCTGCCTGGAAGGCATTAGCCGTTAATGTGCTGGATCCGCCTGCGCAAATGCTTGCAAGATCAGCCGTAACCGAAGTAATGGTGGGTGGGATCAACACGGCAACTACTGCTGTCGTGGTGCTTACACAACCATTTCCATTTGTTCCGGTAACGGTATAAGTAGTATTTACTGTTGGATTGGCAGTTACAGATGCACCTGTTGTAGGCGTCAATCCCAGGGATGGACTCCAGGTGTAAGTATTTGCACCGGTAACACTCAGTGCTACGCTTCCACCCGTACAAATCGACGGATTAAAAGGTGTAACAGCTAACACAGGCAAAGTATCAACTGTAACAGTGCCGGAAGCAAACATAGTGTCGCCACAGAAATCAATCACCATTACATTATAGCTGGTTGTTGATACCGGTGACACCGTAATAGAACTTGTGGTTGCACCACCAGGTGACCATAAGTAGCTGTAAGGATATCCACCACCACTTATTGAAGTGGTTAACGTAGTGGAACCACCTGCGCAAATGGTATCTGAATTCACTGAAACCACTAACGGCTCACCTACGTGAACGGTAACCGTGTCAGTTGAACTACATGATGTAATGGTATCCGTTGCGGTGACTGTGTAGGTAGTAGTTCCTGCAGGTGATACGTTAACCGTATTACCCATCAATGAACCTGGCATCCAAACCCAATCATTTGAACCGGTAGAATTTACGCCGGTAACAGCATTAAACTGGAAGACAGGACGGGTTCCGGTAGTTGTCGGGTTAGAACCTGTAGCAACCGAACAGGTTGTATTGTTGGCCACTGTTGACATGAATGGCGTTGCAAAAGTTTGCAAAGTAGTACCACTTCCACTACCAGCTACGGTGAGGTCACCGCAGATGTTAATCAGGATGTTTGACATACCATCCCAGTAAAATGATGTTGCGAAAGGATGATTATTCAACCCGGTAACAGGTGTCCAGACAGGTATTGAATACACAGGGCTTACAGGATCGGTAAGGAAAGTAGTGGTCATTGCCGTTGCACCGGTATTTCCCATCGAGATAACCATATTGCTGATAAATCCGGTTGGGGAATTGGTAACAAACAATCCTAAGCTTTGAATATCACCTGCTGTGATACCGGCTGTAGCCAGTTCACTCTGTAAAATCAGGTATTGACTTCTGATCGAGATTCCAGTGGTGGTACCCGTACGATATGGTGTACCTACTGTGTTAATCTTTGATGCGGCATTATCAGAGCCAAGGATAACATTCGCATTGGCAAAATTACCGCTGACAGCTTCAAGTGTACTCGTTCCACCGAAGCAAATATTAGAAGGTGTTGCAGTAACACTGCTGATATCCGGATTTGGATTCACCGTTAAAGTGCCTGTTGTGTCAATGGTGGCACAACCTGCAGTTGTATCAGTTGCAATAACAATGTAATGATAGCTGCCTGCGGCAGTAGGCGTAATGCTTACTGACTGACCGCTTGCAGAACCCGGGATGCCACTTCCTGTGGCAGGAAATGCGGTCCAGCTATATTGATAATTATTGGTAGTTCCGGTTTGAACTGCCGTCACAACCGTGCTTGAACCCAGGCAAACAGGTGAAGGTGCCACAGAGGCAGTAACCACATCAGGTTGCGTTACCGTTGAAATCACTCTAACCCTGTTGCTTTCGCACTGTCCGTTAAATTCAGTTACATAGAATGTATCCGTAGCGTTGATGGTGTATGCAGTAAGGTGATTCAATGTTTCGCCTGAAAGCGCTGTTCCACCTGAAGGATTCAGATACCAATGGTAACCGGGAGTAGGTAATCCGGAAGTTGATGTTACATACACTGACGGAACGTCTAATCCGCACTGTGTCGAATCATGACCGATCGGATCTGTAGGTACAGGAACTGAAACAACATTCACTGTATCGGATTGTGTACATCCACCTGTGCTGGTTGCTGTTACAGTATAGACAGTGCTGGTAGTCACATTCGTAGCTACAGGATTTTGCGCATTCGCATTGTCGAGGAACGTTGGAGGTAACCATGCATACGTGAAGTTAACAGGTGATGAGGGCGCAAACCGTACAGCATCATTAGTAAGTGTCCACGTTGTATTCGCGTTACGTGCATTATCCACCACTGCTACTGTTCCATCTGCATTTTCAATGCCCTGCGTATGCGGATTCCAAATTGCTCCGTTTGGATTCTGCGGCATAGAAGTAGTATGAATTTCAATAATATTGCTTGACTCATACAGCACAATCTGAGTAGTAACAGGATCTCCGCCACCACCGGTAGTTGAGTGGTGACCCACTGCATTATATCTCACTACGAAAACATGGTTGATACCACTTCCCTGAGTAAAGAAATCAATGGTGCCACCAACGGTAGTGTTTAAATCTTCCCATGCAGCCGCAATCAGGTTATTTGGAGTGGTAGCACTTGGCAGAAGTTGTCCGGAGCAGCAGCCTGAACCCGGAGCAGCATCAAAGGAGATAAATCCGTTTGTGGAAATAGTAACTGTTGAAAAAGTTGTTCCGAAGAAAGTAAAGTTGAAGCCAATCGGTACTCCGGCCAGGGTAGCATCATCCCCGGAAGGTCCAGGGGAGGTAGATACAGACGGAACAACCGGAGCAAATGAAGTACTTGTTAAGGAATATCCTCCCGTAATCGGCACCGAAGCTGAAGCACTCAACTGTGAAGTTGCATTCGAACATACAGTAGAGGGTGAGGCGCTGGCAACAAGTGTAATCGTTGGAACTACCGTAACTGTTTGTGTGGCAGTAATGGTACAACCATTAGCAGATGAGGCTGTAACCGTATAGGTGGTGGTGGAAACCGGAGTAGCAACCACTGTTGAACCGGTAGTTACATCAAGACCTGTTGCAGGTTCCCATGTGAAGGAGGTAGCTGTACCTGTTGCTACTAAAGTAACACTACCGGTACCGCAAATTCCTGCGTTGGCAGGAGAAGGCGATATAGTTACAGTAGGTGTTGGATTAACAGTAACTTGAACTGTATCAGTGGCGATGGTGCCGCAATTATCCAATACAGTTACTGTATAAGTAGTAGTACTCAAAGGAGAAACAGTAACACTTGAAGTTGTATCTGACAAGCCTGGTGCCCATGTGTAATGGAATGGTGCACCACCACCGGTAACGGAAGCTGTCAAAGTAGTGCTATGCCCCGAACAAATTGCTACATCAGGAACACTCACTGAAAGAGGATCCCCTACTGTAACCGTAACACTGCCCGTATCAGAACAACCTTCCGGGTTACTCACAATTACATTGTAGGTAGTGGTGGCAGGTACTGACACACCGGTGGGATTCTGCAAAGCAGAGGTGAAACCGGGAGGAACACTGTACCAACTGAAAGAATTATTCGAAGCGGGTTGATTAACCGCGATATTGTCAATAAACCAACCTGCTGCACCTGTACTGGTATCACTACCAAAGCGCCAACGGAGCTTGATAGAATGACCCACTACGGCTGCAGGAAGATTGATAACCGTATTGATATAAAGACCACCTGTATTTGTTGCCCATGCGCTGCGGCCTGCAAGTGGATTACTGAAGCTGGAAGAAATGGTACCTACATAACCACCGCTCACAAAGGATCCACCGGCGGCAAGAATATCGGTAAATGTTCCACCGTCAATGCTGATTTCAAGAACACCACCGTCAAAGAAGCTGGTAGCACTTTCGAAAGTATACATCTGGGAGAAAGTGAGTGTGGCAGGACCCGCAGCAACTGTGATGTTGGGCGATTCAATGCGCTTGTCACTTACCGAAGCAGGATCATCAATGAAGATAGCATTGGGCGATGAACTCGGTGAAGTAATAGTGGTAACCCATAGAGGAGCTGAACCGGAAATGTTGGTGGCAGTCCATCCTACAGGCAATGCGGGTGCAACAACTGCGTCGAAGTTTTCTGAAAGTGCAGTTGCAGGAGATGATGACGGACCTCCAAACAAGTTTACAGTGCCATCCGCACAAGCGGTGGTAGCACTTGCGGTTGCAGTGGCAGTACCAACACCAGGACTTACCGTAATCACAGCAGTCGCCGTATTCGTACAGGTTCCATCATTTGCAGTAACAGTATAGGTAATGGTTGAAGTAGGTGAAGCATTTACACTTGCTCCGGTAGTTGGACTCAATCCGGTTGCAGGAGCCCATGTATAAGTGGCTGCAGATCCGGAAGCTACCAGGTTAACCGTGCCTATGCCGCAAATTGTAGCAGAAGAAGGTGTTACAGAAACCGTAGGAACCGGGTTAACGGTAACTGTACTGTATGCCGTATCCTTTACACCGCAATTATCGCTCACTATTACCTGGTAGACGGTTGTGGTAGCCGGATTTGCATTTACGGTAACTCCAGTGGTAGCGCTTAAGCCCAAAGCGGGAGACCATTCATAGCTAAATGGCGTGCCGCCGCCTGTTGGAACTGCAGTAAGCGTGGTTGTTTGACCTGCGCAAATGGCAGCAGGCGTATTAACTGTTAAATCTAAAGGAGCACCTACCGTTACCGTCGTATTCGCTGTAGCTGTACAACCATTGCTTGGATCATTGACAGTTACCGTATATATAGTGGTAGTTGTCAAATTTGTTGTTGCAACCGTTGCGCCTGTGCTTGTCACCAAACTTGAAGCAGGAGACCATGCATAGGTAGCACCTGGCACTTCAGGAGGTGTTGTACTAAAGCGATAGCCATTTCCATTCCCCGGCCATGCTGATGATAAGGTAGTAGAAGTAGGCGTTCCATCAAGCGCATTCATAAAGTGATTGGGTGTGCCGCCTGTAGCATCTTCCAAACCAATAGCAGTACCAGTGGCAATGGCACCCACTGCAGGACCATAGATGAATTCAATTCTACCCGGAGCCGATGACGCCGGACCATAAATATTAACCTGGAAAGAAGTCAGGATGCTTGAACCGTCGCTGAAACCACTTCCCACTGCTTTATCCCACTGGAAGGCGTATACATCTGTTCCGATCAAACCATGACGCATACTTCCTCCACCTGTCGGAAAGTTGGCACCCATATCTCTGAACCAAGGTGCGATTGTATTATTCGGAAGTGCATTAGCAAATAAGTTCGCAGGGGTACGATCAGGTCCGGCAGTTATTGTTGCCATGCTGCTTCCTGCGGCCACCCAACCATTCGTTGACATGGACATGGTGGTAAAGTTGCTTCCCAGGTAATTGAAGGTAAATGGAAGTGTTATCAAAACACCACCATCATCCTGAGATGCATTACTGAATCCCGCAGTCAACTGAGCTGCCGTATTTATGATGGTTATGCCACCACCGCTAAGCGTAGTATATGTTTGACCGGTAAGCGAAGAAAGTGTAAAAGGAAGGCCAGTCTTAAATGGTAACGATGCCGACGCTGTAAGACTTGAAGTTGCATTATTGCAAATAGAAGACGGAGTAGCCGTTGCCGTTAAATTAATCGGACTAGCGATGATCGTAAATGTACTGGGTGTTGAAGGATGCGTAGTTACTGTATTTACATTTGTAGCAACAGCACCACTGGCGTTAGAACCGATATTAGGAGTTGGCAGTGTATCCTGAGCAATAATGTAGTAACTAATCACATTGCCTGTTATAGCACCTCCAAAGTCAGTACTAACAATGTTAAATGACCATGTACCATTTTGACCGGTGCCGGAGGTAAGCGTTCCTGCTTGTGAGAAGTAGTTAATACCGTCTTTACTGTAGTAAATTCTTGGCACGAGAACTCCCGTAATGGGTACGCCGGAACCGTCAGTAATGGTTGCAGTTAGTGTTCTGTCTGCGGTGCAAGCGTTTGAAAGTGATGAATAAGAAATTACAGGAGCAGTGAGATCCAACAACACACCGCTGAATTCATCAGCACCCATATCCGGCGCACTGCCGCCTGTCGGGAAACCGGCAGTACCACCTGGATAACCCGCATTACCATTACGAATATGACCATCATAGTCATCCGTAAAGGTGGCAATATTTGAAGCGCCACTTTCAACTTGTGTGGTTATACCAGTAACCATGTGCAGAAATCCTGCATTGGCACCCGTGAAACTCTGGAAGTAAACACCAGGTGTTGATGACACCGTTTCTGAAGCAGATGCCTGATCGCGTGAAGACATGAAAGTCTTCAATCCTGAATAAGATGATTGCGGATTAGTAAAGGTAGTTACCGTTCCTTCAACATACAGCAGATTACCTGCTCCCGGTGTTCCGGCATAGAACATATTATTATTCGATGTATTGGCATAGTTAGCCGGAATTGTTGCCGCAGTTCCCGAAGATCTTCTCAACGCTGCCGTATTAGTAGCACCATTGAAGGAAGAAAGATTAACTATTATATTATTCCGCAGGTTTAATGTTGCTGATGTTCCAAAGAAAACACCGCTACTGCTAAACAAAGCACCGGAACTCGAGGCATTAAGGTAAACTGTATTATAATATACATTATTCGTTGTACCACTTGAAGCATTGATACCTATTACTGCATTCGCAGCATTTGCAGCAGATGCACGTAGATCACCTATCAGGTTATTAGAAATATTGGCAGTTGTACCACCAGTAATATTAACGCCTGTTACAGTAGGTCCTGTACTTGTGGTAGACAGATCATAAATTTTGTTCTTGAAAATATTATTGGTAGTTCCGCTTGAAACGATGATACCTACAACAGTACCAGAAGTACCACCGGTTGAACCCGTACTGTTCAATGAATAAATCTGATTTCCACTGAATTCATTGGTTGAACCGGTAGATTCAGAGATACCTCTTAAAGTAGCACCACCTGCGCCGCCTGCTGTGGTGGAGAAGTTATAAATCTGGTTGTTCTGGAAAGTTTTCAAACCTGAAATGCCAAACTCTGTGATACCGGTAATGGTACCTGTAGTTGGTGTAGACAGATTGCGAACCACGCAATTGGTTACCGTAACGTTTACCGCTGATGAAAGACTGTAAATACCATCCATACTTCCGGTAGATGCTGCAGCCGTCCAGCTTAAGTTTTCCACTGTATCGGCGTTGGCATTATAGTTAGTTGGACTGGTGGTCTTAATACCGCGCCATGAACCACTTGCACCTCCCCTGCTTAAATTGTAAACTCTGTTGTTATTGGCATTGGCTGTAATAGGTGACCCTGTTTCAATCATTACGTGAGTACCTGTTCCGGCCAGTGAATTTGCACCCGTACCAGTAATTTTATTGCCGTTTACATTCACTGTTGTGGCTGTGGCTGTATTGCTTATACCTGTAAACACACCTGTTGTGGCAGTAGAATATCCGCAATTAACAATATTGTTACTGATAGACACAGTGTTGGATAAAGCAGTACTTCCAATCACGTTATCAATACCGGTACAAGCAGAAGTAGTTGCACCACTCTGAATCGTAACCGTATTGTTATTGATGGTCGCATTTCCGCTGGTACCTGCCTGGGCAAAAATACCACGCAACGTTGTCACGTGATTTACACCTGATCCATTATTATTGTTAACTGTGTTGAAAGAAATATTTACACTCCATTGATTATTGGCCCTGATTCCTGCTGAAGGATTTGCTGCTGCAGGGAGACCGCCAAAATTAAGTACCGTATTTCCTGTTACGGAAGAACTACCGCCAATGTCATTTCCTATGTCACCCAGGAAGGTTGTAGCAACCGGTGAAGGGCCAACACCTGAAGAAGCTGCAAAACCGGATAATCCGATACCGCCGTTACCGTTGTTGGTAGTGTTTGAGTAAAACTTATTATTTGAATTGGTACCGTTGGTAGCTAATGTTCCACCGTTAGTTGGTGTAAGTGCTGTTGTTGCAGCAGCTACAGTGGAGTTCATCACTTCAATACCCCATGAGCCATCGAACATCGGACCTGAAGCAAGTCCATTATTGATACGCTGCATGTTGAATATACAGTTCTTGATGGTGTTATTATTACAACCATCGCCGGCAGTTCTCTTGAAGAATGCTAGACCAAATTCTGCAGCAACGATATTAGTTGCGCCGTTACCATCGGTAAATGTTAAACCGTCAATGGTTACAAAGTCAGCACCATTCAGGTAGAACAGACCATCAGGTGTAGCAGACGGACCGGTGGAAGTACCAGCAGTTGCATTAAGCGTAACAGCACCGGCGGCAGATTTTTGAATGGTAAGTGTATTTAAAGCACTCAACGTAGGATTAAGTGTTGCACTACCGAGGGCTATACCTTTGGCAGGGGTTGTTTCACTATAGCCTGAAGTCACATTAAATATTACCGCGCCGGCAATGCCATTCGTGTTTACATAGCTTGCAGCGGCCGCAATTGTCTGGAAGCCACAGTTGGAAGGTATTACATACGTACCTGCGGCAAGTGCACCTGAAAGTGCTGATACTACATTCGCTGTAGAAGTAGTCGCGCATCCGTTGCTGTTGGTAACAATTACTGTATAGGAACCTGCTACGTTTGTAGAGTATGTTGTAAGGCCGGTACCCACATTGGTTACGCCATTCAACACCCATTGGTAAGTAGTAATCGTACCACTGCCTGGTAAAGCAGCAGCAGTAAGTGTTACACTGCCTCCGGGATAAAGGGTGCTGGCAATGTCTGTTCCACAACTCGATGAAAGCGTAACTGTAGGTGAAGCATTTGTATTAATGGTTATGCTTGCGGTATCCATGCAACCATTACCATCATTCGTAATTACAGAATAAGTTCCTGCACCTGCAGTAATCGTATTGGTAGTGGCTCCACCCGGCGACCACAAATAAGAAGTGGCTGCAGGAGTTGCAGATGCTGTTAGTGTAATTGTTCCACCGGTGCAAACTGATGCGCTGGAAGGTGTAATAATCGCATTCGCATTATTAATTGTTACAACCGTTGCTGCTGATGTTGAAGAACAACCCAAAGCCGAATAGGTTACAGTTATTGAATTAGAAGAAGATACCGTGATTGTATCTGTAGTAGCACCGGTGCTCCACAGAATACCTGAACCGCTGTATTGCGACCACAATTTAACAGCACCCGGGCCGCAGAAAGTAAGCGGACCGTTAACACTGATGATTGGCACAGCAGGTGATGGATTCACCGTCATGGTAATGCTATTGGAAGAAGCTGGATTAGGGTGGCACATGCAAAAGTTGCAGAGAAGTCGCAGGTGATTACATCGCCATTCGCTAATGTTGCGGTACTATAGCTTGCATTGGTTTCACCGGAAATAGGCAAACCTCCTTTCATCCATTGATATGTTCCACTGCCGCCGGTCGTGATGGAAGTAAATGTAACGGAAGTGCCTGAGCAAATAGTAGTTGGACTGATAGTGCTGATCGTGATGCTTGCAGTGATAGCACCGGTCACAGTCATGTGAAGATGGTTCGATGTTGCAGGATTGCCGCTTGTGCATGCAGCATTTGAAGTCAACACTACCCACACAGAATCCTGATCAACTATAGCAGAAGTATTGTAAGTTGAATTGGTTTCACCACTTACCGGAGCACCATTCAGGTACCACTGATAAGCAGGTGCGCCACCACCATTTGTTGGTGCAGCTGTGAAAGTAACAGATGAACTTGCGCAGATGCTTGTGCTCGGAGTAGATGCTACAACAGATACAGGAAGAATCGGATTAACCGTCATCTTAACCTTATTGGAAGTGGCAGGATTTCCTGTCAAACATCCAGGGTCGTTAGAAGTAAGTACAACCGTAACTGAATCATTATTCGCAGGTGTGTAAGCATAAGTAGCTGAACTTCCGTTTTGAACAGAAACGGTATTCAGAAAGAATTCATAATTAGGTGCAGCACCGCCATTGGTAGGAGTAGCTGTGAAAGTTACAAGCGTACCTGCGCACACAGGGTTAACGTCTGCAGCCAGCATTACACTTACAGGAACGGCCGGGGCAATCGCGATAACTGCACTGCCTGTTTTATCACCAGATTGTGCTGTACATACTGCACCATTATCAACTAAAGTAGCAATGGTATAGGTATGACCGGAAACAGGTGAAACAGAAACAGTAATTGGGCTTGAAGAACCACTGAATATTGTTCCATCATCTAAAGTACCACTCCATGGTCCGGTGCCTGTAACAGCAATCGAAAGATTCGTGCTGCTGCCTGTACAGATAGTAGCATCACCACTGATGACGCCGGTAACAGAATTAACGTTAACTGTAGAAGTTCCGCTTGACGAACATCCAGCGGCTGTAGCAGTAGCTGTATAAGTGGTAGTTGAAGATGGTGTTGCAGTTACTGAAGTACCTGTTGAACTGCTTAATGTACCGGAAGGTGACCAAGTGTAAGAATTGTTTATTAAAGTGGAATAAGCAAGTACAATGTTTAAACGGGTTGTTGATGCGGTTGGTATTACTGTGGCACTGGCAACCAATGCCTGTAAAGTAGTCGTTCCAGACAGTGTACTTGTGTGAGCCTCAATATTTTTATTGTCTGCCGCGGCAGTAAAGACGGTAATTGCATTATTAGCTAAATCAACACCATCCTGACGAACCTCAAGAATAATGTTAGATAAACCATCCCAGGTAAATGAATTGTCAAAAGGAATAAGATTGGTACCGATGTTATGTGTGTAAGAAGTTGGTCCGTAAACGAGACTCATTCCTGTTGTTTGGAATGCGCTAAGAGTTGAACTACCGGTGTTACCAATGTAGATGGAGAAATTAGTGTTGTTACTTGCATCACCTTGCGTAGTGGTAGTATAGGTAACTGAAGAAATTACAGACCCTGCACTTAATCCGGCTGCGAGTAATTCTGTTTGCGTATAAATGGTTTGATTCCAATATTGTGCCCAACGGTTACAGAATGCTGTAGGTTGTGTTATTGCTCCGGTAAGTGAAGTGCCGGTGCCTAAAGTCGCATTTCCCGATCCGCTAGTGGTTCCACCGCTTGCAGTTAAGCCGACTGAGCCACCGTTACAGATAGTTGAAGTGAGACGGTGTAACGGTTACTGTTGACGGTGTAGGATTTACTGTTACTGAAACCGCTGTTGATGTTCCACTGCAAGGTCCATCAGTAACTATTACTGTGTAGGAACCGGATGTGGCGGGAGTGTGTGTAGCGTTTGTTGCTCCAACGATGTTTGTTCCGTTACGCGCCCACTGATAGGTTGGGCTAACTCCGTTAGTGCTTGCTGTAAGCACTTGTGTTCCTACAGTACAAGTTGAGATCGGACCGGCTGGAGAAATAGAAGCTGACGGTGTTGGATTAACTGTGACCGTACTGGTTCCCATTGCAATCGTTCCACACAAGTCTGTTGCGGTTACGGTATAAATTGTTGTAGCAGTAGGATTCGCTGAAACACTTACACCTGTTGTTGGTGTCAATCCTAAAGACGGAGCCCAGGTGTATGTAAATGCTGGTGCCCCACCGGTTACTACTGCTGTAAGAGTTGCGGAATTGCCCGAACAAATAGTTGGGCTGTTTACCGCTACACTCATCGTACCAGCCAATGATACAGTGGCTGTAGCTGTTGCTGAACAACCACCATTAGAAGCAGTAACGGTAAATGTTTCTGTTGCAAGCAATGCATTGGTTGCAGTATTTTGGCTGGAAGCACTTACGACATCGCCTGAAGGAGACCATGCATAGGACAGTGAAAGTGATGGTGCAGTAAATGTATAAGTTGTTCCTGTTGGGAAATTAACTGCTGATGAAACGGATGTATTTTCTGTGACGGTCGAGGTAGTAGAAGTATTTGGCGGGCTCAAAGGTGTTACACTTCTGTAATTACCTGAAGCTCCTGAAATACCTATTGAAGCAGTAGTACTTGTAAAGGCAGCACTGGTAGCACCATAAATGAATTGAATGATGCCAGTGGTTTCGTATAATTTTACCTGTAAAGAAATGGTTGGCTGTCCTGAGTTACCGGAACTTCCAACGTGCATACCTGTCCATTGCACCGTTAGAATTCTACTTCCAACACTTCCGGTGGTGAGATATTCTACAGCCCCGCCTGTTGTATTATTATCTTCCCAAAGCGGAGCAATAATTTTGGCTGTGGTAGCAAGCGCATTAGCTGAAAAGCCGGTAATCGTAGGGGATGTATTGCCCAATTGAATCATTCCATTGGAAGAAACTGCGAAAACTGTTTCAGAAGTTCCATTATAATTAAAACTAAAGCCAATGGGCAGATTGCCAACCCCAACATCATCGCCGATAGCCGAAGCTCCTGCAGATGTTCCGGAAATTGCTACATATGTACCAGTTGCCCCTGCAAAAGTGTACGTATTCGCAAGTGATGCTGTGTTCTGCACATAAGCTGACGAAGTAAGATTTGAAGTACCACCACTGCAAATAGCTGAAGGGGTGGCTGTAGCTAAAACATTTTGCGGAGTTACTGCAACTGTTATTGCGGCAGTAGCTGTATTAACACAACCATTTGCATCCGTTCCCGTTACTGTATAGGTTGTAGTGGACGAAGGTGTGGCACTTACAGAAGCACCCGTTGTAAGATTTAACCCTGCTGCCGGAGCCCATGTATAAGTTGAAGCATTGCTTGCTGTTAAACTAACAGCACTGCCACCAGGTGTACAATAGCTGGCAGATGTTGGAGAAGCTGTCACTGAAGGCAAAGGATTTACTAAGACCGATTTTTCAACCGTAGTCATTGTAAATGGACCTCCGTTGTTACAAATAACATCGCATACATAATAAGTTGGAACAGTAAGATTACCAGTTGCCTGGGTAGCTGCTGTACCCATATTCGTAAGGTAAGGGCCACCAGGTGTGGTACTTGACCTCCACTGATAGGTGATTGAAAGATCTGTATACACAACACTAAGTGACAAAGTTGTTCCCGTGCCGGTACAAACTGATGCCGCACCATTAATGGTTGAAGTTGCTGGAATACCTGTGCATACGGGTGCAGGTATACCATCAAATTCGTCTGCTCCAATATCAGGTGCAGTTCCTCCTCCATTTGTTTGAGTAAGGTAACCCGGATTTCCCTGGCGGATCGTGCCTTCAAAGTCATCTGTGATACCAGCGAGATTTGCTCCACCACTTTCTAATTGTGAGGCTGTTGCAGGATCTATCTTGAGGAAGTTGGCATTACCACAAGTAGTACTCAGGAAAGAAGGTGCTACTGAAATTGCATTAACATCACGTGTAGAAACAAAGTTTTTATATGTACCTGCACCAGGACCAATGGCGGTGAAGGTGTTGGTACCATCAGTATAAATAGTAGCAGCAGCAAAATCATTTCTGTTTGAAGTTGCACCATAAGTTCCGATAGTTGCAGTAGAACGTCTGTAAGCAACTGCTAAACCTGCTCCAACAGTAGAAGATGTATTAACAAAAATGTTGTTGTTAAATGTAACGGTGGGTGTTGTAGAAACCGAAATCGCGCTTGAACCGAATAAAGTAACGCTACTTGTGGCTGCTAAATTTACCGTGTTGTCGACAACATTAACTGTAGTACCACCTGTTATATTGATACCATTAATCGGATTGGCAGCATTTGCTGACGGAGCACGTAAATCCCCAACTCTGTTATTGCTGAGAGTTACTGTTGTTCCTGCAGAAATTAAAATACCATTTACAGTGCTGCTTGCATTGCTGCCGGAAATATCACAAATGGTATTCTTAAAAATGTTCTCTGTTGTTGCTGCACCACCTGCTGAAATACCAA